>JBNJHL010000022.1:0-19704 GCA_051748445.1 Bacillota bacterium
AGCAAATTAAAGGGAGAAATACTAAAATTATTGTTACCGTAATCGGGGGGCAGGGTTATATTTTCGGCCGTGGCAACCAGCAGATCAGTGCTGATGTGATCAGGCAGGTGGGCAAAAAAAATATCATAGTCGTGGCAACCAGGGAAAAAGTTCTTTCCCTTGATTACGGTCATCTTCTGGTTGATACCGGAGACGAGGAAGTTAACAAAATGCTGGGTGGTTATATCAGGGTTATTACCGGTTACAAGGAAGAGCTAATTTACCCGGTAACCTCATAACCTTACAAAGATTGTAATAGCCCAGGCTGCTTAAGAAAACTGCGCCAGCTGATCGTTTGGGCTGGGACTGCAACGGCTTAGCTTCAACCTTACGCTTAGGTTACCCTCGCGATAAGCTCATCCGGAGCTCTCGCTCGGTGGCCGACTCACTAAAGGCCAACCTGCTCCAGGTTTGTTTTGCCGGCATTTTCATGCCTGCACTTTACGCTTACTTCAGTTTTTTTAAGCAGGTCTGGGTAGTATAAAACGATTTAGGCTGAGTTACAAAAAGTTTGTATTTGTAAATTTTGCTTAAGAAAATTAAAGCGGGCAGTTATTGAAAGTATTTCTTTAATAGCAGCCCGCTTTAATAATTCAGGACATAGTGGTATTATATTATTGTGTTTTATAGTTGCCAAAGATTTTTTAACAAGGGGATGTAATCGTTGCAGTTAATGGAAGGCGAAAAGGAAACAATACTTTCTATTGTTGATGAAGTTCTCAGTAGTAGTACAAAGCAGAAAGAAGATTTAATTCCTATTTTGCAAAAAGTCCAGGCTAAGCTGGGGTACCTGCCAGCGCTGGCCATGGAAAAGATTGCAGAAGGAACTAACATACCGGCAGCGGATATTTACGGTTTGGCAACATTTTACAATCAGTTCCGCCTTAATCCGCCTGGTGACCATGAGGTAAAGGTTTGCCTGGGTACTGCCTGTTATATGGTCGGGGGGGATATTACCCTTGAATCATTTGAACGCCGCATGGAAATTAAGGAGGGTGAAACAACCCCGGACCGCCGCTATAGCCTGGAGCGTGTAGCCTGTGTGGGATGTTGTACTATGGCTCCGGTAGTGGTTGTTGATGACCAGGTAGAAGGCAAGGTAACTCCGACCCGGGTAGATGGAATTATGCTGGAGCTTGAAGGCAATAGCGGTAAACCCGAAGACGAAGGTTCATTTAATGGCGATAAAGAGAACGAGAACAAAGAGGATTCAGAAAAAGAAGCAGGTGAGCAGCAATGAGCACGTCAGGTTCTGAGGTCATCTATAAAAAACTATACGAAAAAGCCAAGGAAAAGAGTGATGCAAAAGAATCTAAGGCACAGGTATTAATTGGAACCGCGACCTGCGGGGTTTCAGCAGGTGCCTTGAAAATAAAAGAAGATTTTGAAAGGGAAATTAAAGATAAAAAACTTAACGTTGATGTGATCGAGGTGGGATGCATAGGGCATTGCTATGCCGAGCCGTTGGCGGTGATAGCTAAACCTGGTTATCCGGCAGTTTGTTATGGTTATCTTGATGATGGCCTGGTTCACCGGCTTGTGGAAGATTTTCTGGCCGGCGACGATCCATCATATGAATATGCCCTGGCTGCCCTGGAACGCAACGATGTATTCCCCACATTTGAAGACTTTCCTCGTGGTGTGTATGAGCAAAAACTAATTCTTGAAAATTGTGGGTTTATTGATGTCCGTGATATTGACAGCTATATTGCCCGCGAAGGTTATAAAGCCCTTTCTGAGGCCCTTAAAGGAGAACCTTCCGCGGTTCTGGAAGAGGTTAAAGCAGCCAATCTGCGCGGTCGGGGAGGAGCAGGATTCCCGGCCGGGATTAAATGGGAAGCCTGTATCAAAAATGGCCAGGACGAAAAGTATGTTATTTGTAACGCCGATGAGGGTGATCCCGGGGCATTTATGGACCGCAGTATCCTGGAGTCCGATCCCCACCTGGTTATAGAAGGGATGATTCTCTGTGCATATGCTATTGGTGCACAAAAAGGCTACCTTTATATAAGGGCTGAATATCCCCGGGCCGTCAGGCACGTCCAGGAGGCAATCAATCAGGCTCGTGGGAAAGGACTGCTCGGTGAGTCAATCATGGGTACCGGTTTCAGCTTTGATCTGGAAATATTCCAGGGTTCGGGCGCTTTTGTTTGCGGAGAGGCTACAGCCCTGGTTAATTCAATGGAAGGCAATATGGGGATGCCTGAAAGCAGACCACCGCGCCTGGCCAGCCAGGGTTTCCGGGGCAAACCGACAGTTTTAAATAACGTAAAAACTTTTGCTTATGTACCTTATATCATCAACCGTGGGGCAGATTGGTTTAAGGAAATCGGCACGAAAGATAATCCCGGTACTGCAGTTTTTTCACTGGTCGGTAAAGTTAACAATACTGGTCTGGTTGAAGTGCCCATGGGCACGACCCTGCGTGAGCTGGTTTTTGAGGTTGGCGATGGTTTGCGCGACAACAAAGAGTTTAAAGCAGTGCAGATCGGTGGTCCTTCGGGGGGATGCTTGCCCGAATCGGCCCTGGATGTGCCGATTGATTTTGACTCACTGCATGAAGCGGGAGCAATCATGGGCTCCGGTGGTCTTGTAGTATTGGATGAAAATGACTGCATGGTTTCGGTTTCCCGCTACTTTCTTGAATTTACCCAGCATGAATCCTGTGGGAAGTGTACCTTTTGCAGGCTGGGTACCAAGCATATGCTTGATATCCTGGACGGTATTACCAGGGGTGAAGGTGATGCAGAAACACTGGAACTGCTTAAGGAACTGGCTGAAGATGTCCGCGACGGTTCTCTCTGTAACCTTGGGAAAACCGCGCCTAACCCGGTTCTTACAACCCTTGAATATTTCATGGATGAGTATAAAGCCCATATAGAAGAAGGTCGCTGTCCGGCCGGGGTTTGCCGGGAACTGATTCTTTTTTACATAGAACCACCAAAATGCAGTAAGCTTTGTAATGTCTGTGTCGGCAGTTGTCCCACCGAAGCTATATTCACCAGGGATGACGGGTTAAAAGAAATAGACCAGGAAAAATGCGTTAAATGCAACAACTGTATGAAAGCATGTCCACCCGAATATAATGCGATTGTCAAGTTGTCACCGCCGGTGCTGCCGCCCGAAAAGGAGAAAAAAGCAAAATGAGTGAGCTCGTAAAAATAAAAATTGACGACAGTGAAATAGAAGCCAGGGCCGGAGACAAGCTGCTTTGGGCAGCACTGGATAACGGTATTTACATCCCTCACCTATGTGCAATAAAAGACAAAAAAAGGCCAAACGCATCCTGCCGACTCTGTTTTGTGGAAATTGAAGGTATAGATAAGCCGGTGACTTCATGTACAACGACGGTTAAAGAGGGGATGGAAGTAAGAACCAGGAGTGAGCGTATAGATAGACTGATTAAAACAGGGTTCGAGCTGCTGCTATCCGACCATGATCTCAGGTGTGCAGAGTGTGCAGCGAATAAAAACTGCGCCCTGCAGAAAATTGCAAAAGACAGAGGTTTAAAGCTGCGGCAAAAAAGATTCAAGCTGATCGAAAGAAACTATGAAATTGATGAAAGCCCCGCTGAATTTGCTTTTAATCGCAGCCGATGTGTGCTCTGTGGTCATTGTGTGTGGGCTGATCGGGAAGAGGCAAAAGTTGGAGCTATTGGGTTTACCGGACGCGGTATTAACAGGGTTGTTACAACTTTTGAAGAAGTACCCCTGGCTGAATCGATCTGCACCGAATGTCACCTTTGCGTTGATGCCTGCCCGGTGGGGGCTTTGTATTACAAAAGTGACTTGAAATAAAAAGTAATTGTCCAGCCTGGTTAAGGAAACTTCGAATGCGGGTGTTTTTTTTACTAAATTCGAGCCTGACGATCCAATAAACAGCCTGGATTATCAAAAGAATATAGAGCCACCCTTATTGTTTCTATTGACCATAATTTTTTACAGTACCCCCCAAATATGCTATACTTAAACCATAGTTTCCTACCCTCGTAGGAGATAAATAATTTGTGGGAGTTGAAAGTTGATGTCCGGTCTTGTTGCCATTTTTGGCAAAAAAAGTGAAGAATCAGATATGGAACCGCTGATAGAAAGCGTTAAATTCAGGGGGAGTTTCAAAGGTGTGCAGGCTGATCAAGACGGTTACGGTATGGCAGTTTTAAACAGTGCTGATCCGGAAAGTGAAAGTGATATTTCTGCAGCCCTTGATGGATACATGGTGTTTTCTGAAGAGGAAGGGACAATTTTGCAGGGCGGTGAAGGTGAAACCAGGTTCTGTGATATGTTTAATAAAGAAGGCCTTTCCTGTTTTGAGAGCATAGAAGGTGAATTTACCATAGCCTATTATGACGATGAGGGCAGCCCCTTTGTAGCAAGGGATCCTTTCGGTGTTAAACCACTTTATTATGCCAAAAAAGATGGTACTTTATATATTGCACCAGAAATCAAAGCCCTGTTAGATTTGGGTGTGGAAATAAAAGAGGCTCCACCAGGCAGTTACCTGGATGATAAACAAACCTGGGTCAGGTATTACAAGGTGCCGAGGATTATTGAAAACAAGGATTTGACCCTGGAAGAAGCCGAAGAGAAAATGCGCCACCTGCTTTATCTTGCCGTGGAGGAAAGAATCGAAAGAGTAGAGGATGTGGGGGTATATTTAAGCGGAGGCCTTGACAGCAGCATCGTTGCAGCGCTGGCAGCTGAAATTTCTTCCGAGCCGATCAATACTTACACTGTTGGTGTTGAAGGAAGCAAAGACATAAAATATGCACAAATTGTTGCAAAAAGAATTGGTTCGATACCCCATGTCTATACCTATGATATTGATGAAATGTTGGAGGTATTGCCCAAGGTAATTTATCATCTTGAATCTTTTGATTGTGCTTATGTTCGTTCTTCGATTCCCAACTACATCGCAGCTCGCTATGCTGCCAGAGATGGACGTAAAATTATGCTAACTGGTGAAGGTTCTGATGAGATTTTTGCCGGTTATAGTTACCTTAAAACTCTTGGTTCGGACAAAGAAATAACTGAGGAGATTGAAACCTTCCTCAAAAACCTTAGCAAAACAGGACTGCAGAGAGTAGACCGCATGAATTCTGCACATGGGCTGGACTGCCGGGTGCCTTTCCTTAAGCCGTCCCTGCTTGAGTTGGTCCAGCAGTTTCCACTTGACTGGAAGCTGCATGATTTCGAGAGTGATGAGCCTGTGGACAAATGGATACTCAGGCGGGCTTTTGTCCCGGAACTTGGTGAAGAGGTGGCCTGGCGTGAGAAGCAGCAGTTTGACCAGGGTTCCGGTTCTTCAGATATGTTGACAAATATTGCGGAAGAGGCAATTACTGATGAGGAGTATGCAAAGGAATCTGAAGAAGCGCCGGTACCGGTTAGAAATAAAGAAGAACTTTATTATTATCGTATTTTCAGGCGTTATTATCCGGAGTCAGTGCTACCACTGGTTGGTCGATGGACAAAAACCAGCTAATATTGGATAACCTGCTTCAGATATTTAAAGGAGAATAGTTTTTGAGTTATAAAGCAGTTATTTTCGATCTTGATGGAACTCTGCTTGATACCCTGAAGGACTTAGCTCTTTCAGTAAACTCTGTGTTAAGAGAAAAAGGGTATAAACGACATCCTGTTGATGAGTATCGTTACTTTGTTGGAGACGGAATGGATGTTTTAGTGCAAAGGACTTTTCCGGAAGAAACAACTGCTTCGAAGCATAAGCTTGAAAAAATGGTTGAAGCAGTAAAGGAAGAATACAGCCAGAGGTGGGCCGATCATACCAGGCCTTACCCCGGCGTTCCTGATCTGCTTAGATTTCTTGAGAAAAAGGCAGTCCCCAAGGCAATATTTTCAAATAAACCCCATGAATTTGCCCTGCTGACAGTGAAAAAGTTATTACCTGAGTGTTCTTTTTTAGAAGTAAAGGGGATCAGACCGGGTATTCCCCGCAAGCCTGATCCATATGGTGCTATTCTAATATCACAAAAAATGCAAGTTCAACCCGGCGAAATAGTTTATGTTGGAGATACTGGCACTGATATGCGGACTGCAAAAGCAGGAAATTTTTTTGCCGTTGGTGCATTGTGGGGGTTCAGGTCTGCTGAAGAGTTGAGCAGGGAAGGGGCCCTGATGCTGGCATCTTCGCCTGCTGATTTAAAAAAACTTTTTTAGTATTTCGTTATTCAGTCTGTACTGCTATGTACTGCGTAGTTTGCTTAAGAAAACTGAAACGAGTTGAGCATGTTACTTAAGATTTTGTGTTTTGTTACATGGAGGTAGTTATGATATCAAACGGAGCATACCTGGTAGATTTTGACGGAACAATTACCACTATTGATATTTCCCAGGAAATGGCTACATGTTTTGGTGGAACTGAATATGCAAAAATAGAGCAAATGTACAGGAACAGGCAGATACCGATTCGCAAGTGGCTGAGGCTTGCGGCTGAAAAACTTCCACCCGACCCAAAACGATTACTGGAGAAAGCCATGGAATGGGCGGAAATCCGGCCAGGTTTTGAAGAGTTTTTGAACTTTGCCGGTTCAGAAGGTCGGTCGGTGGTTGTAGCCAGCGATGGCTTCGGTTTTTATATTGAACCGATCCTCAGATATTACGGCCTATATGAAAAAGTGGATCTGGTTTTCAAGAATAATACTTTTTTAAACAGCAAGGGCAGCCTTGAAGTAAACACACCTTATGCCCATAAAGTTTGTACCGTTTGCGGCAACTGCAAATCTTCACATGTGATCCGGCTTAAAGAAGAAGAAAAGATGGTTATTTATATCGGTGATGGCAGCAACGATCGCTTTGGTGCTTCCTGGGCCGATCATGTTTGCGCCCGTGATCAATTATTGGCTTACTGTCATAAGTACAATTTTTCCTACTCGCAATGGGACAATTTTTACGATATTATTAATATAGAATTTCCGCAGAGTTGTGATCGTGCGCAGGAATCGCTATGTAACCCACGGGGTAACGGAGTAAGAATAATTAGCTAAATATTGACCTTTGATAGATTGATAAATATAAGTCACTGAGCAGGGAGGAACTATTATGGAGTATTCCGAGCAAATTGAGTACCTGGCCGAATTGATTAAGAAACATAACCAGGTTTTTGTGTTAACAGGTGCTGGGATTAGCACTGATAGTGGCATCCCTGATTTCCGTTCTCCGGGCACAGGGATCTGGGAAAAAGTTGATCCTATGGCTGTATCTTCAGTTGATGTCCTGCATAACGATCCCCGTCTTTTTTACGAAGCAGGGTTTAGTCGTTTTGCCAGTATCTCGGGAGCCGAGCCAAACCAGGGTCATAAAGTACTGGCAGAATTTGAAGACCAGGGGTACATTAAGGGTATTGTTACCCAGAATATCGATGGTTTGCATGTTAAAGCCGGTTCGAAAAATGTTTGGGAAGTACACGGTCACCTGAGAACAGGGTACTGCCTTGGTTGCAAAAAGAAGTATCCCTTTGAAGAACTTGTTCAGCAGGTGGAGTTAAAGAGAATTCCCCCGGTATGTCACAACTGTTACAGTATGCTCAGGCCGGAGGTGGTTCTTTTTGGGGATCCCATGCCTGCCTTCTTTTTTGAGCTGCAGCATAAAATTCAAAGGGAGTGTGATTTAATGCTGGTGGTAGGCAGCAGCCTGGTTGTTTACCCGGTAGCAGATTTGCCGCGACTAACCAAAAAAATGTCTATTATTAATAATCAGCCTACTGAATATGATTCAAAAGCCGAGGTTGTTATACGTGAAAATATCAGTAAAGTTTTACCAGACTTAAAAAGCAGGCTGGAAGAAAACTGAGCCGCAACAGGCTGCTTTTATACGGGGGTTAACCAGGTGAACATCAAAAAATGGCTTTATCCGGTTTTAGTAGCTTTGATGGGATTGGTAGGAGTTATACTAATTTATGCATCGGGTCGGATTGAATTGGATCCGTACAGTCTCATTTTAACCCTGGTAGTAGCCGGTTTAGCCCTTTATCTTTATATTTTCCTTTCCCGCAACCAGGAGTAAGAATTAATTATTTGATTATCCTTACAGATGAGTTGGTGTGCAGTGCAGTACCAATTAGACCCGCAATTAAGAGTTGAAGATGTTGCTGCATTAAGAATGAAAGCTGGCTGGGACTCCAGGGAAGCGCAGCTAAAATTTATTTTGGGCAAGACTTATTTAACTGCTGCATGTTTTGACAACACCAGGCTGGTGGGTATAGTAGATGTTATCAGCGATGGCGTGGACGATGCCCTGATCAGAAACTTGCTGGTTGATCCGGAATTTCACCGTGCAGGAATTGCCTTGAAACTTCTGGAACTGGTTAAAGAGAAGTTAAAAACTGACCGGATAAAAACTGTAAATGTTTTATTTGAGCCGGAATTAAAAGAATTATATGAAAAAGCCGGGTTCAGAATTGTTTGCGGTGGGATCATTGATAATGAAAAAGAAGGGTTTTGATTTAAATGAAAGTTGCTTTTTTCCTTATTCCAAAAAGTGAAGTCATTTGCCTGACTCCCAAAACAACAATGCGCCAGGCCCTTGAAAGAATGGAAAAACAGAGTTTCGCAGCAGTTCCCCTGGTAGATGACAAAGGATGTTATGCAGGAACTATAACTGAAGGTGATCTTTTATGGAAATTAAAAAACACCCCAGGTCTTGACTTAAGCGGCATGGAAAAGATAACTCTAAAGGACATTACTCAACATGCCACTAACAAGCCGGTATGCATTGATGCACGCATTGTAGATTTATTGTCTCTGGCCAGCAGTCAGAACTTTGTGCCTGTTGTTGATGATCAGGGTATATTTATTGGCATTGTCAGGCGCAGGGAAATTATTGAATATTGCTTTGATTTAATCCAGGAAAAGGAAGCAGGCCAGATCTAAGGGTTGTTCAATTTGTTTAAAGGAGGGCTGTGTTTTGAAAAAAGAAAATCTTGGTTTTACACTGCACCCGGATCATCCAGCTGCTCTCGATCTGATTAAGCCTTTCCTGGCCATGGAGATTTTGGAAAAGGCCCAGCAGCTTGAAGCATCGGGCCGGGCTATTGCTCATATGGAAGTGGGTGAACCAGGGGGAGAAACTCCCAGAGCCATTAAAGAAGCTGCAATAGATGCCATACGCGAGAATGATACAGGTTATACCCACAGTTTGGGTAAGCCTGAATTACGCGCAGAAATCGCCGATTACTATAACCGGAATTACAGTGTAAGTGTTGATCCGGAACAGGTGATAGTAACATCTGGATCTTCTCCGGCCATGTTACTTGCCTTCTCAGCTTTAATGGGAGATGGCGATCAGCTGGTAATGTCTGATCCTTACTATGCTTGCTATCCTAATTTTGTAAACTACATTGGAGCAGAACCTCTTCTGGTTCCCTGCCGTGAAGAAGATGCATTTCGCTTGCAGTCTGATGAAGTCAAGAAAAAATTAAGCCCAAAGGTAAAGGGAATTCTTATAAATTCACCGGCTAACCCGACCGGAGCAGTTCTGGGGGAAGAAGAATTGCAGGGACTTGCTGAATTAGGACTGTGTATTATATCCGATGAGGTCTATCATGGCATAAATTATACCGGACGGGATCACTCAATACTGGAATACACGGATAATGCTATAGTGATAAATGGTTTTTCAAAACGTAATATTATGACCGGTTGGAGGTTAGGGTACCTGATTGCCCCGCGTTCAATGATCAGGAATATGCAAAAACTGCAGCAAAACCTGTTTATTTGTGCCTGTGCTTTCAACCAGGCAGCGGGAATTGCGGCATTACAGGAAAGCTCCGAGATATTGGAGAGGCGTTTCAGTGATTATAACGAACGCCGAATTTATCTCTATGAAGCATTACAAAGAATTGGTATTGCTCCGGCAAAACCTCCAGATGGTGCTTTCTACATGATGGCCAATGTAAAAAAATACACCGGTGATTCTTATTCATTCGCTAATAAAATCTTGGAAGAGGCAGGGGTGGCAATAACCCCAGGTATAGATTTTGGCAAAGGAGCGGAAGGCTATATCCGTATTTCTTATGCCTGCTCCATGGAAACCCTTCAGGAAGGATTGCACCGCCTGGAAGATTATTTTAGCAAATTATAACAATAGAAGTTAATGGAAAGGAATAAAATGGTCTCGAATCGGGTAATAATCATAGCTAATGGTGACCTTGTGAATATAGCCTATTACCAGGCTTTAATTGAGCCGGATGACTATATTGTTTGTGTCAACGGCGGGACAGGTCATGCCCTTGCCATGGGATTAAATCCTGATCTGGTAATAGGCGATCTTGATTCCCTCTCTGTTTCTGATCGGGAAGAAATAGGCAAAATTAATCCTGAATTGATTATTCATCCTTCCGATAAAGATAAATCTGATCTGGAACTTGCCCTTGATCATTCGGTTAAAATGGAACCGCTTGAGATTATAATTTTGGGTGCCCTTGGAGGAACCCGTTTTGAGCATGCTTTTATAAATGTTTTACTTTTATATAACCCCCTACGCAGGCGGATTCCCGCTCGTTTAGTTAGCGAGAACCAGGAGGTTGTGCTGGTCCGAGATGAGATTGTTTTAACCGGAGCTCCCGGCGACTACCTTTCTCTTTTTGCCCTGACCAACCGGGTAGATGGCGTGATAACTGAAGGTTTAAAGTATCCTCTTAACAAGCAGCCACTTTTTTTTGCTTCAACCCTGGGGCTCAGTAATAAATTTATTACATCTCAGGTAAAAGTTTCTGTTCAATCAGGGTTGCTGCTATTGATTAAATCTTCTGATGAAGCGAATGCCACTGATTTTAGTTGGCCAGGGCATTAATCAGGATCTGCTTGTAAAGTGTAAAATCCCGGCTTGTCAGAACTGCTTTTTTCCTGGGACGACCGAGTTCTATGTTTTGCTCGATGGCATTTTTCCCAGGTCTTTCGGTAATAACATAAACACGATCCGAAAGATAAATTGCTTCATCAATGCTGTGGGTTACAAAAAGAACAGACCGCCTGAAGTTTTCCCATATATCAAGCAGCCAGGCCTGCATTTGTTCCCGGGTCAGGGCATCAAGAGCGGCGAAAGGTTCATCAAGCAGCATTAAGTTGCTATCTATTAGCATGGTCCGCAGCAGGGCTGCCCTCTGGCGCATGCCGCCTGACAGCTGGTAAGGATAATAATCTGCAAAACCTTTCAAACCAAACAAAGGAAGCATTTCATCAACATGTTCAAAAGCTTCTTTTTTGCTTACTCCTGCAGCCAGTAAAGGGAGGGCAGCATTTTGCCACAATGTTTTCCAGGGGAATAGTAAGTCCTGCTGCGGCATGTAACCAACCAGTTGAGATGATCCTGTTACATCTACCCTATCTATCCAGACTCTACCGCTATCGGGTTTAATCAGACCGGCAGCTGTTTTCAAAATTGTACTTTTCCCGCATCCGCTTGGCCCTATAACAGATACAAATTCACCGTGCCGGACATGTAGCGATACTTTTTCCAACACTGCCAGCTTTTTTTCACCCGAATAGTAAGTTGAGCTTATTTTATCAAGACTTAGTTTTTCTATTGTTGTCACCTCAGGAATTGGTTTGTAAAAGCTTCTTCAAAGTCCGGCAGTTCATCGATCAGACCATAGTGGTCCAGCCACTGTCCATATTGCTCCCAGGTTTCCAGTTCCTGGATTCCCCAGGTTTCCGCTTCAGCCTGGTACTTGTCTGCGAGCCATTCCTGGCTGGCCCTGACCAGTGCTTCATCAAGTTCAGGAGCATGAGTTAAGAGGTGTCCCGCCGCTGTGTCCGGATCATCAATAGTCAGGCGGTAACCCTCTGCAGTTGCCTTCATAAACCTTTCAGCGAGTTCCGGGTTGTCTTCTGCCAGGCTTTCGCTGGTTATAATCACCGGTGTATAATAATTTAGAGCAGGTTCTTCTTCGCGTAGTTCAATAAAGTTAAGCTCCATGCCCTTCAGCTTAGCTTCGATGCCGGTCCAGCCGTAATAGATCCAGGCAAAATCAGCTTCACGCTCAATAACAATAAGTGAGTCGACTTCGCCTGTTGTAACTAGATCTACCTGGTCAAAATCTGCATCGTAATCTTCCATCAGAGCCTTGATCATTGCTTCTTCTACCGGTGAGCCCCACCCGCCATAAGTTTTACCCTCGAAGTCGGCTGGTGTTTCTATTCCTCTTTCTTTAAGAGATGCAAAACCGGAAGTGTTGTTTTGGATTATGGCAGCAATAGAGAGAATTGGTATTTCATTGGAACGGGCATAGGTTACTTCTTCCTGGTAACTGATACCAAACTCGGCCTGTCCGGCAGCAACCATCTGAACGACACTACCGGGGGCTTCAATAACCTCTACATTTAAATCATTTTCTTCGTAGTAACCTTCTTCCATCGCAGCAAAAATGCCGCTGTAATTTGTGTTTGGTGTCCAGTCAAGTAATACTGTCACCTGCTCAGGTTCTTCCGTTGCTGATGGGGAGCATCCGGACAGGGCCAAGAGCCCTGTAATAATTATAAAAGCCAGTAATGGTAAATTAAAATACTTTAACATATTTGTCACTCCTTAGTATAATTAGATGAATCTTTCTTCCAGGGCATAGCCAACCAGCTGAAAGCTTCAACAGTCTTAAATAAAAACAGGCTGAGCAGGATAACTACCACAATTGATGCAAAAACATTGCCGGTTTGAAATGAATTCATGGCTCTAAGCATGTATATCCCCAGACCGGCCCTGGCGCCGAGCCATTCTCCGATAATTGCCCCAAGGACGCTATAGGTGGCAGCAATTTTCAGCCCGGAAAAAAAATACGGCATCGCTGTCGGCAGCTGAACAGATTTCATTATCATTAGTTTGTCGGCCCGCATGATTTTCATCAGATTCATTGCTTCAGGATCTACCTGGCTCAGGCCTTCCACCAGGTTAACCGCCAGGGGGAAGAAGCAGACCAGCGCGACAATTAGAACCTTGGGCAGCAGTCCAACTCCAAACCAGATCATCATTAAAGGGGCCAGGGCAAATATCGGCACTGCCTGTGAAACCACCAGCACCGGGTAAAGTGCCTGCTTTAAAGCTTTCCAGCGATCCATGGATAGGGCCAGGAGCAATGCTGCTGAAATAGCCAGGGCTAGCCCTCCGCCTACAGCAGTTAAAGTCACCAGGCTGTGATGAATTAAGAGCGAAGCGCTTGCTGCCAGTGAGCGGGTAATTACCGATGGAGCCGGTAAAATATATCCAGGGACTTGAATGGCATGGCTTAATATTTCCCATAAAATTATTAAACTTACAAAAAACAGCAGGGACGGCAGACTATCTTTGATATTTCCCCACTTTTTCATCCATAGTCACCCCTCTGCTGCTGTAATCTATTTTAACTACCGACAGGATCCGGTCAGTTCCGCTATCAGTGCATACTTTCTGAGCCTGTTTTACAATTTCCAGCAGATCCTCGAGCTCTCCCTCCATGGTTGTTTCCATTGGGCCAACCTGGTGTTTTACTCCCGAGGATTTAATTAGCTCAATAACCTTGTCGACTAGAGGGTATATTTTTTCCTTTTCAACCAGGGGTATAATCTGCAAGCTTAAATTACATACTGGCATATCTGACACCTCCTTTTTATTGCTTAATAGTAACTGTTCAGACTGCATCGGTTGGTGCAGTCAGGCTTGCTAAAGAAAAATGAAACGATCAGCGAGTTTAGCTTTCTTAAGCAGGCTGAGAAGTTACTTTAATAAAATAAAACTGCCGCCAGTGATGGCAACAGCTCTGTACAATCATTGCTGATATCCCTCCGCTGGCATTACCCAGATCAGGTTTCAGGGTCAGAACACTTCTCGTTCTTTCTCAGCCGGATCCTCCAGCTCCCCTTACCATATTTAATTTTACTGGTTATATGTTAACACTTATCTGTAAATGATTCAAGAAGCTTCTCCGGTTAGATCGCAATTGAATATGTTTGAAATTGCCTAAGCTATTATGCTGGTTCTAATATTATCTTACCGGTGGTTCAAAATCCTTTACTTTCCAGGCTTCAGGCCAGATGATGGTACCGGTACCCTCGAAATATTGAACTACCGGAAATATGAAATAATTTCTCCCCACAACCGGGTCAGGAATGCTTTCAGGGGCATACTTGTATTGATTCATTACCACTCCGTTTTCGTAAGTGATTTCACCGGTCCAAAGTTTTTCTTGACCATAGTTATAAAGGGTTTCACGAGTTAATTCCCCATATTCTTCAAGGGTTTCTTTTGCAATCTGAATAAAAAAAGAAGCTTTGTCATAAACCAGACCACCACTTGAAGCACTTGGCATGTAGCCGTATTTATCTTGGAAATCTTCTACGAAGCCTCTGGCTTCGTCGTTAGTCCAGGAAGGAACCTGGTCTAAAACATAATTAGCTGAATCTCCGGTTATATCGTACCATTCCCCAGCCCAACCGAGGCCTTCAGCAATAATAACGCTATTTAATCCTGCTTGATCTGCCTGGTTAATAAAGGCAGCAAGTGAAGAACCGGTAGCTATTGTCCCTGCTATAACTGCACTATCCATCTCCCGTAACTCTTTCATGACAGGCTGTAATTCAATATCGCCGGTTGTAATATATATTTCGCCGGCAATTACCCACCCCGCATTTTTGAAGTCTTCAGCGATTGCGGCACCAAAGCTTTTACCCCAATCCGTGTTTTCCCCATAAATTGTGACCTTTTTGTTGCGTGGTTCCCAGGCTTCATTCTCAATTGCATATTCTAAAGCCTCAACATATGCGTTTGTTAGTTTTTCCGGTGTAGGCCATGTTTTTGCCATATAATAGCTGTAATATTCCGGGTCATAATCAAACTTTTCATTGATGACGTCTGTGCCGCCAAGGCCAAAAAAATGCGGTAGCTTGTTTCGTGCAGCAACATCCATTGCGGCAATAGCCACATGGCTATGCCAGTTTAATATGCCTACATCAATTTCTTCTTCAGCTACCATCTCTTCATAGTTGAGAAATGCTCTTTTGGCATCGGATTGAGAATCAATCCAGAATAATTCTACCCGGTAATCACCAATTTGATAGTCTATTTCTTCAAAGGCTATTTCAACGGCCCCTTTGAACTCCTGGCCAATATTTTCAGAGCGGCCCGTGAAGGGCCCCAGCACCCCAACTTTAAGAACTTTTTCCTCTTCTATTTCTGGAAGCAAGGTATCGCACCCTGCAGTTTCAATAAGCAGCACTGTCATAATTATTGCAATAAAGATTGTTAGTCCTTTGTGAAAGTTCATATTTCCTCCTCTTACAATTAACTCAATATTATAAAATATTTATTATTTTAATCACCAACGGGCGGCTAAAGAGGTATTTTTCGACCCAATCCCTTGTTTATTGCAAGAAGTAATATTTTTTTGCCAACTACAATATCGCAAACAGCCATACCGATATTGCTGCAAACGATTAACTGGTCGTTCCTTTCTCTTCCCCTTGCGATACCGGCAATGACTTCCCCGGTTTCGCAGGAAATTACTGGCAATCCATCGGGGAAATAACCTGCTTCAGCCAGGTGGCGGTGATCCGCAGCACTATCTACAATATATTTATCGGCCCTATGAGCAATCGCAGGATCCCAGAAGGTATTCAGATCACAGGGGATTATAGTCTGGCCCGATGAAACCCATTCGTCTTTAACTATAGCCATCGGCTTTTTTAGAATAATTGTGGCAGAGCTTAGAACTTGGCATTTTTTGGTAACAAATTCCGGGTTTTTGCCGCGGATGATTTCAACCGGAAGTTCGGGTTGTAAAGTTTCAATAAGCTTATCCATGGCTTTTTCATTTATATCGTAGACATATATTTTTTTTAGTTTTTTTAGTGTTTTGGTAATAAACCGGCAGTGTTCTAAACCCTGGACTCCGCACCCAAACATTCCGAAGGTTTCAGCTTCGGGATGCAGTTCTGCAGCAGCAAGAGCAGTTACTGCCGGTGTTCGCATTGCTGTTATATAGTTTGCATCCATTATTGCCAGGGGGGCACCTGTGCGGTCGTCGTTGATGATCAGCAAACCTGCTATCTGGGGCAGGTTATAGGTGGATGGATTATCAGGGTAACTGGCAATCCACTTAATACCAACTGCATTTTCAGGCGGTATGTAAGCGGGCATGGCATGATAAAAATTTGTTTGGTAAGGGTGAACACCAAACTTGGGTGGCATCTCATATTCTTTTTTGCCGTGGGCCAGCAGTGCTTTCCTGGTTAATCCAAGAGCATTGTCCATAGTTAATCCGGCACTTTTAACTTCTTCTGCATTTAAGTGGATCATTTCTTTGCCAAGCTGTAAATTATTGATAATCTGTTCACGTTCATTTTTCTGATCCATAGGATCCTCCCCGGTATATAGGTATTGGTGAAAACTTAAACTTGCAAGTAAATCATAGGTCCTGTGTTTAATTTTCAACTATATAATATGAAAAACCTGTTTATTTATTTGACTTAAAACAGTAATATCCTCTTATTATTTAATAATGCACTCATCACCTGCTTCTATTATAATGGAAGCATATTATCACATTCGCCAGGAGGAGGAGTTCCTTTTGAGCCCAAAAAAAGTGTCGGTTGTCCGCTACGAAAAACCGTACGACTCGCTGAAGAAAGCAGTGATCGATTGCGGGGGTATTGACCACCTTTCTGCAGGGAGCAGGGTGTTTATAAAACCTAACATAGTCTTTTGGACAAAGGCCTGTACTTTCCCCAAGTGGGGTGTGATTACGACCTCGCGGGTAGTTGAAGATATGGTTGTTCTTTTAAAGGAATTTGGTGTAGAGAATATTACAATAGGGGAAGGCATCGTGGCCGATCCGGAAGATATAGAAACGCCGAAAGATGCTTTTGAATCACTTGGTTATGAAAAGTTGAAACAGCGTTACGGAGTTAAGGTTATTAATATTATGAAGCGGTCTTTTCAAGAAGTTGATCTTGGTGATGGGATCAACCTGAAATACAACAGTGACCTGCTGGATAGTGATTTTCTGGTTAACCTTCCTGTTATGAAATCTCACAATCAAACTGTAGTCAGCCTGAGCATGAAAAACTTAAAAGGCACGATTGATATTGCCTCCAGGAAAAAATGCCACAGCGCCGACCCGGAACGGAACTTGCATTTTCACGTTTCAAAAATAGCTGAACCGATGCCACCTTCACTGTCGGTGATTGATGGTATTTACAGCCTTGAGAGAGGGCCGGCTTTTGACGGTAAAATGAGACGCAGTAACCTTTTAATTGCCTCAAGAGACATGCTGTCGGCAGACCTGGTAGGCGCTTCTATCCTCGGTCATGAACCGGCATCAGTCGGATATTTAAAGTATGCTGCAGAGCAGCAGGGACGTCCGCTTGATCTTTCTGATATTGAAGTCATCGGTGAAAAAATTGAAGATGTTGCTTCATATTATGACTATGATTTTGAATACAGCAGCGATGAAAAAGGGGAAATGCCCAAAGCATTGGCCAGGCAGGGGCTGGAAGGTTTGTTTTATCGCAAGTTTGATCAAACTATGTGCACTTATTGCTCGGCTTTAAATGGCCTTATCTTAACTGCTATCCGTCAGGCATGGCAAGGAGAGCCATGGAACAATGTGGAGGTCCTTACCGGAAAGGCAATGGAACCGACACCGGGAATGGAATCTACAATTTTAATCGGCCAGTGTATGTATCGAAAGAACAAGGACCATCCAGATATACAGAAAATGTTTGCCGCCAGGGGCTGTCCACCGGAGCCTGAAGATATTGTCAGCGCTTTAAATGAAGCGGGGATTGCTGCTGATTCAACTATGTTTGCCCAGGCGGAAAAGCTGCCCGGTTTTTTCATGAACCGTTACGAAGGAAACCCTGATTTTGACGAATCATTTTTTCAGGTCAATTAACAGGTTTTGCATCTGCCAGCCCTGTTAAAGAAAATCTTGTTCGTTTCAGTTGATTTAAGCAGGCCGGGCAGTACTGAAAGATACCGGCTGGTTAATTGGTGAAGTATTAGGGAAAAAGGATTAACCAGGTTATATGTAGAATTGATGTTGCCTAACCTGCTTAAGAAAACTGAAGCGAGCGCAGTTTTCTTAAACGGTGTCGTGCTATTGAATATAGCTGGCAAATACTAATTTTTATAGATTGATTTGTTTTTTTTTACTATCCTGTTGCCTGAATAGATTAACCGGGAAAGGTGCCGGTATACATGGTGAAAAAATTACAACTACCTTCCAATTTGCGTCTACCATTCCGGGGATTAATGGTTTTGTTGGCACTCTTAATTATTATTACCCTGCTCTATACATTTGTGTTTCTTCCTTCAATTCGCGATGATATCTACCAGGAAAAAATGCTGCATACCAGGGAATTGATCGATGCCGGTATGTCAGTTATTGAGCACTATTATGAGCTGGAACAGCAGCAGGAGTTAAGCCGGGAAGAAGCCAGGCAAAGTGCAGCAAATATGGTTCGTTCGCTTCGTTATGGAGAGGCTGAACTTGATTATTTCTGGATCATTGATCTGGATGCAACGGTAATTGTTCACCCATTCCGTCCGGATCTGGAAGGAGAGAATGTCTATAATTACCAGGATCCTGAAGGACTTTATCTTTTCCAGGAAATGATAACCACCGCCAAGGAAAAGGGAGCCGGTCATGTGACTTATTCCTGGCAGTACTATGATCTTGACGATCACTATGAAGAAAAGCTCTCATATATTGAGTTATTTGAACCCTGGGGCTGGATTATTGGTACTGGTGTTTACCTGAAAGACCTGGAAGCAGTCATTGCTTACCGAAGAAATGTCGCTGTTGGCTTAACTATCCTTTTCTTTTTTATTTCAGCAATCCTGGTATTCTTTTATTTCCGTATTAAGGTCCAGGAAAACAAGCTGCTGGAAAGTGAAGAAAAATACCGCCTAATTGCCGAGAACACTGCTGATATAATCAGTATTTTAGACTTAAACCTGCGGCATCTTTATGTCAGTCCCTCGGTTTACCGGATTAAAGGTTTTACCCCGGAAGAAGCACAGGCGATGAATCTTGAACAGACTTTAACCCCTGAATCTGCCCATTGGGCAGTAAAAACGTTTTGCCGGCAGCTGGAGCTTGAAAAGCAAAACAAAAGGGATTCGGCAGCAAGTTTCCAGGTTGAACTGGAAGAATACTGTAAAGATGGCTCAGTAATCTGGATGGAAAACTCGGTTTCTTTTGTGCATGGCAGTGATAATGAACCTATCGGTATTATTGCTGTATCAAGAGATATTACCGAACGAAAGCGGCAGCAGGAAATTATTGAAAAAGAACAAAAAGAAAAGTCAATTATCTTAGATAATCTGGCTGAACAGGTAACATATAAAGACACTGATTTACGCTTAATCTGGGCAAATGATGCGGCGTGCAAAAGGTACAATAAGGAACCTGGTGAATATGTCGGCCAGAAATGTTATAAAGTGTGGTATGGGACAGACCGCATTTGTGAAAACTGCCAGGCAGTAAAAGCAATAGAGCAGGGTAGGGTTTGCCAGGGAGAAGTGATAACGCCGGATGGGGAACACTGGCTGGAGACAGCGTCTCCCGTTTTCGATGAAGAAGGAAATATTACCGGTGTTATCGGGACTTCGCTTAATATTACCGAGCTAAAACAGGCAGAGCAGCAATTGAAAAAGTTAAATGAAGAGCTTGAAGAGCGGG
>JBNJHL010000023.1:0-19477 GCA_051748445.1 Bacillota bacterium
CGATGATAAAGAAGTGATAAAAACAGTCACGAAGATAATTAATGAGCTCCTTGAGAACAAGGATATAGTTGTCCAGTTGACGGATATCAGGGCCAGGGGGGATTACCATTTTGCGCACAGTGTTAATTGCACTATACTTGCAGTACTGGTTGCCACTAAAAAAAATTATGATTACAATGCATTAAGGTACCTGGCGACAGGAACTTTGCTTCACGATCTTGGCATGACCGCCATTCCAGAATCTATTTTAAATAAACCTGCAGAACTTACAGAAGATGAGCGTAAAACTATACAAACACATCCATCGTATGGATTTGAGATATTTAAAAAAACACGTTTGTTTGATGCGCGGGCCGGGATAGTGATCCTGCAGCACCATGAAAGAATACAGGGCCAGGGTTACCCCGGCGGGCTTTGCGGGGATAGAATACATCAGTCCGCCCAGATTGTCGGCATTGTTGATGTTTATGACGCACTGACCTCCGAAAGACCATTTCGTAAAGCCTTCCCGCCATACCGGGCTATTGAAATGCTTATGTCCCGGGGTGGCGAGTATTTCAACCTGGAAATATTGCAGCATTTTTTTTCCGTGGTTGCCGCTTATCCCTTTGGTTCGCATGTTTACCTGAGCAATGAAGATAGTGGCCTGGTAATAGCAAATAATCCAGGGTTGACTTTGCGACCTGTTGTGCGTGTTTTATATCAAGGAAGAGACCTGGCTCCTCACCCTTCACCGTACGATTTAGATTTATCGCAGTCTCTTGATTTAACAATAACCGATGTCCTTGACTGACAAGGGTAAAAGTGCGGGGTAAATCATAATGAAAAGAATTCATAAAAGAGAAGCAGACAACTATTTTTCTGTAATTAGTGATTTCCTTGACTGTTACGTTGTAATTCTTGGCAGCGATGGTAAACTGATGTATTACAACAGTGTCAGTGAGAGTATCGCTGAAAAGCCTTATAACCATAATGCGGAAAGGTATTACTGGGACTTGTTTTGTCTGCCCGAAGAAAAAGAACTTTGTAAGGCTTATTTTGCAACACTCGAACCAGATAAGTGCCCTTTTGAATTAAAAACCCAGATGCAGAAAAGTGATGGCTCCCTGGAAACTATTCTCTGGAAAGTCAATGCCTTTTACCTGGAATGTGAAGAATCCTATTACTATGCTTTAACCGGCACTGATATTACTTCTTATGATAAAACTAATAATGCCTTGCAGCAAATCGGAGAAAAATACCGGACCATTATTCATGTTTCCCCGGTAGCGGTAATGTCTATGAATTGTAATTATCAAGTAACAAGTTGGAGTTCTGCAACAGAGAGGTTGCTTGGATGGACAGAAAAAAGTGCGCTTAACAAGGATATCAGGCAATTATTAAATGATCAGGATGGGCTATTTACTGCCTATTGTAACAGGGCTTTAGATGGGCATATAATAAATGATCTTGAGCTTGCTTGCAAACATAGGAATGGACAAGAGGTAATTATAAGCTTACACATATCGCCTATGCGGCATTATAACGGCATGATTGATGGTTTAACTCTTGTTGCTCTTGATATAACTGAGCGTAAACAGGCGGAAGAAAAAATTCGTTATATGAGTATTCATGATCAGTTAACAGGGCTATACAATCGACACTTGTTGGAAGAAAAACTGCTGCAATTTGAGCTCTCTGAGCAGTATCCCTTAAGTATTATCATCGCTGATCTGAATGGTTTAAAGCTGGTTAATGATACTTACGGGCATCTAACAGGCGATGAAATGTTGAAGTCTGCTGCTGATATTATAAAAGACTCCTGCAGCGATCAGGATATTATTGCCCGCTGGGGTGGTGATGAATTTATCATTCTATTACCCAATACCCCAGTGAAGGATGGTGAACTAGTCCAGAATAGGATTATTGAAAAATGTGAGGGAGCCTGTGCCGGTGATATTCCGATATCGATTGCACTTGGTTTGGCAGTACGAGTAGATACTAATGTGAAAATTTCAGATGTTTTAAGAGAAGCAGAAGATAATATGTACAAGCAAAAACTAATCGCTAGCCGTAGCACCAGGAGCACAGTTTTATCAACCCTGCTTAGCACACTTGCTCAAAAGAGCTATGAAACGGAAGCACACACCAGGAGAATGCATGAAATTGCCCATAAAATCGGCTCTGAAGTAGGTTTGGCCGAAGTCGAACTTAATCGATTGAGCCTTCTTATTACTTTGCATGACATCGGGAAAATAAATATTTCCGAAGAGATCCTAACCAAACAGGGTAAACTAACAGAAGAGGAATGGAAAACGATCAGAAAACATCCTGAAATTGGCTACCGGATTGCCCGGGCTACCGAAGAATTTGCCCATGTGGCAGAAGATATTGCCGCTCATCATGAGCATTGGGACGGCAACGGTTACCCCCAGGGGTTGAAAGGTGAAGGTATTCCACTGCTGGCCCGAATCACAACTATTGCCGATGCTTATGAAGTAATGAGTTATGGTCGGCCCTATAAAAAGGCGATGAACCGGGAAGAAATTATTGCCGAATTCAAAAGGTGTTCCGGCAGCCAGTTTGATCCGACCCTGGTGGAAACATTTTTATCCATAATATAACTGCTCAGCCATATTTCATTTTAGTCGCTTGCTGAAGAACACTTCGCTTGCTGATCGTTTAGGCTGGAGCTGCTCCAGGCTCCGCTTCATCGGCACTTCCATGCCTGCACTTTACGATCGCTTCAGTTTCCTTCAGTAAACTTTAATGCACTATGGTATTCCAGGTTGCATAGATGCTCAATAATCGAAAAAAATTTGACATGCCGTCAGGAATGTGTTATAAATTACAGAATCAAAGATTGCCAAATGCTTTGATCAGGAATAGTAAGTTTGCAGAGGGTGTTACAGCGAACCTGCGGCAGTGGAAAGCAGGCACATACCGGCAAACTGAATGGGCCTGTGAGCAGCAGACCAAAAGCATGATAATTATGCTAGTAGGCTCTGACGGAAACCCCGACCGTGAAAACGGGGCAGGTATCGGTCAGGATTATTAAATGGCCTGTGCCCTGAAACGAGAGAGATTCCTTGTCCTCAACTTCTGCTTTTAGCAGGACTGGAGTTTCAAGCCGGGTGGCACCACGGAAGATAACCTTTCGTCCCAGTGGACGAGAGGTTTTTTATTTTCAGGTGGTATGAAAGGTAATTACGGCTGGAACTTTTTGAAATGGGATATAGGTGGGGATGTTTGATTCAAGGAATCTAACTAAGGTGGTACCGCGGAAGAGACCTTTCGCCCTTATCCAGGGTGAAAGGTTTTTTTATTTTGGAAAGGAGCTTATAAATATGCTAGTAAAAACAACTCATTGCCCGACGAAAGAAGAATTTATCAAGCTTGCCAGGGAAGATTATAATCTGATCCCGGTCTGGCGGGAGATTGTAGCAGATCTGGAAACACCGGTTTCGGTCTACTCCAAGGTTTTCAGTGAAGGTAGTTCCTGTCTGCTGGAAAGTGTGGAAGGTAGCGCCAGGCTTTCTCGCTATTCTTTCATTGCCGGGGACCCATTTTTAACTGTTAAAGCTCGTGGCAATGAGATTGAAATTAATAATGGTGAAAAGATTACCAGGGAGCAGGGCAGCCTGGTGGCAGAACTGCGCAATATATTTAATTCTTTCAGGGCAGTGGAAAATCCTGATCTACCCCGCTTTTTTGGGGGCGCTGTCGGCTATATCGGCTATGATTCTGTCCGTCAGTTTGAGCATCTGCCCGATCAACCCTTTGATGACCTCGGCCTGCCAGATGCCTGCATAATCTTTCCGGAAAGTATAATTGCTTTTGACCACTTAACTTCCAAGCTTAAAGTGATTGTGAACGCCAGGGTTACTTCCGATCCGGAAAAATCATATATACAGGCCTTAAATAAAATTGAGGATTTGACTGAAGCGATCCGCAGCAACAAGGTGAATAGCAGCGTAAAACCTGAACTGCTCCGGCATTATAACCAGGAACTTGAAGTTAAAAGCGGTATCAGCCGGGCCGATTTTTGCTGCAAGGTTGAAAGAATTAAAGAACACATAAGGTCTGGTGACATCCTCCAGACGGTCCTTTCGCAAAGATTTGAAGTGCAAACTGACGTGGCGCCATTTGAAGTTTACCGCGCACTGCGTTCAATTAATCCTTCTCCCTACATGTATTACCTTCACTTTGATGATTTGAAAGTGGCAGGGGCTTCACCGGAAATGCTGGTCCGCCTTGATAATGGTATTGTCGAAAACAGGCCAATCGCCGGAACCAGGCCCCGGGGTGCGGATCCGGAAAGTGACAAAGCGCTGGAAGAAGAGCTGTTAAATGATCCCAAAGAGCGAGCAGAGCATGTTATGCTGGTCGACCTGGGGCGCAATGACCTGGGGCGGGTGGCAAAATATGGCAGTGTCGAAGTTCCAGTATTTATGAACTGTGACCGCTATTCTCATGTGATGCATCTTGTTTCTGAAGTTAAAGGCGAAATTGCAGATGGTAAAGATGCTCTTGATGCCCTGGTAGCAGGTTTTCCTGCCGGAACAGTTTCCGGTGCCCCCAAGATCAGGGCGATGGAAATTATCGATAAAATGGAACCTGTTAAACGCGGCCCTTACGCCGGGGCAGTCGGTTACCTCTCTTATTCCGGCAGTATGGACACCTGTATAACGATACGCACCATCATATTTTCCGGCGGCAAGGCCTTTGCCCAGGCCGGGGCCGGTATAGTTGCCGATTCAGATCCAGACAGTGAATATGAGGAGACTGTAAATAAGGCTAAAGTTTTAATCAGGGCCTTACAACTCGCCGAGGAGGGATTAATGTGATTTTAGTCATCGATAATTATGATTCATTTACCTACAACCTGGTTCAATATATTGGTGAAATGGTGGGCAAAAAGGAAATAGTTGTTTACCGCAACGATCAAATAATACCTGCTGAAATTAATGTTATGGCGCCTGATAAAATAGTTCTTTCACCGGGACCAGGCAATCCTGATGGGGCCGGTAATTGCCTGGATATTGTCAGGGACTTAAATGGTTCTGTTCCCCTGCTGGGAGTTTGCCTGGGACACCAGGTGATCGGCCAGGCGTACGGGGGAGAAATAATCTCCGCCCGTAAGCTGATGCACGGCAAAGTTTCACAGATAGCTCATAACGGCAGAGAAATATTTAAGGGAACCAGACCAAATTTTAAAGCGGCCCGTTATCATTCCCTGGTTGTTGATGCCGAAAAGTTGCCGCCGGAGTTACTGGTGACGGCAACTTCCGAAGATGGAGAAATTATGGGTTTGAAACATACCCGGGCACCCGTATGGGGTATCCAGTTCCACCCCGAATCGATATTGACTGAAGATGGGAAGAAAATCATCAAAAATTTTTTAGAAGGAGAGGGTTTTAAAAATGAAGATTACGGAAGCTATTGCTGCAGCCGCAGCACAGTCCAATCTCAGTGAAGGTGATGCCTGTGATGTGATGGAAGGGATCATGAAAGGACAGGCAACCGATGCTCAGATTGCCGGTTTAATTACTGCCCTGCGGGTTAAAGGAGAAACTGAAGAAGAGATTACAGGTTTTGCCCGGGCGATTCGGTCGGGTGCGGCAAGAGTTGATCTGAGCAACAGCGGCTTAATCGATACCTGTGGAACCGGCGGAGACCAGTCCTATACGTTCAATATATCCACGGCAGCTGCTTTTGTTGTAGCAGCCTGCGGAGTGCCTGTTGCCAAACACGGTAATCGTTCTGTTTCGAGCAAGTGCGGTAGTGCTGATGTGCTGGAAGCACTTGGAGTTAATCTTGAGTTAAATCCCGGCGCTGCTGCAGGTTCTATGAAAGAAGCAGGAATAGCATTTCTATTTGCCCCCGTTTACCATGCTGCAATGAAGCATGCTGCAAAGGCGCGGAAGGAAATCGGGATTAGAACAATATTTAACCTGCTGGGTCCGCTGGTCAACCCGGCCAGGGCTGAATACCAGCTAATGGGTGTTTACAGTCCTGAGCTGACGGTAGCGCTGGGTACGGTGCTGTCAAGACTGGGTGTAACTAGAGCCCTGGTAGTGCACGGTGCCGGCAGGCTGGACGAAATATCTACTCTTGGTGTTACCAGGGTGACGGAAGTCAGGCCAGGCCTGGTGAAAACTTATGAAATCACTCCTGATATGTTTGGTTTTCCTGTTCCCGGGCCGTTAGAACTACAGGGTGGGGGAAAAGAAAAAAACGCTGCCATCATACAAAGCGTGCTAGATGGAGAGCAGGGAGCTGCGCGGGATATAGTTGTCTTAAACTCTGCCGCAGCGCTCTACACAGCGGATAAAGCTGAAAGTATTGAAGCAGGAATAAAACCGGCCTGTGAAGCTATTGATTCCGGGGAAGCATTACACAGGTTGGAGCTGTTGAAGCGCTACACTAATGCTAATTGCAGAATGGAGGCAAGGGCGGTAAGTCTTTAACCTTCCGCCTGATAAAAATGTTACTGGAACAAATAGTTAACAATAAGAAAAGAGAAGTTGCCGGAATGGAAACCTCACGGCCCCTGGGCATTATCACCAGTGCCCTGGGCAACATGGAAAAGCCCCGCAACTTTAAGCAAAAACTGCAGGGTAGCGGCGGACTGAAAATAATAGCTGAAGTGAAACGCGCTTCTCCGGTTAAAGGCTTGCTTTGTTCAGATTTTGACCCGGTACGATTAGCCAGGGCTTATCAGCAAGGGGGTGCCGGGGCAATATCAGTAATTACTGAAACAAAATATTTTAAAGGTGATCCTGCTTATATCAGTCAGGTCAAAAAGTACACCGAACTACCGGTTCTGCGCAAGGATTTTATTTTAAACGAGTACCAGGTCTTTGAGTCAAGGGTCCTAAACGCGGACGCTATTCTTTTGATTGCTTCCATCCTCGATCAGTACATGCTTCGCAGGCTGGTCAGGCTGGCCGCCAACCTGGGGATGACAGCCCTGGTAGAAGTGCATGGTAAAAACGAATTGAAGCAGGCCATAGATGCCGGGGCTGATGTAATCGGGATAAATAACCGTAATCTAAAAACCTTCAACGTAAGCCTTTCTACTACCCTGCAGCTGGCCGGCGATATTCCCGAAGACGCCTTAGTGGTTAGCGAGAGCGGGATAGCCAGTCGTGAGGATATTTTACTTCTCGAACAGGCAGGAGTAGACGCGGCCCTGGTTGGTGAAACCCTGGTTTGCTCAACGGATCCATCTGCCAGGCTGAAGGAGTTAAAAGGTCTGCCGGCCGGGAAAGGAGCTGAAGCACAATGTGGATAAAGGTTTGCGGCATCAAGACTATTGAAACCGCAGTCTGCTGTATTGAAGCGGGAGCAGATGCTGTCGGGTTTGTTTTTGCTGAGAGCCGGAGAAAAGTTTCAGTAGACCAGACTGCTGAAATTATCAGGGTTCTCCCGCCGGAGGTAGAAAAAGTCGGGGTTTTTTTCAACAATCCTTTTTCGGATGTTTTAGCTATAGATTCCGCCCTGGGTTTAGACCTGCTTCAGTTTCATGGGGAAGAAACTCCACAGTACTGCAACAGATTTACCGGGCGGGCTTTGAAATCCTTCCGAATTGCAAAACTTGCCGATCTGGAGGATGTCAAAAAATACCGGGGCAGTGTGAAAGCCTGCTTGCTTGACTCCTTTGAAGCCGGGCAGCCTGGAGGGACCGGCAAAGCCTGGGATTGGGCTATGTTTTCAACCATGGTGAATCAGGAACTGGCCGGTTTTAACCTGATCGTGGCCGGGGGATTGACAGCGCAAAACGTAAAAGTTGCCCTGCAGCATATCAGTCCTTACGGGGTGGATATCAGTTCGGGAGTTGAAAGGGCAGGACAAAAAGATTGCGATTTAATAAGGGAATTTATTAACACCGTAAGGAGGTGCGAAAATGAGCAGCCTGCCAGACTATAAAGGATATTTTGGCAGCTACGGGGGACGTTATGTGCCGGAGACCCTGATGACAGCCCTGCTGGAACTGGAGCAGAATTACATTGAATGCAGGGAAGATCAAGGGTTTGTAAGGGAATTGCATTACTACCTGAAACATTACTGCGGCCGCCCAACCCCGCTTTATTATGCTGAAAGGCTGACCGAAAAACTGGGAGGGGCAAAAATATATTTAAAAAGGGAAGACCTGAACCATACCGGGGCCCATAAGATCAATAACACCCTGGGACAGGTACTGTTGGCCCGGCGAATGGGCAAAAAAAGAATAATAGCAGAAACCGGGGCCGGACAGCACGGGGTGGCGACGGCAACTGTAGCGACCATGTTTGGCCTGGAATGCGATATCTACATGGGAGAAGAGGACATGCAGCGCCAGGAACTAAATGTATTCCGGATGAACTTGCTTGGCGCCCGGGTTATTCCGGTTACCTCAGGCAGTAAAACTCTTAAGGATGCAACCAATGAAGCTTTGCGGGACTGGGTCACGAATGTTGATAATACTCATTATATAATCGGTTCCGTGGTCGGTCCGCATCCTTACCCGGTCATGGTGCGCGACTTTCAGAGGGTGATCGGAGAAGAAACAAAAAATCAGTTCAGACAGGTTGAAGGCGGTCTGCCCGGTTACCTGGTAGCCTGCGTTGGTGGGGGCAGTAATGCGGCCGGTTTCTTCCATCCCTTTATTGAAGATCAAACGGTAAAGCTAATCGGAGTTGAAGCTGCCGGCAAAGGTTTGGAAACAGGGTTGCATGCGGCCAGCCTGAGCGGGGGAAGGCCCGGTGTGCTGCACGGGAATTTAAGTTACCTGCTGCAGGACCAGGCCGGACAGGTTATGGTAGCCCATTCTATCTCCGCTGGTCTTGACTATCCCGGGGTTGGTCCCGAGCATGCCTACCTGAAGGACAGCAATCGGGCCGGCTACGCAGCAGTAACCGACCGGAATGCGCTTAAAGCCTTTACCCTGATTGCCGGGTGCGAAGGGATTATCCCTGCCCTGGAAAGCGCTCACGCCCTGGCCTACCTGGAGCAGTTAATTCCTTTAATCTCTTCGGATGAAACGGTGATAGTCTGTCTTTCGGGCCGGGGAGATAAAGATGTTGCATCGGCTTCGAAAGCGTTAGAGGAGGCAGGATTATGAACAGGATTGATGCGAAATTTATTGATCTGCGGTCTGCCGGTGATAAGGGTATAATTGCCTATGTGACTGCCGGGGATCCTGACCTGGAAACCACCGAAAAACTGGTCTGCCGCCTGGCTGAGGGCGGAGTGGCCATGGTTGAGCTGGGGGTGCCTTTTTCCGATCCCGTTGCCGATGGTCCGGTGATCCAGGCTGCTGCCGGCCGGGCCCTCGAAAACGGGGTTACCCTGGCAGATGTTTTAGAACTGACTTCCCGCCTGCGAACCAGGTTGGATATTCCCCTGCTGGTCATGACCTACTATAACCCTGTATATTCGTTTGGCCTGGAACCATTTGTTCACTCTGCTTCGAAAAGCGGTCTTGATGGTGTAATTGTTCCTGATCTGCCCCTGGAAGAAAGTGAAGAGCTCAGTAAGATGCTGCAGCAATCGGGTCTGCATTTAATTCACCTGCTTGCTCCGACCAGTTCGCCGGGTCGCATTAAAGCAACTGTTAAAAATGGCAGCGGCTTTATTTACTGCGTATCAGTATCCGGGGTAACCGGAGCCAGAAATGATTTGCCTGCTTCGGGAAATGAACTGCTCAGCCGGGTTCGCACTGAAACTGACCTGCCCCTGGCTCTTGGTTTCGGTATTTCACGCCCGGAACAGGTCAGCGCTCTTGGCGATAAAGCCGATGCTGTTATTATTGGCAGCGCCATAGTCAGGCTGGCTGAAGAAGGGGGAGACAGGGATGAGATTCTGGAGCGGGTAGCCTCTTACGTAAAAAAGTTTAACTGAAGAGGCCAAAATTGTTTGCATTTTGTACTTGATGTCATTATAGTTGTAAAATGCCTTGGAGCCTTTCAGCAATAATAGAGGCTCTGATGCAACAAAGGTTATGCAATTAGTCCTGAAGAAGCGATATCTGTGTCAGAAAATATAGGTTTTCCGCTTTTGGTTTGGCCTCTTGCGTTTTAGCCGGTTTGGCAATGAGGATTTTTTATACTGCTCAAGAAAAATTCGCTCGCTATACTGTTACTGCTAATAAGTATTTTGTATGAGTTGTTTTTGCCTTGAGGGTTGTAGGCTTGCGTCAACCTGATTGACTATTATTACCAGATCAACCTTTGAAATAAAATATAGCGACCTTTTGAAAGGCCGCCATTGTCTAAGGTTAGTTATGTAGTTTTCTTTGCTTAGAATGTATACTCCGCGACAACTGTTGCCCTGACGATTACATCATCCGGGGTGATCGGCGTGGGAGCTTCGTCTTCTTCTGCCATTTCTGCCTGAGCTCTCTCATCTTCAATGCGTAAAGGCCTGTAATCTGTTCTTTCTTCCTTAATACTGTACAAGCCGCTTATAGACTCGCCGGCACCTCCGGCAATGGCCTCAGCTTTTTGGGCTGCCTGTTCAGTTGCTGCAGCCAGGGCTTGCATCTTTAATTCCTCGGAATCTTCCAGGTCGAAAGTGATATGGTTAACCCTGTTCGCTCCTGCTGCAACAGCTGTATCGATTATTTCACCGACTTTGTCAATTTCCGTTACGGAAACCGTAATTTCATTGGTTGCCTGGTAATAAATAACTTCTTCATTTTCAGATTCCATTTCTTCAGCCTCTCGGTCCATCGATTCAGGTTGCGTCTTCTCACGCGGTCTTTCTTCCCTGATAGTCCTCAGGCGATAAGAACCGGTGGAAATTTCATCTTCTGAGAGGCCAAATTCAAGCAAAGATTCCCGTACCGTATTGGCCATTGCCGCATTTTCTTCTGCTGCTTCTTCCGCAGAAGAACCACGGGTTTCTATTTCCAGGCTGATCTCAGCCATGTCTGGCTCTGCAGAAACTTCTGCTTCTCCGTAAGTCTGGATTAACTGCGGTTTTTCATTTGAAACAATTGCCTCTCCATTTTGACCACAACCACTGATCAGAAGGGCCAGAATCAATACCATTGCCACCATTAATGTGGATAGAGTTTTTGTGTTAAACATTTCTAAATCCCTCCATTTTTAATATTTATTCTTGCATTCATTATATAAGACAATAATGTCAAGGTAATAGTTTCATGATAATTTATATCAGAAGAACCACCCCCTCTAACCTGATAATACTATTTTGGGCAGGAAAAAGGTGACTGAATCTCGAATAATATAACAAAAGATCAAATAATTAGAAAGTTAATGATAACCTTGCTGACAATGGTGCTTCTGGTGACTGCAGGGTTAATCACGGCATGGTGAGAGGCTAATGTCCCGGTAAGAAGAGTCGATTTGGAGAGCCGATTGAAAATCTTATTAGCCCGGGAGAAGGCCTTCCTGGGTTTTACTAGCTTGGTTACTTAACGCCCACTTTGTCCTTCTATTCCATCATTACCCAATGAGGATTTTATTGGGAGTAAATATGGAAAGGTTGTTGATTATGTATTTTTACAAAAGCGTAAGAAAATATTTTCTGCTGCTTCTTGCCATAGCAATTATAGGGATGGCTGCTTACTTAAGCTATAATATTTATGACCTATCCAGGAATGTACAGGCAATGGCTTATACATTAGCTGACCAGGAAGAAAAGTTACTGACGGGCCAGGCGGAACAACAACCGGAACAAAATGAATCTGAATCCGTGGAGCCGGTTTCATTACTGATTTACGGTGTTGATGAGAGTGTTTGGGAAGAAGACCGGGAATATGAATACGACGGTAATGCTGATACGATCATTCTGGCTAACCTAGAACCTGAAAGTGGCAATATTGCCATGCTGTCAATTCCTCGTGATACTCTTGCCACGGTACCCGGATACGGCCAAACGAAGATCAATCATGCTCATTCTTACGGAGGAAGTGAGCTGCTGGTAGAAACCGTTGAAGACTTTACCGGCCGTTCAATTGATTACTATGTTGGTTTTGATTTCCACATTGTTATAAATATAATCGAGCTTATGGGTGGCATAGAATTCTTTCTGGACCGGGATTTTAAAGTTAAAGATTCTTTGCTTGAAGCGGGGCAGCAAAAACTTGACGGAGAAGAAGCTTTTGCTGTAATCCAGAGTCGTCAGGATCCTATGGGAGATATCGCCAGGGTCAGAAGACAGCAGCGCTTTTTAGAGGCAATGATTGGGAAAATCGGCAGCCTGTCCTTGGAAGAACTTTTCATTCTTGGTGTTGTTACCTGGGACCAGGTTGATACAAACCTTGATATAATGACAGGAATTAGCCTGGCAGATGCCTTCAGTGATCTTTCCCAGGAAAATCTCAAAAAAGAAGTGCTGCCGGGTCGCTTTCTCAACATAGATGGCATCTCTTACTGGGAAACCGATCCGGGCCAGAAAGAAAAAATAATTAATGACTTATTTGAAACCGGCGGGAAAGGGGATTTAAAATCTGATGGTTAAAGCAAAACCTCCTGGAAAACTTGTCCTGCCCCGATATGTTGCAGTAACCTTATTGATAATCGGTATAATCTTGGCCGGCTGGCTGAGCCAGGTCAGCCTAGGCCTGCATAAAACGCTTTATAACAACGAATTCTACCGGTGTTCTCTCCAGGAAGTGAAACTGGAAGATGAGCTGCGGGTTATGCTTATAGAGTATGCCATAATGGAAAGTGATCGTACAATATCTATAGCACTGTCTGATATTCCAATGGTTAGAAGCGCGCTGGCTTCAGCTATAGATGAAGAATGGTTAAAGGAGAAGATAGACGAGAACCTGGATGCTGCTGTCGATTTCATCCTTGGCGACCGGGATAAGCTTATCATAAAGACTCCTTTAGAGGAAAAGCAGAAAGCTTTTGAAGAAGAAATGACGAGAGAATGTAAAGCCTATTCCGGCTACGCAAAGCTGGAAGAGCTTGAAATTGATGCGCCAGACCCGACCGTGTTCATAGAAAAATTTGATGTTCCCAGCGAAATCACCATTACAGAACTATCTAACCTGTCGGATATTGGTGACGAAGAAAAAAAAGCCATATCCAGCATCCGTAGTGTGAAGCCGGCATTGCAAATAACCCCTTACCTTTTATCTGGCCTGCTCCTGTGCTTCTCCCTGGTTTCCTTCGGGATTATCCACGGCTTGAAGTTATTCGGATGGGGTCTGTTCCTGTCCGGGTTAAGCTTATACCTGTCATGGCAGCAGATGAAGAATATCGTCGTAGGATATCTAACGGAAATCCTGGAAGCACATGGACTATCACTTTTAGCCGGCCCTGAAATCACTGCAAACTTATACGACTGTGTGCAGGCAGGTTTTGCAGATACCCATGCAATATTTGGCGGTCTTGGCCTATTTTTCGTTGCTTTAGCCTATTTGATTCAGCTTATCCTCTTTATTGCCGGAAAAGATTAAGTTTTAAGCCTGGCAATTTTTAAGTGGCAGAGGTGGTTTGAGCCAGTTAAATAGTTTGCTCATAGCAAAGAACAGTTCCCCAACTTTTTGCCGTGGAATCACCAGGGCCAAAAAAGGCCAGGGTAATTGGCATTACGCCGGGCCGAATGTGGCGCGCCACGATCTTGAAGTCTGCCCCACTCCAGGTCAGGATGCCGATTACAATAATGATGTTAGAAAGCTGCGGCCCCAGGTAGGCGGCCGGAAGAATCATCAGCGGCAAAAAGGGGATAATCAGCACCACAGCAACAAACCGCATCACGACATTATCGAGCCAGCGCCGGTAATACTCGCTTTGGAAGATATTGATCAATACTTCCCTTCGGCCCCGAATCGCGGATCGTCCAGGGTGGCTGAATCAAGCGCCTGTAAGCTGACAGTAAGTCCTGCTTTATTTTTAGAAATGCTATCTTCACAAAATCTACAACTTCTCTTCTCAGGATATTCATATTTATCTTATATAATGCATATAGACTTAATAGGAAAGGGGAGTTAAGAATGACAAAAAGAACACTTACAGTTTTACTGGTTGCTGGTTTTCTAGTAACAATGCTGATTTCCTCAGCAGTTTTTGCCCAGGAAGCAGACCCGACCCTGGAAGCGCTTTATGAGCAGGTTTACGAGCTGAGACGCCAGATTGTCGAAAGAAGAGTTGAGCTTGGACAGCTATCGGAAGATGATGGCTCCTGGATGTTAGAGAGAATGGTAGAACGCTTCGAAGGTAGATCTGAAGAAGGGTTCGGCCGTTCAGCAGGTACAGGAGGCAGGGGCTGGAATGGTGCTGAGACCAAAGGCTTTGGTCACTGCTCGCGCTATTAAGCTTGTTTGAAATATCCTGTTCGAAGGTCACTTCTAACCAATCTTCATAATAAAGACCGCCATCATGGGCGGCCTTTATTTTTCCCATCGGATTGGTTAGAATTAAGTAAGCGGTCAGCGGGAGTGTTCAGTATGGCTAAAACAAAAATTTTGGCAGTTGATGATGAGACTAATATTACGGAAATTTTAAAAGCCTATCTTGAGCGGGAAGGTTATGAAGTAATTACCGCACATACAGGGCAGGAAGCGCTGCAGCTGGCGCAAAATGAAATTCCCGATCTAGTCATTCTTGATCTGATGCTGCCCGGTTTAAGCGGAGAGGAAGTGTTGCAGCAGCTCCGCCGTGATGGCTCAAGGGTGCCGGTGATCATGCTTACAGCTAAAACCGCTCTTGAGGAAAAGCTGTACGGTCTTTCCATTGGCGCTGATGATTACGTAGTCAAGCCTTTCAGTCCCCAGGAAATAGTGGCCAGGGTGAAGACCATCCTTCGTCGCAGTGAACTGGAAAATGTTCCTCTCACTGACTTTCTCACCCTTGCTGGTGGCTGGCTTGAAATAAATACCATGGCTCATACTGTTACCTGGCAGCAGCAGCATATTGAGTTAACTCCAACGGAATTTAACCTTTTACTGTACCTGGCCCGTCACCCGGGGCACGTCTATACCCGTAACCAGCTGGCAGAATATCTATTTGGTTATAATAGTTTCACAGAGGATCGCACCATCGATGCTCATATTAAAAATCTCCGTCATAAATTACAGGCAAAAGGCGCACCAAATCTGATTAAAACTATCTATGGGGTGGGATATAAATATGAAGAAGCTTGAACGGTTCAGGACCATGCCTCTCTGGATGCGCCTGGCTATGTACTTTTTGCTTCTCTCAGCAGTAATTCTCCTTCTATTCCAGGGTATATTCAATTATTCGCTCGACAGGCACATGGAAGTATATACCAGGGAACGGGAAGAAGCAATCAATAAGCAGATCGTTAATTCCCTGCGGGAATATTACGCTATTAATGACAGCTGGGACGGTATCCATATGCCGTTACTCCATGCAGCTCTCAGCACCAACACTCGCCTTTTGCTCTATGATGCCACAGGGCGACTGATTGGCGATACCGACCAGCAGGGCCGCCGTCATATGATGATGGTCCCGAATCAGCAGCCCGCCCTCTCAGGTGTGAGTACTTACCAGTATGTTATGGGTTACAATGATACTATCGTGGGGAAGCTGGTCATCGCTCACCCTATGACTGCAGAAACCAGCGCCTTACTTGAACAGGATCTTTATTTCCGCAGGGCTATTACAGGGTCCCTTATCTGGACTGGTTTAATAGCGATATCTGCCGCCCTGGCCCTGGGGATTATCTTTTCCCGGCGCTTATCGAAACCCCTCGAAGATATTGCCCGTGGTTCATTGCGCATTACCCGTGGCGACTACAGTCTGGAACTGCCCAGATATGAAGGTAAAGAAATCGATGATCTGGCCGGCAGTTTTAACCGCTTGGCTTCTCACCTGCATGAGCTGGAAAAATTACGTAAGCGATCTGTGGCTGATATTGCCCATGAACTGCGAACCCCGCTTACAACCCTGCGTGGTTACATCGAAGCTATTAATGATGGTGTGATGCCGGCTGATCCGAAAACCATGAAAATTTTACTGCAGGAAATCATGCATTTAAACCGGGTTGCTTCCGACCTTGACGAACTTGCCCATGCGGAAGGTACCAGTAGCGATCAGTTGAGCCGGGAATCTTTAAACCTGGGTCAGTTTTTATTCAACAAGGTTTCTTCATTCCAGCTGCTATACCGGAAGAAAGATCTTACACTGCAGTTAAACCTGCCAGAGCAGGAGGTAATAATTGACCAGGATCCTGCCGCCCTGGGCAAGATCATCAGTAACTTACTCGATAATGCCTATCGTTACAGTAATCCCGGTGGAAGTATCGATGTTACTCTTGACAATAACCCGGTTGTAGAACCAAATACAGTAGCACCGCTGGGGCAGAAAACACCTGCTCCGGGAGAGCTGCAGGCAAAGCTAAGCAACATGGTCCTTGTGAAAGTTACTGATAATGGGATTGGTATCAGCGAGGAGAACCTGCCTTACATTTTTGAGCGGTTTTACCGGGCGGACCCTTCCCGTGAAAAGGAACAGAGTAAGGCTGGATCGGGTATCGGACTGGCCCTGGTTAAAGAACTGGTCCGTTCTTCAGGCGGGTTAATCCTGGTTAGTAGCAAGCTCGGTGATGGCACAACTTTCTACCTCTACTTTTCCAGGGCAGAATAGCTTTTTAGCAAAAATATTTTTACATAAACATTGAGATCTAGATATTTTTTAAATATAAGCTGGGACAACCAGTATGCTGATCATTCTACTGATTTGTTCCGCATGAATTGCAAAATTATCGGCCGGGCATGATGACTTCGATCAGCCTGGTCGATTAACTGTTTTTCAGAAGTTTTTTCAACTCTGCCGGAATGGGAGTGCTCTTTTCAGTATCCATAGCGATAAAAACTACAGTAACCTCAGCGCTACTAACCTCTTGCCCGGAATCTTTCTTAAGGATATCCTGGCGCATTTTAAGACTGGTATTGCCTACCTCAAGCGGTTCGGTTTCAATCACGAGAACTTCTCCCAAGTAAGAGGCACTTAAATAGTCAATACTGATATTGGCAATAACTGTGCCAATGTTTTTTTCAAGCATCATTTCAAAAGTCAAACCTGCCTTCATGTACCAGTCTTCCCTGCCCCACTGCATGTAATCGAGATATTTAGTATTGTTCACATGGCCGAGAAAATCGATTTCTGTTGAACGGACTGGTATTTCGAGAATTGTTTTCATAACTGTTCTCCTTTATTAAAGTTCAATTCATATCATATCAGAGTATGTCAGGCTGTCACAGTTTATTTCTATTAGCTCATCAAGTTGAGTTGAAAAGCACATGGACAGGTTTCAAGATCTATTTTCTGACCCTGCTTCCGATCCCTTTTAAACCATAAAAAACATTTACTTATGGTTACCTGCTCGCTTCTGTTATTGCAAGAATTTACTTTACAATTATAGAGATACTATGTTATAATCATATTAAAGGTTAATTAGATAGGAGGATTTTAAAATGACTGAAGAAAGGTTATCAAACCTTGCAAAAGTTATTGAGGTGGTTGGAGTATCATCGAATAGCTGGGAAGATGCAGCGAAAAATGCAGTTGAAAAGGCTTCTGAAACCTTGGAGAATATTACAGGTGTAGAGGTTATAACTTACAATGGAATCGTAAAAGATGGCAAGGTAACAGAATTTAAAGCAGTTGTAAAAATTGCTTTCGGGCTTACTAATCGTTAAAACTAAACATCTGCCAGGCCCGTCTCGTTTGCAGAGGGCAGACACTATTCAATAATGATCAACGAATCTTTGGTCCGGAAGTTACTATGCTTCCGGACTATTCTTTAGGTAGATATGCGGGTTAGTTGATGGGTAAAGAAAAAAATATTCAAAATTAAATTCCGACCGTAAAAAATTCTCCTGCCGGTTTGAAATCTTAAAAAGGAGAGGATTTGATGATCAGGATTATTGAAACAGTTGATGAGTCGGTGCTTGAAGTAGAAATTGAAGGCGAGTTAACCAGGAATGATTATGACCGCTTGGAAAAAGCTATTGAAAACAAGCTGAGCGAATCAGAAAAGGTGAATATGCTTTGCAGGATTATCGAGTTCTCAGGTATAACTGCCAAAGCCGTTCTTTCTGATTTTAAGCTGTTGGCAAAATATTATGCAAAGATTGAAAAGATCGCTATAATCAGCATGAAGGATTGGGCTGAGTGGGTAGCAAAGCTTGGTGCTGTTTTGCCAATGGAAGTAATGTATTTTGACGCCGATGAAACAGATATGGCCTGGAAATGGTTATTGAAAAATAGTTAACAAAACCTATAGCTCGCTGGTCATTATAAACAGCGGTTTCATCTCAAAATTTTCATATTTAGGGCGATAACGTTCAACGTCATAATAATGATCTATATCGACTGCTTTTTTGGTGGATGTAACCACATCAATAGGCACGTTATCGTAACAGCCCCCCTTCAATACTACAAGGCGCCCGTGGATGCCTTTAAGCAGTAGGTCTAAGGCCAGGTTGCCAAATGCCATTGGTACGATTGAGTCAATAGCATCCGGCTCGCCACCACGGACCATGTAGCCAAGTTTTTGCTCCACTACATTGATTTTACGTCCGTTGTTAAAACAAGGGACAGTATCTTTTACAGCAGCAGCTACCAGTTCACCGATGCCTCCCAGCTTGGCATGTCCATAGGCATCAGCTTCCATGTTGGCATAAATTCTCTCGCCGCCGTTATACATGGCTCCTTCTGAGACCAGGGTGACCGAGTAATTACTTGGGTTTTTCCTACGGTCGTAAATCATCAATTCGGTCAGGTGATCAATGTCAAACTTGTATTCAGGGATCACGCAGCGGTTAGCCGCACCGGCCATTGTTGGCAGCATGGCGGTAAAGCCTGCGTAGCGGCCAAAAACCTCGATTACCAACAGGCGTTCATGTGAACCGGCTATGGTGCGCAGGTTGTTGGTTAAAGAAATTGTCCTGGTTACACAGGTGCTAAAACCGATACAGTAATCAGTTCCGGCCACATCATTGTCCATTGTTTTTGGCAGGGCAACAACTTTTACTCCTTCCTTGTAAAGGCGCACACCGTAACTTAAAGTGTCATCACCGCCAATCGGGATCAGGTAATCGATGTTCAGGAAATCAATATTTTTCAACACTTCTGAGGTAAGGTCGTTTACTTCTTCCGTATACTGATCCTGGTACATTTCCGGTACTTCATCCTTTTTTATTTTCGACGGATTGGTCCGCGAAGTGTGTAGAAAAGTCCCGCCTGTGCGAGCAGCGCGGTTAACTACATTCTCGGACAAGTATTGATAATTATTGCTGTTGTCTGCCTCCTTGTCACGGACAACATCAACCAGGCCGCCCCACCCGCGGCGGAGGCCAATCACCTTGTAACCTTCACGCAGGGCCCGGATGGTTACTGCACGGATAGCCGGGTTTAAGCCGGGAACATCTCCACCTCCGGTTAGAATGCCGATTACGCCAGGACTTTTCTTGTTCATATCTTCATCTCCATCAATACAATTTATTTAAATTATAACATACTACATTCAAACTCTGTGTCATAACCAGCTGGTTGGTTTCATTAATGAT
>JBNJHL010000024.1:0-19044 GCA_051748445.1 Bacillota bacterium
AGACTGTAAGCTGACCCGCGCACCAGGTTGAAGTTCACTCCGGAGCTTCCCACTGAAAGGCCAACAGGTATGGTCCGGTAGGCTGGAGACGGTTATCGCCGTTATCGATCTTAAGTGAGTCAGCGGTGGCTAAACCGGGTGGTACCGCGGAAGATTATCTTTCGTCCCTTTAAGAAAAGGGATTTTTTATTTATGGAGGTGTTTTTATTGCTGGAGAAGTTAAAAGAACTGGAAACTGAAGCAAGAAGAAAGATTAAAGAAGCAAGCAGCCTGGAAGAGCTTAATGAAGTACGCATAAAAATGCTAGGTAAAAAAGGTGAACTTACAGGGCTTTTACGCAGTCTTGGGAATGTTGACCCGGACGAGAGACCTGTTATTGGCAAAAAAGCCAATGTTCTTCGCGAAGAACTTGAAACCGTTTTTAAGATGAGAGAACAGGTATTGCGTGATGCCGAGAAAGAAGGGCAGTGGGAAAAAGAGCGAATTGATGTAACTCTTCCCGGCAAACCTGAGCAATTAGGACAAATACACCCCCTTAATATGATTTTAAATGAGATCAGGGAAATATTTATTGGCCTCGGTTTCCAGGTTGCTTACGGTCCAGATATTGAGAGTGATTTTTATAATTTCGAAGCGCTTAATATACCATCTGAGCACCCCGCCCGTGATATGCAGGATTCATTTTATATAACAGATCAGATTTTATTAAGAACTCACACTTCTCCGGTTCAAATCAGGACAATGGAAAAATTGGCTCCTGAGCTTCCTGTACGCATTATAGCACCGGGCAAAGTGTTTCGTCGGGATGATGATGCAACCCACTCGCCAATGTTTCACCAGGTAGAAGGCCTGGCTGTAGATGTGGATATTTCATTTGCTGACTTAAAAGGCACTTTGCTTTTATTTGCCAGGGAGATGTTTGGCCCGGATCAGAAAATCCGACTGCGCCCCAGTTTCTTTCCTTTTACAGAACCGAGTGCAGAAGTGGATATTTACTGTATTATGTGTAAAGGAGAAGGTTGCCGGGTTTGCAGTAATACCGGCTGGCTGGAAATTTTAGGGTGCGGAATGGTTCATCCAAGGGTACTGGAGATCTCCGGGTATAACCCGAGAGAAGTAACCGGTTTTGCTTTCGGGATGGGGGTGGAAAGAATCGCCATGTTAAAATACGGGATTGGTGATTTGCGCCTGTTTTTCTCAAACGACCTGCGTTTCCTCAAGCAGTTTGGCTAAATAGAAAAATCCTGGATGTTTAATTAAATTAATCGGAGGATGATAACTTAATGCGCGTGTCATATGAATGGCTTTCAGAATATATCGATCCCGGTATGAATGCCGGGGAATTAGCTGAAAAATTTAACCTTACCGGTATTGAAGTCGGGGCTGTGGAACGGTTCGGGCCGGAACTGCCCGGAGTTGTGGTCGGGCAGGTAAAGAAAATGGAGCCGCATCCGTCCAAGAAAAAGCTTATTCTGGTGGAAACAGAAACAGGTGAAGGTATTGCCAGCATAGTTTGCGGGGCAAGGAATATGCAGGTAGGCGATAAGGTAGTAGTAGCCAAACCGGGTTCGGAATTACCCGGCGGGCGACGTATTGATGAAACACTAATTGGCGGTGTCCCTTCAGCGGGTATGCTTTGTTCCGCCCGGGAGTTGGGGTTGGACCTGGATGGTGAAGACGAGATATTGATTCTTGACCAGGAGGCTATTGTTGGTGAGCCAGCTGAAAAAGAGCTTGGTTTCGATGATTTCATTCTTGAACTTGAGTTAACTCCAAACCGAGCTGATTGTCTGGGGTTAATCGGTGTTGCCTACGAAATCTCTGCCATAACCGGAGATAGTGTTAAGTTTCCAGAAATGGCTCCCCCTGAAAATGATGAAAATATCAATGATAATGTCAGTATAAAAGTTGAAGACCGAGAATTGTGTCCACGCTATACAGTCCGGGCTGTTAGAGATGTCGTGATTGGTAAAGCACCGCTGTGGATGAGATTAAGACTGCTTAAGGCAGGTATCAGGCCGATTAATAATGTTGTAGATATCACTAATTATGTTATGTGGGAATATGGACAGCCCCTCCATGCTTTTGATCTGAATTTAATCGGGGACAATAAGATTGTTGTTCGCCGGGCAGCTCAGGATGAGACCCTGGTTACCCTTGATGGTGTTGAACGTAAACTTACTCCGGAGGACCTGGTTATAGTTGATGGTAAAGCCCCAGTGGGCCTGGCCGGTGTGATGGGGGGAGAAGATACAGAAATCACCACAGTAACTACAGAAGTGCTGATTGAAGCAGCGAATTTCAATCCAACCAATATCAGGCGAACGGCACGCCGTTATAACCTTCCATCAGAGGCTTCCCAGCGCTTTGAAAAGGGCGTAAACCCTGAAGCTGCTATCTGGGCCCAGGAGCGGGCAGCACTGCTTATCAGGCGATTTGCAGGAGGAAAGGTTTTGAAAGGAATTATAGATGTTAATTACCTTTCGTTAGAACCAAAAAAAGTTACGATCAGTCCGGAAAGAATTAATAAAGTTTTAGGTACAGAAATTCCCGGAAAAGAAGTGGAAACTATTATGAGCTGGCTTGGCTTTGATTGCCAGAGGAGAGATGCTAACCAGTTAGAGGTAACGGTGCCTTTCAGGCGGGCTGATATTTCGATTGAGGAAGATTTAATAGAAGAGGTAGCCAGACTCCATGGTTACGATAGAATACCGATTACCCTGCCCGGCGGTAAGTTACATGAAAGCAGGGAATCAGACGATGAAAAACTATATAACCTGGTTCGCGCTGTTTTAAGTGCTGGGGGTTATTATGAATGCATTACATATTCTTTTATTAATCCTGATAGTTTTGATCTGCTTAGAATACCAAAAGATGACAGCAGGCGGCAGGTTGTCCCGGTTCAAAATCCCTTTACTGATGATCAGTCTGTGATGCGCACTACATTACTGCCGGGTTTGCTAAAGGTTATAAAGCACAATTTGAGTCACCGTGAATTAAATCAAATGCTTTTTGAAATAGGTTCAGTATATAATCCGAAAAACCTGCCGGTCCAGGAACTGCCTCGTGAGAAAAAAATGGTTAGCCTGGCCGTTACCGGACTTGAACCGGAACCTAACTGGATTATAGAGTCCAGGGAAACAGACTTCTTTACTATCAAGGGAATACTGGATAGCCTTTTTGCCAGGGTTCATCTTGACAGGATCGACTATATTCCTAAATCTGAGCCTTTTTTACATCCAACCCGCAGTGCAATCATGGAATCAAATGGCAGCAAAATAGGTTATCTAGGTCAGTTGCATCCTGATATTATCGAGGAGCTGGAGATCGACCAGGCTGTTACCGTTTGTGAAATTGACCTTGAGTTGATCGCAGCCCTGGCAGATCTTGTCCCAAGAGTTAAGGCTTTGCCACGTTTTCCTGCTGCCAAAAGAGACCTTGCTCTAGTTGTTCCCCGTGATATCTCAGCAAAACAACTTGAAGATACCATCCGGGAAGCGGGGGGGGATTTGATCAGAGAAGTGACCTTGTTTGATCTTTACGAAGGGAAGCAAATTCCGGAAGGCAAGCGCAGCCTGGCTTATTCTGTTACATTTCGTCGTGATGAAGGAACTTTGACTGATGAAGAGGTAAATCGGGTTCTTTCGATGATACAGGATGCTCTTTATAAGATAGGGGCCGTATTACGGAGTTAGCCAGGCAGGATATTAACCCTGTTATCTCGAACTAAACATTTTAGTACCTAGTTATAATAATTGGAAGGCAGGGTGCTGTTTTATGGATGAGAAGGGGAAAAACAGGGTGGCAGTATATATCATGGGTGAGGAGTACATTCTACGAAGTTCATCTTCTACTGAAGAAATGGAAAACGTCGGACGTTATGTTGATCGCCTTATGAAGACCCTTTCAGAAAACAACCAGCAAATGAGCAGGCAACGAATTGCAGTTTTAGCAGCACTTAACCTTGCAGATGAATTACTCAGGTTAAAGCAGGAAAAATCGCAAATAGCTGGAGAAACTAACGATATGGAGTGAATATAAATGACCTGGCTTGATATTCTGTTATTGATCATTTTTCTGCTCCATTTAGTAAGCGGTTTTGTACGGGGCCTGGTTAAACAACTGTTTGATATTTTTGGTTTTTTCCTGATTATCATTGCTTCACTTTGGGGAAGTAAAAGATTCAGTTACTTACTGGCAGATTATGTTAATCCTGAAGATATTATACCCCATCATGAGGTGATTGAGAGCCTGGGGGTTGAACTCGCCTTGGAAACCGTACCACAGCTTATTGCCGGCGTACTAACCTTCTTGATTTTATTTCTAATATTAAGCCTGGTTTTTCGTTTGTTTTCAGGTGGGTTCAAGTGGGTTAACCGAATCCCTGTAATCGGTTTTTTTAATCGAATCGGTGGCGGTGTGCTTGGCGCTGTAGTAGGTGTTGTCTTTGTCTATATCATTATAGCAGCATTATCTTTGGTACCATTGCAGTTTTTCATGAATGCCCTGGATAATTCTGAAATAGTTTTTATTACCGATCATTATCTGACTCCGATTGCAAAAGATATTGGGGAGATTTTCCTTAATTACTATGTAAACCTCAACTCCTAATAGTCAGGCAAACCGGTATTCTACTTTGTATTGTCTAGTATACCGGCATTTTTATGCATTAATTAACACATAAACAGGAGATAACCATGAAATCTTTGAAAGGAATAGTTGCCAAAGAGAAAACTGAAGTTGTAGCTGTCAATCTGTTGGGACATTTTGTTAGTCGGAAATCAAAAGAGGGTCTGGTTAAGGGTATGATTGTCGAAACGGAAGCTTATTTAAGTGAAAATGATCAGGCCTGTCATGCATCACGGGGTAAAACCAGGCGAAATGAAACCATGTTTGATTCTGCAGGCAAAGCATATGTTTACTTTATTTACGGGAATTATTATTGTTTTAATGTAGTAACCGGGCCAGCTGGCAGGGGGGAAGCAGTTTTAATCAGGGCTGTAGAGCCTGTAGCAGGTTTAGAGTTAATGAGAAAGCGCCGGGGGTGCCCCGATCATGATCAGGATTTAACCAACGGACCGGGAAAATTATGCCAGGCCTTCGCTATTGATGGTTCATTAAACGGACATATGCTCTGGCAAGAACCATTATATTTAGAAGAAAACAACAAAATGAATGATGAAATGCAGATGATAGCAACGCCCAGAATAGGTATATCTAGAGCAACTGAAAAAAAATTACGCTTTATTATAAGTGGCAGTGATTATTTGTCAAGGAGAGAGTCTTTTGAGCAGTGTAATAACAGATAGAGAGATCAAGGTACTTGAATATGATCAGATCAGGCAAAAGCTAGCTGATATGACTATTAGCCCCATGGGTAAAAAAATGGCGGAGGATATCGTCCCTGCTGCTGATTACCAGCTGGTTTCAAGGTTCTTGAAAGAGACCGGAGAAGCAAGACTGATCTGTTCAAAAAATGTTTTCAATCCTTCACCAGTAAATGATATTAACCCATACCTGACCAGGGTTGGCAAGGGAGCTTCTTTATCAGGATCAGAACTGGCTATCATATTAACTTTTTTGAAAGCGGCGCGGCGATGGGAGTTGTTTTTCAAAAATAAGGATCATCGAGAACTTTACCCAACCCTTAATGAAATGGCAGCTCAGGTAAATTCCTGCCCGGAGCTGTTTTCCGCCCTGGAAAAATCAATTGCACCTGAAGGTAATATTATGGATACAGCCTCCTCGGAACTTGCCTCACTGCGTCGCAAAAAAGCATCATTGCAGAACAAAATCAGGGACAAACTTGATGAGTATTTGCGAGGTTCAGGTTACAGGCGTTACCTGCAGGAAAGTCTTGTTACAATACGCAACGGTCGTTACGTTTTACCTGTTAAGCAAGAGTACAGGCAGAATATCCAGGGTGTAGTTCATGACCAGTCAGCAAGCGGGGCAACCGTATTTATTGAGCCCTTAGCTGTAGTTAATATGCAAAACGAAGTTACTTCGTTGCAGCGCAGTGAAGAGCAGGAGATAGATCGTATCTTAGTTATGCTAAGCGCTAAAGTAGATTCTAATAACGAAATACTATCTTTAAATAGCGCTATTTATGCGGAATTGGATTATATCATTGCCCGTGGCCTTCTAAGCCTGGAGATGAACGGTATTGAGCCGAGGTTGTGTCAGGAGAATAATTCAGGATTATACCTGGAAAATGCCAGGCATCCATTGCTGACCGGAAAAAAAGTACCGCTCCAGGTCGAACTTGGCGGTCAGGTCCAGACTCTTGTTGTAACAGGGCCGAATACTGGTGGGAAAACAGTTGCATTAAAAACTATCGGTTTACTAACGGCTATGGCCCAGAGTGGGCTGCATATTCCGGCCGGAAGCGAAACAAGGTTGACAGTTTTTAAAAGAATCCGTGCCGATATCGGTGATGAGCAAAGTATTGCCCAATCCCTGAGTACTTTTTCCGGGCATATGGGGAATATTATTGAGATTATTAAAGAGTCTGATTCTGCTAGCCTGGTTTTATTTGACGAACTTGGTGCAGGTACCGATCCCTCAGAAGGTGCTGCCCTGGCTATGGCTATTCTTGGTGAATTAACAGCTGCTAATGCTATTACGGTTGCTACAACTCATATAAATGAACTAAAACTCTTTGCCCAGCTCCAGGAAAATATGCAAAATGCTGCCATGGAGTTTGATCCGGAAACTTTAACCCCGACCTATCGCCTTTTGCAGGGGGTTCCGGGTCAGAGTAATGCCTTTTACATTGCTTCACAGTTAGGCCTGCCAGAACATGTGCTGGAGAAAGCTAAAACCTATGTCCACCGTTCTCATGACCAGGTAGAATCAGTTATAGCCAGCCTGGTAGAAGATCAGCAGCGATACCATCGCGACAGTCGTCAGGCTGAAATAGATCGCAGTAGAGCCGAAATATTACTGGAAGAGCTGGAAAAAGAAAGGGAGATGTTGAAAGCCAGGCGTGAAGATATTCTGAGTGAAGCCAGGCACGAAGCCAGGGAGATTATTAAGAAGGCCAAAACCAAAACCGACCAGATTATCAGGGAGCTGCGGACCCTGAAAAATGAAACCGAAAAACAGGATACTCTTGCCAGAGCTGAACAGGCCCGCCAGGAAGTAAACGAGCTGCGCAGGGAAACTGATGCATCTGAAGAATCGGAGGAAGGTGCTGATTTTGGGTTAAAAGAAGAGGATTTGACCCCAGGATTAATAGTTTTTATCCGTAGTCTAAAACAAAAAGGCGAAGTTGTTTCTTTTAATAGTGATGAAGCACTGGTCCAGGTCGGGGCAATCAAGGTTCATCTGCCGTTGCAGGAATTGCGACTGGAAAGAGGTCCAGATAAAAAAGAGCTTGATAAACATGAAACCCAATCAATGGGTAGCTATAGTGTTAATAAAGATATGAGTGTTAAAAACTCCATTGACCTGCGGGGCTTAAACCTGGATGAAGCCAGGCCCCTGGTAGACAAGCTGTTGGACAATGCCCTCTGGGCTGGTTTGAGCAAGGTAGATATTATTCACGGTAAAGGAACCGGTAAGTTAAAGCAGGGTCTGCGCTCATATTTAAAGGAGCATTCCCTGGTTACCAGTTATCGCAGTGGCAGCCCTGGTGAAGGCGGGGAAGGTGTAACCGTAGTAGAAATAAAAAAATAAGATCAGATAGTAGCAGAACTTCGCATGGAATATTCCGAAGAGCGGAAAGCACTGTCCCTGGCACATATGTTTTATGCCTGCATGATCAGGACACAAAGTTTTGGAGCATAAAAAAGTAAAAACTTGAAACTTAAAGTTTCTTAATTGTCCGGATCGGTGCCTATCGAAACTATTAAAGTTACCTCGCGGTTTCTGGTTAAAGTTGTGCCTGCTGCAGGTATTTGTTCGATGACCCGGTTTATTCTCACTTCTTCGTTATAACGTTTTTCTATCACAGGTCTTAAACCGGCCCTGGACAGCTCCATTTCAGCTATTGCAGAAAACTTACCGGTTACGTCTGGGACCACAACAGGTCCTGAGTCATCACGTTGACCGGCAAAACCACCGCCGGAAGTTGTGACCGTGCTTACTGCAACAGTTGCCGGATCAGATACTGTACCGTCTGTCTGCCGGGCAGCAAGGCTATAAGTATAAGAAGTGTCCATTTCAATATCCGGATCAGAATACTGGCGAGTATTACCACTCAGTTCTTCGCTTATTTCTTCTCCAGTTTCACCAGATACTTTTTGCAGGATAAAACTGCTCACATCCGGCCCGTCGTACTCCCACTGCAGGGTTACACCATCTTCAGTCACGTAAGCGTTGAATAAAGTGATATCTTCAGTTGTGTTGCCGCGCTGCTCTGCCATATCTAAAAACCTGGGATCGGCCGGCATCTCCTCTGCATCCTGGGGTCCGCGTCCCGGTCCACCCCTGCTTGACCATCGCTCGTCGGTAATGATATAAGGTGGTCGGTTATAAAAGCGTCCTTCGTGCATGTCACACGTTTCAGTCGGTACCTGTCCGGCTATAAAGTAGTCGGTTCTTACAGAGTCGGCGTCTTGGCAGGAATTAGTGGGTAATAAACCTGACCTTGAACATACTGTTACCCTGACGATTCCATCAGGCCTTTCAAATTCTCGGACTTCGAGGTCTTCAAAAGCTTCGAGGAAAACTTCCCGTAAAAAAGCAGTGGAGTATCTCCAGCCCTGTTGAATACTACCCATTTTTGGCTCATCGTAACCCATCCAGAAAGTGGCAACCAGGTTTGGAGTATAAGCAGCCAGGTATACGTCTTTCCAGTCATCGGTAGTGCCGGTTTTTGCGGCTACAGGACGGTCTATTTGCAGGGCCCGGCCGAGGTATTCTGTTACAAAATCCTGCAGGATATCATTGACCAGGAAAGCAGACTGAGGGCTTAAGACCTGCTCTGGTTCAGGCTGGTATTCATATATTACTTCTCCGTATCGATCTTCAATTCGTTCAACAGTGTGCAGGTCAACTTTTACACCCTTATTAGCAAGCACACAGTATGCCTGGGCCATATCAATTGCACTAACTCCCCTGGTAAAACCGCCAAGGGTTAAAGATATGTTATCCATTTCGTCAGGATGGAGGGTGGTAATTCCCATATCTTGAGCATATTGGGCACCAACTTGAGGGCCTAAATCCTCAAAAGCCCGTATTGCTGGAATATTGTATGAATAATATAGAGCATCGCGGGCAGGTATAAAGCCCCTGAATTCATAATCGAAGTTTTCCGGGAACCAGTCTCCTCTGGGGCCGATGTATGGAGAATCATCAAGGGTGGAACCGGCACCGGCTAGAGTTCCTTCCTCAAAAGCAGGTCCGTAAGTTATTATCGGTTTAATTGCTGAACCAGGCTGCCGCCGAGCCTTAAAGCGAAGAATTTCATCGACTTCTTTCCGATATTCTCGCCCTCCTCCTAGAGCCTGAATTTGACCAGATTCAGGGTCAGCAAGCACTATGGCTGCCTGGGGTTGAGCAACTCCTGTTTCTTCATCGGAAAGGTCTTCGAGTTGGGACCTGGTTAGCTCCTGACCTTTCCCCAATGAAGCAATTGCGGTTCTCGCTTCAGACATGTTTACATATATTGTTGTGGGATAAAGTTCTTCATTGGCCAGAACAGATTCAACATGGTTTTGCATATCAGGGTCAAGGGTAGTGTAAACTCTGAGACCATCTGTATATATTGCCATGTAAGCTTCCTGACGAGAATCAATATTGGGCATTGCAGTCAGGATGTCTATTAACTCTTCATGAACTACGTAATCAACAAAATGTGGAAAAGGGTATTCTTCTGTCTTCGGTGTTGCATAAGAGATCTGACGATTAAGGGCCTGGTTGTACTCATCTTCAGTTAACATTTCCTGCCTGTGCATATTGGCCAATACAATACGCATCCTTGCTTCAGCTTCAGCCTGGTTATCAAATGGATTGAAAAAATTTGGTGACTGAACAGCTCCCGCAAGCATAGCCGCTTCATTTACATTTATTTCTTCGGCACTTTTGTCAAAATAAGTCTGGGAGGCTGCTTCTACACCGTAAGCTCCATTACCAAAATAGATTCGGTTCAAATACATTTCAAGGATTTCATTTTTGCCATAGATTTGTTCCAGTTGAATAGCCAGCCATATTTCCTGAACTTTTCTTTTGTAAGTTGTTTCAGTGGTTAAAAAAGCATTTTGGGCCAGCTGTTGGCTAATGGTGCTGGCACCCTGTACAATTCTCCCTGCTCTCAGGTTAGTATAAGCAGCCCTGATATTGCCGATAATATCAAACCCGAAATGATCATAAAAACGTTCGTCTTCAATGGCAATAAATGCTTCCTGAACGTGTGTCGGAATTTGGTTAAGGCTAACCGCAAGCCGGTTTTGTTCTTCATGCAATGCTGTTATTTCTTCACCATGAACGTCAAATAGATATGAAGTTTCCACTGTAGCCAGCTTGGATGTGTCGAGTTCCGGTGCTTCACTGGCAAATCTGGTTACAATTGCTGCTGTTGCCCCGCTACCGATTATAAAAATAAGCAGTATAACAAGCAGCAGGATCTTGAAGATGCTGCGTTTTTTTCGCGGGTGGTTATTTTTATTCTTTTCATTTATATCTACCTGACGATCAAACGGTATTTTTTTTTCTGCCAATTCTTAGTTGCCCTCCTTGAGACAAAAAAATCATCTGTTCACATTATAACATAGTTATACAAAGCTATAACGTAAATAGATGATCTATATTTTAAGCTAGAAATTAACTTTTGTTAACGAATATTTTGTTTGATTGGACTCGAATTGTCGGTTACAGTGCACCTAACTGCTTACACAGGGCAATCAGGGATCCGCTATCAGGTAAAATTAAAACACTGCCTTCTATTCCATCACTTTCGATGTTTAAGGATGTATTAAGCAGAATCAATTGATCATCTACTGTTTTTGTTTCGGCTATTACTGTGCCCAGGATAGCTGCAGCCATATCAATACCCAGTTTGGGTGGGGAAGCATTGAAAGTAAGACCGGTCATAAAAGAGAGCGCACTGAGATATGAACCGGTTATAATATTACCCAGTTCCATTAGTAGCGAACTTTCCATTTCTCCAACTTCTTCAGAACTATCAGGCATTATCCTTTTTATAATATTCTGAGCTGCTTCAAGCGGCATTACAAATACCACAACAAGGCCGAACTGCTGGCATTCTGCTTCACAAAATGTTGCAGTTACCAGATTTTCAGGATCACCGAAAGAGTCGGGGACATCCTGAAGAGGTGCTACCTTTACAACAGGTACTGACATATCAATTTTTTCATTATTCAGCATTGTCGATAACGAGGTTACTGCATTGCCCACCCCGATATTTGCCAGTTCCCTCAGGAGGTCCTGCTGCTCTTCGCTGATTTTGTCAAAAGAATCCACTCTATAACACCTCCGGTGATTTACCGCTTTTTAGGTTTAATTGTTTATTCTTTATCAACAGGCTTGATCCCTTTATTAGAAAAAAATTGTGATTGAAAGTTTCTTAAAAGTATACCCATTTATTAATTGTTCATGTAAAATATTAACCAGTAAAACAAAAATAGTTTTCCACCCGGTTTAAGAAGCCAGCGTTTGCTGATCGTTTAGGCTTGAACTGCGCCGGAATAATTTTAGCCTTGCACCGGGGATGCCCTTGTGATAAGTTCACCCAGAGCTTTTGCTCGGTGGCCGACTCACTAAAGGCCAACCTGCTCCAGGCCTTGCTTTACCGGCACTGCGATGTCTGAACTTTATGTTTGCTTTAGCTTTCTTAAGCAGACTGAGGTAATTACAAACAAAATGCGTCAGAATGAGGAGGATTTATTATGGACAGTCGTCAGGCACATGAAACTGAAGCAGCAAAGTCAGCGGAACTGGAACTTTTCTTTTATCCTGGCTCGATTGCTGTAATTGGTGCCAGTCAAAATGCACTTAAACCAAATGGAATACCACTATACCTTTTGAATATGTTTGGCTTTAAAGGAGATGTATATCCTGTTAATCCAAAATATGATAATGTAGGGGGCTTGAAGTGTTACCCTTCCATTCTTAATATTGAAGAGCCGGTAGATCTGGCAATCATTGGTGTTGCTGCTGCTCAGACAATGGATGTTCTTAAGGAATGTGAAAAAAAGAAAGTAAAAGCGGTAATAATCTTTACTTCTGGTTTTGCAGAAACTGGCAGAGAAGGGCGCAGAATACAAGAAGAAATGAAAGCTTTGGCAGACAGAAGTGGAATGCGTATCCTCGGGCCAAACTGTCTCGGTTTATTAAACTATTACAATGGCAACATGGCCAGTTTTTTCTATAACCAGGAACGAAAAGACCTTGTGCATCCCAAAAAACTTTCATTCATTACCCAGAGTGGTGGCCTGGGTGGAATTATCTATCAAATGGTGATGCAGCTTTCAATCGGTTTCAACTATTTTGTCAGTACCGGTAACGAAGCAGATGTTTCATTTGCAGAAATTCTTAATTACCTGGTCAGGCAGGATGAAGTTTCTATAGTTGCCGGTTATCTTGAGGGGTTGCAGGGCGATGGCAGGTTGTTTATGGAAGCCTGCCGCCACGCTATTGAACAAAAAAAACTGGTTACCATGCTTAAAGTGGGGCGGACAGAGAGTGGAGCTGCTGCGGCGGCATCGCACACCGGGGCTATGGTTGGTTCTGATCAAGTTTATGATGGAATGTTCAGGCAATATGGTGTGCCGAGGGCTGATGATGTTGAACAGATGAATGCATTGATTGCCCTTCATGCGACCGGAAGAATGCCACAAGGCAAAAAAATGGCAATAATAACTATTTCAGGTGGTGGTGGAGTAGTTGTTGCCGATAAATGCCCTCAATATGGTCTGGAAGTTGTAAGCCTGACAGAGTTAACCCAGCAAAAACTGCGGGAATTTTTCCCGGTTTTCGGGGCGGTTGGTAACCCAGTAGATTTAACTTCTCAGCTATTTATTGATACTGAACTTTTTCAAAAAGCTTTGCGCCTGGTAATGCAAGATCCTGAAGTTGATGTAGGCGGATTCTTTTATAACCTGGAGATGCCTGATCCTGAAGCAGCCAAAAAAATAATTGAAGTGTACAAAGAACTAAAAAAACCGTTAATTATTTTTACCTGGCCAACAGGACAGGATTATGCCATTAAAGCAAAAAACACCCTGGTTCAAGCCGGTGTTCCCGTTATTGAAAATATTCCCGCTGGTTTATGGGCTATCAGTGCCCTGGCCGATTGGGTTCTTAAAATTGAGCGCCCCCGTTACAAACCAGAGATCAATCCTGGAAAAAGCCGGGATTCAGTCCGTCGTCAATTGGATGAAACGACAATAGAACCAGGTGGTGCATTAACCGAGTGGCGGTCCAAGCAGGTTATAGAGGCCTATGATATACCGGTAACACAAGATATTCTTGTTACTAGCCCTGAAGAAGCAGTGCAGGCCGCGGGAAAAATTGGGTATCCTGTTGCTATGAAAATCATGTCGCCACACCTACTGCATAAAACTGATGTTGGTGGTTTAGAGTTAAACTTGAACAGTGAAAACGAAGTTATAAATGCCTTTAAGACAATAATGGCAAAAGCAAAAGAGAAGAGGCCTGATGCATTAGTTGAAGGAATCCTGGTCCAGGAGATGTTAAAACCGGGCCTTGAGGTTATCGTTGGAGTTAAAAACGATCCGATTTTTGGGCCTGCAGTAGTTTTCGGGCTTGGCGGGGTCTTTGTAGAAGTATTGAAAGATGTTTCGACGAGGGTTGCTCCACTCAGCAAAGAAGATGCCCGTGAAATGATCGAGGATATTAAAGGAAGGGCGCTTTTAAAAGGGTTTCGCGGACAACAGGAGCGTGATCTTGAGGCACTTGTCGGGGTTATAATGAATATTTCGAGGCTTGCATTAGAATTAAAGGATGAAATTGAAGAGATTGACATTAATCCACTTATTCTTTATGAAAATGGTTCAGGGGCGGTTGCAGCCGATTGTCTTGTTGTGGCAAAAAAATTTAGTTAATCAGCCTGGACTGATTATGTTATAATATTACCCGGGCGAAAAAAATGACTTTAAAATTAAAAAAAGCTGATTATATCGTGGTAACGGCAATATTGGTCTGGGGACTGGTTGGTTTTTGGTTTAATATCCAGCATGCCGGTGCTGTTGAACATAAGTACGCTACTATTTATGTTGAAAATGAACAGGTAGCTGAACTGTCGCTTTCCGAAAACGACAGTTATGAATACCGGTTTGACTTTGGACCTGATAATCAGCATACTGCGGTTGTTGAAGTCGAAGCAGGGCGGATCAGGATGATGCCTTTAGAAGGCGATGTCTGTCCCAGGCAGATCTGTTCACATACCAGCTGGATCGAGCATTCTTACGAAAAAATTGTTTGCCTGCCGAATCAGATCATGATTACTTTCAATGAATCTTCCAGGGGTAATATCAGGGAAGATTTAGATGGTGTAACTTATTAATCGATTTCCCGTCAACTATGTTGACAAAGGTAATAACTGTCTATATAATTGCTTTAGTTTTTTTGGATGTGGTGCGAATGTATATATACCTACCTGAAGTCAAACAGAAAAAAGGCGAAGCGGCTGATTACCGGTTTGAAGAGGATCTGTCCGAAATATTTGAAGATTTTCCTGATGGCGGAACGCTAAAGATGTGGGTTAGCGTTTCATGCAGTGCGGATAAAGTGTTGATTAATGGCAGTTTTGATGCCGTTTTAAAGGTAGTATGCTCCAGGTGTCTTGAGCGCTTTGAGCATCATTTTAAAACTGATTTTTCCGAGGCTTTTAGCCTGGTTAGAGAGTTATCACCGGATAGCACTCCCGCTAGTCTCGCTGCTGAAACAGCAAATATGTATACTGTCGCAGGTGACTTTCTTTATCTCGAAGAATACATTCGGCAATTAATTATACTGGCCCAGGAACCCAGCCCATTGTGCAAACCTGAATGTAAGGGATTATGTGCAGGCTGTGGAACTGATCTGAATAAATCTTCATGTAGTTGCGATATGGACGATGAAGCAGTTGATATCAGGTTGTTAAAATTAAAGGAATTTAAAAAAGGATGATTAGCAAATTAAGGAGGCGTTAAGATGGCTGTTCCCAAGAGAAAAACATCAAAATCAAAGCGGGATATGAGACGCTCGCAGTATAAATTAAATGCTCCCCGTCTTGCACCCTGTCCACAGTGTCATGAATTAAAACCCAGTCATAAAGTTTGTCTGAACTGCGGATACTATAAAGACCGGAAAGCTGTAAAGGTTAAATAGCAAAACATATAGTACGCCCCTTATGCCTCAGCCATCAGGGGCGTGTTGTATATATATACATAACTGGATTTATGTTAGGAAGTGATCAGCTTTGGTAAAAGTGGCAGTAGATGCCATGGGTGGGGATTATGCACCTGATGAGATTATACGCGGCGCATTGTCGGCGCTTACTTTTTTTGATGACTTAAACCTGGTTTTTGTTGGCCAGGAAGATAAAATTAAAAACTATTTAGATAATAAAGAGTACCCTTCCGATCGTATAGAAATATTTCATGCTGATGAAGTTATAAAAAGTGATGATGATCCAGGGCTTTCAATACGTACCAAAAAAAAATCTTCTATGGTCAAGGCCCTGCAGCTGGTGCGCAGGGGTGAAGCCGATGCTGCCCTGAGCGCAGGTAACACAGGGGCTTTAATGTCTGCAGGAGTATTGTTCCTGGGACGATTAAGTGGTATAAGCAGGCCGGCCCTGTTAACCCCTATGCCGAGTTTTAGCGGAAAACCGGTTTTATTTCTTGATGTAGGGGCAAATATGGACGCCAGTCCTGAGCAGCTTCTGCAGTATGCACAAATGGGGCGGATTTATTCTCAGCAGATTTTAGGCTACAGCGAACCTCGCTTGGGTCTTTTTAATGTTGGTGTTGAAAACAATAAGGGTAATATACAGGCCAGGAGAGCGTACCGTCTATTTGATCAATTTTTACCAGGTTTTTGCGGAAATGTTGAAGGTACGGAAGTTTTCTTTAATGCTGCTGATGTCGTTGTCTGTGATGGATTTGTTGGCAATATATTTCTAAAAAGTACAGAAGGCCTCTCCAGGGCTATTTTAACTCATTTCAGGCAGGAGATTCCTAATAAGTTAAGATATAAACTTGGTGCTTTATTGTTAAGGCCTGTTTTTAATGATTTGCGTAACCAGGTTGACGCTTCGGGTTATGGTGGTGCTCCACTTCTTGGAGTGAACGGCCTTTGTATTAAATGTCATGGTTCTGCAAAAGCAAAATCCATAGAGCAGGCTTTAATCAAGCAAGCTCATCCCTTCGTGAAGAACAATGTAACCATTAAAATGCAATCTGCACTTGAATTAATCAATGAGGAAATCAAGGAGAGTCCTTTCAGTGAGTAAAACTGCAAATACAATAATAAGTGGAACAGGCATGGCCCTTCCCAAAAAAGTTCTTACTAACAGTGACCTGGAAAAAATAGTTGAAACCAGTGACGAATGGATTGTATCAAGAACCGGGATAAGGGAGAGAAGGAAGCTTGAAGAAGGATTTTCAAATGTGGATCTTTCTGAATCTGCTGGCCGGGAAGCTCTTGAGAGAGCGGCAGTAAAACCTTCTGAGCTGGACTTGATTATTGTTGCAACCGTTACACCCGATCACCCTACACCTTCTACCTCATGCTTGCTTCAATCAAGATTGAATGCTCAAAGAGCGGCTGCTTTTGACCTTTCAGCCGGGTGCAGCGGGTTTGTCTATGCTCTTTCTGTGGCACACCAGTTTATTAGTACCGGTGCATACAAGAATGCCCTCATAGTTGGGGTTGAAGTATTGTCAAGAGTAACAGACTGGGAGGATCGCAGCACCTGTGTACTATTTGGGGACGGAGCAGGAGCTGTTGTGCTGACTGCCGGGGAAGGAGAACGTGGTATTATTGATTTCTCGCTTCATTCCGATGGGCGCGGCGCCGAGCTTTTAATGATTCCTGCCGGGGGCAGCGCTATGCCTGCCAGTACAGAAACTTTAGAGAATAGAATGCATTTTATTAAAATGAATGGTAATGAAATCTTTAAATTTGCAGTTAAAGTTGTAGAAGATAATTTATCTTTATTGCTTAAAAGAAATGGTTATGAAGCCAGCGATCTTGATCACCTGTTTCTTCATCAGGCGAATTTAAGAATAATTGAACACATTCGCAAAAAACTTAAACTATCGCCGGAAAAAGTACCGATGAACATTGATCGCCTGGGCAATACTTCTTCAGCGACAATCCCCATAGCTATGCATGAAGAATTAACAGAAGGACGGCTTAAGAATAATGAACTGATTGCCATGGTTGCTTTTGGTGCAGGTTTAACCTGGGGCGGTATGTTGATGAAATGGTAACAGCATAAGCCAAAAAGTGGGATTCAGGATTTATAATTTGATATAAACCCCGGGAACAGAAGAACATGATACTGAAGCAATTCATTTTAGAATATATTTATGGCAGGTGGGTGTAATTAAGATGAAGGCAGCGTTCCTTTTCCCCGGACAGGGGGCACAGTTTGTTGGAATGGGTCGTGACTTTTATGAGCATTATCCGGAAGCTAAAGCTGTATTTGAGCAAACCAAAGTTGTGCTCGGCTCAAATTTCCTGGATATGATCTTTGAAGGTCCGGATAATAGTTTGCAGCTTACAGAGAACACTCAGCCGGCAATATTGACCGCCAGTATAGCAATCTACCAGGTTTTAGAAAAACATCTTAACTTAAAACCTGAAAAAATGGCCGGTCTCAGCCTCGGAGAATACAGTGCGTTGGTCGCGTCAGGGGCCATCTCTTTTAAAGATGCACTGCCTCTCGTTCAAAAACGTGGTGTTTTTATGCAGGAAGCAGTTTCTGCCGACGATGGGTTGATGACGGCGATCATGGGTCTTGATCATAAAATAATAGAAGAAATATGCCAAGAAGCTTCTTCTGCCGGAATTGTATCCCCTGCCAACTATAATTGTCCCGGGCAGATAGTTGTATCGGGGCATAAAGAGGCGGTTAAGTTTGCGTCAAAATTGGCCCGTGAAGCGGGGGCTAAAAAAATTACAGATCTTAAAGTAAGCGCTCCTTTTCACTGCGCTTTGCTCGAACCTGTTGAAGCAAGGCTGGCTGATGAACTTGAGCGAATTACTGTTAATAAGCCTGATGTGCCTGTTGTGTTTAATGTTTCAGCTCAGTTGGAATCAGAACCGTGGCAGATAAAGAAAAACCTGGTAAACCAGGTTAGTAGTCCCATCCTGTGGGAGCAGTCAATTCGCAACCTGATTGAATCGGGAATTGATACTTTTATTGGTCTTGGACCCGGCAATTCGCTGAGCAGGTTAATGAAAAGGATTGCCCCGGAATATAGAACTTATGCAGTTGAAACCATAGGAGATATTGATCAAATATTGAGTTAAGACTTCAAAGGATCAGCAGAAAGGTGGGTGCTATGGATTTAAGAGGAAAAACTGCAATAGTAACCGGAGCATCAAGGGGCATTGGCCGGGTAACAGCCCTTTATCTGGCCCGGGCAGGAGCTTCTTTAGTGATTAATTACAGCAGCAATTATAAGGCTGCCGAAGAAGTAAAAAACGAGATTGAAGCATCCGGTGGTTCAGCATTAATATTTCAGGCTGATGTTTCCGATTACAATCAATGTGAAGCTTTAATAAAGGCTGCTATTGACCAATTTAAGAGAATTGATATACTTGTTAATAATGCCGGTATAACCAGAGATAACTTGTTGATAAGAATGAAAGTTGAAGAATGGCAGGAAGTCATTGATACAAACTTAAGTGGTGTCTATAATTGCTGTCGGGCTATAATGAGGCCTTTACTTAAGCAAAAAAGCGGAGGGAGAATTATAAATATTGCTTCAGTAGCTGGAATTCATGGTAACAGTGGACAGGCTAACTATGCTGCGGCAAAAGGCGGTGTCGTTCAGCTGACCAGCAGTCTGGCTGCGGCTTGGGCCAAGGATGGGATACGGGCGAACTGTGTGCTTCCGGGAT
>JBNJHL010000025.1:0-13667 GCA_051748445.1 Bacillota bacterium
AAATGACCCCTTATAAACATAGTGTACATTGGCGTTTGCGGGATCGTTCAAAAAAGTCTTGCCAAAAATGTGCAGCACTTCAGGATTAAGGGCCTAAAGATTCAGGGTGCTGCTGTCAACTTATCACCATCTTGATTTTGTTTTTCCAATTGACTGCAGGCTGAACATCTGCTATTGATATCATAAACGGTGCAATTTGTTTGAATATCAAAATTATGTCAAGCAGCTGGAAAGTACTCCCCATATTCAAGGAAAAGAATTAAATGTAATCGGCCGATGTTGCCTGCTAAAACTTTTCTCTGTCGGAAAGCTTACCAGCGGAATATTGCTGCTGCCGGGGCGGTATCCGGCATTTGTTCATATTCAAGCGCGAAAACGCTGCCGTTGTTGGCGTAACTTTTTGCAGCGGCCAGGTCAATAAGGTCTTCGCTTCCCGTTTCCTGCTCATCGGTCAGCTTTATATTTTCACTTTCCGGATCAAAGTAGCCCCACTGCTGTAAATCTTTTGTAACAAAGAGATCGCTGATTCTGCCGTGATACGAAGCAGGTAAAATTTCCAGGATATTGTTTGATGTTTTCCCGGTGCCTTTCAGGTTGTGATAACGTTCCTTTGCTTCTTCTTGTTTTTGCTGAAAGTGGGGTTTTACAATCTCCCAGGCCTTTTTGTGGAGTTCTTGGCTGCTGATGTTTTCAGGATTTCCCTTGATTGTTTCTTCAAATAAAACGGTGTGCTTATTGCTGGCTTTATATAAAGGTGCCAGGAAGTCCACGCAGGCCAGGATTATTGGAACATATTTATTGCCTATTAAATCTTGGATTTCCCTGTCAATAAAGCGGAAATATTTTAGCAGCCTTTCTTTCTGGGCACTGTCAATTTCCCCGCCATGTCCGTAATAGATTGCTGGATGGGCTTTGCCTGAGGCAGGTGCCCCGGTGTAAAACTGCAGATATTGTTCAGACAACTCTTCCCCGAACTCAGTTTCGAAGCGTTCAACAACTTTGCTTAGGTCCATCTCTTCAATTGTACTCTGGGTGCCGCGCAGCAGGCGAGCATCTTTTTGACTCAGGGCCAGGATATAAAACATACCATCTGATGAAAGTAAAGGGAAAAGAGGTTTTAAATGAAAAGATTTTCTAACTACCGCCCGCTCCGTAAATTGAACAGGCAGCTTGTAGTAGCGGGAAAAACCATAGGTGATAAAATAAGCTAATCCATCGCTCTGGTTGGCCCAATAGATGCTTTCGTTTACTAGTTTTTTTGCGGAATCAAGCAGAGAGTCTTTATCCGAATAGTGCAGCCCGCGGTCTTCAAGCTGTTCTTCTGCTTTTGAAAGTAAGTTCTTAAAACGGATTGAGTTTTCTTTTGCACCTTCCCGCCCTTTTTGAGTCGGCATGTAAATGGAGATGCACGGTTCTTTTTCTCCCTGTGTTAAAAGTAATTCCATTTCTTCTTTATTCAAAAGTTCCACTTGTTATTCCTCCTTAAGAAAGATATTCTGTCCTGCATCTATTAAAGAAGCAGACTTTGCAATTCGTTAATGCCATAGTGGTAAGAAACATCCAAGAAATATGAAGAATAATAAATGCAACCTATACTCTTATTATAACTGATTGAGCGCTGTCTTCAACCGCATATACCGGATTTTTGCGAATTGATAATAAAATTGTTCGAATAACGGAAATAGATTCAATTTTTAAGAAGCAGAAAAAGCAGGCAAGGATTAGCTGGTTTTTATGTGATGATAGGGATAGAAGATCTTTTGTCGAATCTTTATTAAAATTAGACAAGGGAGGAAATGCTTATGCAGCGTATTCTAATTGCAACTGATGGTTCTGAACATGCAGAAAAGGTAGTTGATAAAGGTCTTGAATTGGCGGAAGCATTCAAGGCAAAAGTAACGGTAATGACGGTTGTGGTAGAATATGTTTTCAGTCCTCGGATCGCGGTACAGTTTACAGGAGAGAATTGGGAACAAATAAATCAGCACTTAAAAGAAGAAGCGGAAGAGCTGTTGGCAAAAGCAGCTAAGCCGTTTGAAGAAAAAGGGTTGTCTGTGGAAACCAAAATAATAATGGGACATCAGGGACCGGCAGATGCTATTTGCGGAGTAGCTTCTGAAGGAAACTATGACCTGGTTATGGTTGGCAGTCGTGGTTTGCGGGGAGTAAAGGAAATGTTTCTAGGCAGTGTTAGCAACAAGGTGGCGCATTGTACAGAAAAAAATGTTTATATTGTTAAGCAGGACTAATTACTTTTGCTTTATCTAATCCGGCTATTAATCATTAGTTATAACAATAAAATTACCAACGCTCACTCAAGTGCAGCGTTGGTAATTTTTTAAGGTAAAGAAATACTATTTTGTTTTTAGCTTAAGCAATCTTAAGTTAGGCTTCTTTGTCAGCTTCAGGATTAATTCCTTCACTGATAGCACTGTTAACTTCTTGCATGAACTGGCTAAAATCATTCTGTGCCCTGGCATAAGCCTGTATAGTCAGGTTAGAATCCATTTTGCCTTTCAGATCATTGAACTGCTGGATCTGATCTTCGCTGGGCTGAACCCCGGACTGCTGAGCAAACTGTATCTGCTGCTGCAATTCCTGTATTTGTTCAATCATTTGGCTGGCTTCGGTATCATCCTGCATATTACCAGAAACTCTTTCCAGTTCCTGATATTGCTCGGTATTCCTAATTTCTTCACCTAAATCTCTTGCTTTTTCCATCACACTCATAAAAAAACCTCCTGAAATTAAAATTCAAGTTATCCCTTCTGTTAAAGTTCACCTGATTCCTTCCTCATTTTTAAATTAGTTAATAAAACTTGGTGCAGCTATTTAGTTGCCTTTATTTTGTGGAGCAGTTTTTCAAAGTCTTCTGCCCACAATAATTTTGGAACGGGATAAGCGGGATTGCCTTCCTCTTCAATTCTTTTGGCCAGCATTGGTATATCTTCTTCCCTGATTTCCATAATGTTAGAAGGGATATTCATGTTTTGATTTAAGGTCTTGATCCCATTAATTAATTTTTCAGCAAGGATCAATTTCTCTTCGGACACATTTCCTAACCCGGCAGCAATTGCCAGGTCGGCCAATTTAGGGGTACAGGCATCTTTTAATATCTCCAGTATATATGGCAAAACAATAGCATTGGCCAGGCCGTGAGGCAAACCATAAACACCGCCCAGATTATGGGCGATGGCATGCACGTAACCTACGTAAGCACGGGTAAAGGCTTTGCCTCCATAATGTGAAGCCATCAGCATTGCTTCACGGGCTCTCATATCTGTTCCATCATGGTATGAACGTTCCAGGTTTTGAAACGTCAGCCTTACCGTTTCAATAGCCCAGCGGTTAGTTTTTGCAGTGCCGATTAGACCAATGTATGCCTCAATGGCGTGGGTCAGGGCATCCATACCAGTGGTGGAGGTCAGGTGTGGCGGAAGGGTACGTAATAATTCAGGATCTAAAATGCAAACTTTGGGACAGATTTTCATGTCATTAATAGCGAACTTTTCCTGTTCTTCCGGATCGGTTATTACTGCCACTATAGTTGCTTCTGTTCCGGTCCCGGCAGTTGTGGGAATTGCCATCAGAAATGGTAACCTGTGCCACAGTTTGAATAGGCCTTTCATTTTTTTTACCGGTTTTTTATTGGTGGCTCTGGCAGCGATTATTTTTGCGCAATCAATCGGGGAGCCACCCCCGAAAGCAACAACGCCGTGGCAATTTTTATCCAAATAAGCTTTTAACCCTTTTTCTACATTCTGAATTGTTGGGTTTGGCTGGATATCGCTGTAAACTGTAAAGGTAATACCGCTTTCCTGTAAAGTTTCCAGGAGATCGTCAATTAGGCCGATTTTAACGATATCGCTATCGGTTACTACCAGTACATTGTTGATTCCTGCCGCCTTTAGTATTTCAGGACAGCACGTGGTGCTGCCAGGTCCGCTGATAACTTCCGGTTCGGGTATCGGTAAAACCCATGATAACAGTTTAAAAATAAAGTGCCTGGCTCGGGCATAAAACTTTTTCATTGCAGTTCCCTTCCGCAGATACCGGTATCCTGCATGGTTATTGATTTTCCTGGCTCAACCAGGATAAATTCTTCGTGCCAATTCTGTTTTAGGGCATCTTTTATAATGTTTAAATCAGCCGGAATTAATTTTAACTCCAGGTTTAACTCAGCGGCAATTTCTTCAGCCTCTTTTAAAAAAAGGTCAGTATTATAAGCGCCTGTATCAATCACCACCAGGTGGGTATAATGTTTAAGCATTGTGGCAAAAATGTCTTTTGTTCTTTCTTTCCCGTATTTTTCAACACTCCTAATGTATTCCTGCCAGATATTATTTTCATACCTGAGCCATCCCTTGGTCAGGTAGTATGCTGCAGACTTTTCTTCGATCATTTTTCGCTTGTCGTTTCCACCGAGAAAAAGTGATATGCAGTCATCAACCCTGGGCAGGACCAGGGAGGCTTTGGGTGAAGTAAGACCCAGCAGGGAATTGCCACACAATCCAAAGATCAGCAGAATATATTCGCTGTCCGTTATTTCGTCTATAGTATTCTGAATTGCTTCGTTTAGTTTTTCAGGATAATTGTGCAAACCGGATTCAATCCATTTAACCGGATAGTCAATACTTGTTTTGGATAGAGCCTGGTTTATTTCATCTTCTAATGTTTTACAGGCAACAATTGTTGTTTTCATTGGCGCTCCTTTTGTCTAGATAATTTTAAGTTCTTTTCCTACTTTAATAAATGCATCTACAGCCTTATCCAGGTGTTCTTTTTCGTGGGCTGCAGAAAGCTGGACCCTGATCCTTGCTTTTCCTTTTGGAACTACCGGGTAGGCGAAACCGATCACATAGATTCCTTCTTTTAACAGCAGGTCGGCCATTTTCAGAGCCAGCGGTTCATCGTACAGCATAACCGGGACGATGGCCGTATCTCCGGGAACAATGGTAAAGCCGGCGTCAAGCATTTTGCCGCGGAAGTAAGCAGCATTTTCCCTGACTTTGCTTTGTAGTTCGGTTGAGGCGGAAAGCATTTCGAGTACCTTTAGAGTTCCTCCGACGATGGCCGGAGCCAGTGAATTTGAAAACAAGTATGGTCTTGAACGCTGCCGCAGCATCTCAATCAATTCTTTTCGTCCGGAAGTACAGCCGCCCATTGCTCCGCCCAGGGCTTTGCCGAAAGTGGTGGTAATCAGGTCTATTTTATCTTCCAGGCCAAAATGTTCATGAGTGCCCCGTCCGCCCATACCGATATACCCGGTGGCGTGGCTGTCATCAACCATAACCAGGGCGTCATATTTATCTGCAAGGGTGCTAATTTCCGGCAGCCTGGCGATATCACCATCCATGGAAAATACTCCGTCAGTAGCTATCATGCGGTATTTTGACTGCCGGGCCTGCTTGAGGCATTCTTCTAATTCCTCCATATCCGAGTGGTGGTAGCGGTAGCGGGCTGCTTTACAGAGTCGAACCCCGTCGATAATGGAAGCATGATTAAGTTCGTCTGATATAATGGCGCTTTCCGCGTCAAGCAGGGGTTCAAATATCCCTCCGTTAGCGTCGAAACAGGCCGCATAGAGAATGGTGTCTTCCATGCCTAAAAAGTCAGAGACTCTTTCTTCAAGCTCTTTATGAATTTGGGTTGTTCCGCAAATGAAGCGAACCGAAGACAGCCCGTAGCCCCATTTGTTCATAGTTTCCTGTGCTGCTTTAATAATATCCGGATGGTTGGAGAGGCCTAAATAGTTATTGGCACAAAAATTAAAAACTTTTTCCCCTCCGGACACTTCTATTTCTGCTGACTGGGAACTCTCAATGATCCTTTCCTGCTTAAACAAGCCCTGTTCTTTAAGCTCACTGAACTGTTCCTGCAAGTCGCTGATTATATTTTTTGACATTTTAAAACCCTCCATTTTAGCTAGTTTTCCATTATTTAAGACGGGCGCTTAAAACTTTTAACATATCTTCGGTCATTGCAGCCAGGTCATACTGCGGTTCCCAGCCCCATTCCAGGCGGGCTGCGGTATCGTCGAGGGAGTTGGGCCAGCTGTCTGCAATAGCCTGCCTGACCGGATCTATATCATAATCAATTTCAAAACCGGGAATATGTTTTTGAATTTCTGCGGCCAGCTTTTTCGGGGTAGCTGTTATGGCTGAGACGTTAAAAGCATTGCGGTGTTTTAGCTTTCCCGGGTCCGCTTCCATCAGGTTCAGGGCGCCTTCCAGGACGTCCGGCATGTAAATCATGTCGATGGAACTGTTTTCTTCGAGGAAGCAGGTGTATCGTCCGTGCCTGATGGCATCGTAAAAGATATGGACTGCATAATCGGTGGTGCCTCCACCCGGCAGGGCTGCGCTGGAGATCACCCCGGGGTACCTTAGCCCGCGTATGTCAAGCCCGTACTTGTTGTGGTAATAATCGCAGAGCAGTTCACCCGAAACCTTGGAAACACCGTAAATTGAAGACGGTCTCGTGATCGTGTCCTGAGGAGTCTTATTTTTTGGTGAATCAGGTCCGAAAACAGCAATCGAGCTGGGAAAGAATATAGCGCAGCTGTAATTGCGGGCAGTTTCGAGGACATTGATTAACCCGTCCATATTTACCGCCCACAGGGCCTGAGGATTTTCTTCTCCTGTTGCGGAAAGAAGCGAAGCCAGGTGATAAACCGTATCTATCTTGTGTTTTTTAATTACTTCTGTAAGTCTCTGCCGGTCAGTAATATCCAGCAGTTCAAATGGCCCGCTTTCTGTAACCTCTTTATAACCGTCTTTTTTTCTGCGACCGGATGCTACAACATTTTCTGTTCCGTATTCTTTCCTTAAGCAGGGCACAAGTTCGGTGCCAATTTGACCCAGGGCACCGGTTATTAAAACTTTTCTCATCTGGGGAGCCCCTCCCTAATAACAGTAGTGATATTATATAATTAATTCGCGTTTTTTGCTGTGATTTCCTTTTCAGTTCTCCGCCCAGGTTTGTTATAATAGCAATGTAAGTAACTGTCCAGCTATGCTCAATTGAGGTTGCCTGCATTTATGCTTGTTTGCTTTTTTTCAGGAAGCTGTGCAGTTACAAATAAGACAGGTCAAATAATCATGTGCTGAGTTGAATGGAATAAATAAGGGAGTGGTGATTAAGTAAATGGATTTAAAAAAAATATTGAATGAGAAAAAGGTGTTTTTCTTTGATGGGGGAACAGGAACAGAGCTGGCCAGGCGTGGTGTTGAAGCCAGCGGGATGACTAACCTGAATAACCCTGATGCCATACTTAAGTTTCACCAGGACTATGCTGAACTTGGGGCAGATGCCCTGACCACTAATACGTTTACCATGAACAGGATTAGTGTGGAATCTAAAGGACAGGAAATTGATTTGCGTGAAGTTAACCTGGCCGGAGCCCGACTGGCCAGGCAGGCCGCCGCGGATAAATGTTACGTTTTTGGTGATATCGGTCCTACCGGTAAACTGCTTGAACCTTACGGCACTTACAGCGAGGAGCAATTTATCGATAATTTTGCCGAGCAGGCCCGCTTTTTACTGGAAGGGGAAGTCGATGCCTTTATTATAGAAACAATGACCGACCTGCGCGAGGCAATCTGTGCTTTAAAAGCTGTTCGATCCGAAACGGATTTGCCGGTAATTGTAACGCTTTCTTTTTCCGAGACCGGTAAGGGCGGTAGGACAATCATGGGCAACAGCACCAGTGAGATTGCCAGAGCCCTGGAAAAAGAAGGAGCAAGTGCTGTCGGAGCAAACTGCGGCGATTTGTCGCCGCTGGAGATGGCAGAAATTGCAGCTCTTTACAGTGAAAATACCGACCTTCCTGTTCTTATTCAGCCTAATGCCGGAAAACCGAAGTTAAAAGGTGAAGAAACAGTTTACGATATGACACCTGAAGATTTTGCCGAAGGAATAATGCAGGGCATTAAGAATGGTGCTAACCTGGTCGGGGGTTGCTGCGGAACCACCCTGGAGCACCTTTCCGCAGTTTATAAGCAGGCCAGGTAAATCTAACTGCCTTAGGATTGTTTCTTCCATAATTAATTTGCGGCAGCCGGCTTGATCTAGTTGTATTTCTGAGCTGTGAAGTCTCAAGTTGAAATCTGGCTGCATGCCGGCTGCCGCAATATCTGGTTATCGGTTAATCACATGTTAGTAAGCACCGTATTTAAATACCGCATCAGTCATTGCCCTGACATTTTCTACTTTAGCTTTGCCAATTGCATTAAATGGCAGGGTAAATATAAAGCCCCTGCTTTCCTTCATGTCTTCCATGATTGTTTTTACTTCACTATCAACCTGGTCCGGGCTTCCTCCTATTAACAGTGAGGGTGTAATTCCTCCAGCAATACATGAGTGATTGCCCACAACCTGTTTTGCCTTGCGTAAATCGGTTTTATCGAACCAGTTAATAACTTTACCTTCTGGGAGTTCCAGGATTGTTTCAAGGTGGTGTTCATGTTCGCCCTGGAATGAAAACAGGGGAGTAAAATCAGCTTTAATCAGCTCTTCGGCCATATACTTCATGTATGTCCAGTGAAATTCTTTGAACATTTCAGGTGACAGGTAAGTGTTATACCATATCGGACAAAACACCCGCCTGGAGCCGGTAAGATCATAAGAAATTTTGCCAGTGGCCTTGCCAACCTCAGCAAGTACAGGGGCCAGGGCTTCACATACTTTTTTCACTTTTTCTGGTTCACGGTATAAATCGATGAGCAGTTTATCAAAATTCCTGACAAAAGCGCCTAAAAAGTCCAGGGGATTTGGGGCAAGAGCCATATACCATGGTGGGCAATTTGCTTCAACAGTTTTGCCGGCGAACTCAATTACTTTTGGCAAGGCCTTGTTCAATTCCTGGCCGAGTGTTAATAATGCAAAATCAGCTTCAGCACTTCCCGGATTTTTAAGGGTGCGGTAAATTCTCGGAACAATGGTTTCAGAAAGAAATTTAAAGGGGTCGGCTATGAAATGATCATATTCATCTAATTCCATGAAAGTGTCTTTAATGATAAATTGCGATTCTTCATTAATTGGTAGTTCACGACCGGGGTGTGAAGAATAGTTGTCCTTCAAGATGTCGTGTGTGAAGCCACCGCCCATAACAGACGCAATGGCCACATTAATCGCTGTTGTTGGATCAGTTGCAGCAAGAGACAACCCCAAGGTTACACTCTCAAAAGTTCTTAAAAAACTTGCTCCGTCCCAGTTAAAATCGTTGGCAAATTTCTCTACGGCCTCGGTATATTTCCCATGATCATAAAACATCTCTTCATAACTTATTCCGGCATATCTTGCAGGAAAATATAGAGTTGCCGCAGCCAGAGGTACCCGGTCCGGCTTTTTAAGGTTTGTAGCATCTTCAAGCCGTTTAAGCTTGCTTTTGTAGGTTTCCGAATAATTATCTGTCATTTTATCCCTCCACTCTGAGCTTATATATAAAAAAAGTTTCAATAGTTAAACTGCCCAATTTTTTACCTTGGTAACTCCATCAAGTGCATCTTTGCCGTAAGCATCAGCTCCGGTATACTGCCTGGTATTTTCATCAACCGGAGCGCCACCAATAATAATCTTTACACCATTTAAATCTGAGTCTTTTATTACCTCTACCGTTGATTTCATCGAATCAATGGTTGCAGTTAACAGTCCGCTAAGGCCGACGATTTTAGCATTTGTTTCCCTGATTTTCTCCACAAATTTTTGTGGGGACACATCCACTCCCAGGTCATGTACTTCAAATCCGTTAGCTTCAAGCAAAAAAGTAACAATGTTTTTTCCTATGTCATGGAGATCTCCTGCAACACTGCCTATTACAACAGTGCCAATGTTTTTTCCTCCAGTTTCCTGCTGGAGCCTGGGTTTGATCACCTTTGATACCTGTTTTAAGATTTCTCCGGAGTATACTAGCTCACCCAGGTAATATTCGCCACTTTCAAATTTGTCTCCGACCATCTCCATGCCTTTACGGGCATCATTGAGAATTGTCAAAGGGTTCTCGTCATTATTCAACCTTTTCTCAACCATTTTCAAGACTTCCTGTTCGTTTAAATCTTTCAGAGCTTTAACTAAGCCAGTTTCCACTTGATTATCTCCTTCCTAAAAGTATTTAACCTATATGACACTAATATACTACAACGTATTATATTGTATGTCAATGACTTAAATAGTATTACATAATATAAGATAACCGCTTTTTCTGCCTGAAAAAGGTTTTAAGCATTGCTCGTCATAATAATACGTGCTATATTCTACCGTAGGGGTGATACACTTGCTCAATAAAGAATTGCTTACAGTAGAGGAAGTAGCTGCCTATTTAAGAACTACTCCTAACACGGTTTACAGATGGCTCAGGGCTGGTAAGCTCACCGGAGTGAAAATTGGCAAGGAGTGGCGAATTAATAAAGAAATCTTATTGGCATTCCTTGCTGAAGATAAAAAGATTGAACCAAAAGAAATCAATCGCTATGAAGTGTTAGATACTAATTCAGATCATGTTCTTGTTGTTACTACATCTGCCGAACAGCTTTATGATTTTGAAGCTGATTATTTTAAAGAGGGTTTATCCAGAGGACACAGGTTGTTCAAAGGTTGTTGGTGGCAACACTCCGATGATGTCAGGAAAGAGCTTGACGCCAGGGGTATACCTGTAGACGATCTGGAGGAAAAAGATATTTTGACTATAGTTGATTTAAGCAGCATGTATAAGAGTTCAGGAGTTAGTCAACCGGTTCAATCCTGGTCAGATGAAGCCAATAAAACAGTCAGGCTTGGCTACAGTACTATGTGGGGGTCAGGTTCACCTCACCTGTTGTCCTGTGATGGAGATGTGGCAAACCTGATAAAATTTGAGCAAATGCTTGACAACACCTTGAAAAATTTGCCTGTGGTAGGTATTTGTCCCTACATTTTTGAGGATTGTATAAAAGAAATATTCAATCCCCTGGTTGATTTGATTAACTATCATAGTAGTGTGATATTTTATGATCATGGCAAAACAGCATGTCTGAAGAACTGGTGAGGTGAGCAGATGGAGGATATCCGAACAGTATGTCCGCTTGATTGCTGGGATCAATGTGGTTTGATTGTGAAAAAAGACGGGGGGAAGATTAAGAGAATTGAAGCCGATTCTACTCATCCGATAACCGGCCACCTGATTTGTAGCAAAGGAATGCAGTACCTGCAGCGTGCCAATCATCCTGATCGGCTGCGGCAACCCCTTTTAAAAAAGGATAATTCCTTTGTACCGATTACCTGGCCGCAGGCCCTTGAAACTATGGCCAGTAAAATTAAGATTGCTCTGGATGAGTACGGCCCCCTTTCATTGCTGCACTTCTATGACGGTGGTTACAACGGACTGATTAAAAATATCGAATCTCGTTTTTTCAGTGCTTTGGGAGGCTGCACCATGCACAAAGGCAGCCTTTGTTGGAGTGCGGGTTTGGCCGCCCAGAAATATGATTTCGGTGCGGTTGTGAGTCATCCGTACCAGGATTTACTTAACGCCAAAATGATCATTGTCTGGGGGCGCAATCCTGCTTATACATCAATACACCAGATGAATTATATCCGCCAGGCCAGGGCTGCCGGTTCAAAAGTGATAGTGATTGACCCGGTATTGACTTCAACAGCCGATAACTGCGATCAATTTGTACGGATTAAGCCGGGAACTGACGGGGCTTTAGCTCTTGGTATGGCCAGGGTGATAATTGAAAACGACTATTTTGATCAAGGCTTTGTTGAAAAGCACAGCACTGGATTTGACCGCTTTGCTGATCTATGCGGGGAGTATACAGCTGCAAAAACATCAGAAATAACCGGCGTGCCGGAGGAAGTTATCGAAGAGCTTGCTTTTGCATATGTGCAAAACAGCCCTTCTGCAATTTTAGTTGGGATCGGCCTGCAGCGGCATAGCAATGGTGGGAATACTGTGCGGGCCATTGATGCTCTCGCTGCTTTAAGCGGCAATATCGGCCGCACCGGAGGAGGGGTAAATTATGTCAATTTCCAGGTTGACCGGTTTATTGATCATGGTTTCCTCTCAGGTAATGACTTAAATCCAAAGCGTCGCTACTATCCTAAGCCGCAGCTGGCAAAAGCGATTATGACCTTAGAGGATCCGTCCGTTCAGTTTCTCTATATAAGCAGGGCTAACCCCATGGTCCAGGTTGGCGATAGTAATTCCCTGGCGGAAGCCTTTAAAAAGGTTCCGTTTATTGTAACAGCGGATCACTTTATGACTGACACTGCTGCTGCATCTGACCTGGTCTTACCCTGCACCAATTTTCTGGAAGAAGAAGATTTCTACTACAATTCCATGGGTCACCAGTGTATTAATTATAGCTTCAAGGTAAGTGATCCACCAGGAGAATGCCGTTCAGAATATGATTATTTCAAAGAATTAGCTCGCCTGCTTAGGCTTGATCACGTTCAATTTCCTCAGCTTGGACCGGATGAACTGATAGCCAGATCGATCAAACCGTTAACGGAAAAGTTCAGTATTAACATACAGATGATCAGGGAGCAGTCGCCGCTTATGCTGCCAGAGTTTAATGAAATACCCTGGCAGGATGGAAAATTCCAGACTGCTGATGGCAGGTATAACTTTTATTCCAAAGCAGCTGAAATGGAAACCGGCTATGGTTTGCCTGAATATCGCCCACCGCTTGAGCTGAGCAATAGTCTTTTGAAGGAAAAAGGTTATAAGTACTGGTTTGTTACTCCTCACCCGCGCAATTCAATTCATTCAACTCATCGCCTGCCCGGAAGCGGGAAAAAGCCTACCATACATCTGCATCCTAAAACAGCCCGGGAAGAAGGGTTGTCAGAGAAAAGACAGGTTAAAGTAATTACAGAGCGAGGCCATATAACAGCCGGGATGATCTGCAGTGAAAGAGTTAGACGTGATACTGTAATGATCGTCGAGGGCTGGTGGCATTTTTCCGGAGCTGCAGTTAACAGGTTGACTGCTGACCGTATGACCGACTTTGGCGATCAGGCTGCCTATTATGACTGCCTTTGCCGGCTTGAAAAAATATAAGTGTTCTTCTTTAACTGTTCCGATATAATCTAATGATAGAAAAAACCTCTGCCGTTTAATGGGCAGAGGCAAATCCAGGATTGGATTATTTTGCAGCAAGGTCGGGCTTGATTTATACCCAGGTATTAACGTTTCCTCCAAGATGAGTATGGATTTCTTTTTGTGCTTCGATTAGCTCAAGCACGGCATCACCCTGGGCCCTGGAATTGTCAAGAACCATTTTCGACACTCTGGCCCCCGCCTCCGCCTGGACCTTTTCCTGCTGCATATTTGTAGCGATGGAGGCTATGCTTTGGATCATGATGCAATCCTCCTTCCTTCGGATAAGAATGCAAGATCCTACTTCTAGTATCGTCGATAAGGCTATATATTTAACAGATAGAACCGACTACCGGCTAACCCGCTTCAGGTCTTGCTTCAGCGGCATTTCCATGCCTGCACTTTATGTTCGCTTCAGTTTTTTTTAGCAGGTTTTGGCAGTCCATTTTAGTCATAAAAGCAGGGATTGCAGCCAATTTTATCTTACCGGGAATTTATGTTAATATTAATTTAGAAAGCCTAGATACAGCCGGGAAAGGTCTGTTAAAACTGTACATTTTAATATCCATATTATTAATTGCATTAC
>JBNJHL010000025.1:13677-18570 GCA_051748445.1 Bacillota bacterium
CTGACTTTATATCTATACCGCAAACAGTGGTTAAGCCAGGGGCGCCCACTTCGCCATTATGCTGAAGTTGAGGGTGCACCTTTTTATATAGCGGGCAGCACCAGTGGATCTCCCTTAAGTGAACTGGGCAGCCACTGTGGGTTTAAAAGCGTGATTGACTCTGAAGCCGCTTCCTGCAGCGCTCTTTATGCCACGATAACCTCTTTTGGTGCCGGACGTATCTATGATTTTGCAGCCGCCCTTTATGACGAAGAAGGTAAAGTACACTTTAGCAAGCCGCAAAAACGGGCAGTTAAATTATACCCCAACATGATCGAAGAAAAATCAGCGGATAGCAGCTATACCATGATCAGCAGACTTTACTTCTTGCAGACTAACCTGGCCCTGTGGGAAACCACCTGGGAGGCAGCAGAACCCGGAGTAAAGGTGAAGCCCGCCTTTAAGCTATTGCCGACACATGGCCGTGACCTGGAAAATCCCTACCCCCATTTTAACGGTTTTAGTTTTTTTAAGAAGAAAAATGGTGGGTTGCAGCTGGCAGACTGTCACCGTATTCCCGGCCAAAGACTATATATTTATTTTTTGCCGATATCTGGCACAATCCGTAAGAAAAAGCTGCTTGGACCCTGGCTGGATCTAAAACCGGGAGAAAAACAGAGTTGGTCGGTTATAATATCTTTTTCAGCGGATGATGCTGAACAAACGGTAACGAGTGCAGAAAGAGCTTTAAGTAACCTGGAAGCGCTTAAAGCAGGAGCGAAAGATAGATGGGAGCATTTTGAAAATCGACTGCCGCTGCCCTATGAAAGCGATTGCAAAAAGTCACGTCTAATATTAAAATTGGCTGCCTGGGCTCTTGAGAACAGCCTTTATTACCCGCGTAATAAAATGAAGCGCTGGGGCTCGGTCCCATCAAAAGTTTACTTCCCATTTATTTGGGGTTGGGATACCCCTCAGCATGTAATCGGCTTGAGTGAATGGAATCCCCAGAAAGCGGGAGATATCTTGCTAACCCAGCTGGAGGGAAACTATTTTGCTCCCAGGCAGGCCAGGTTCAAGTTAAAAATCAAGGGAATTACTTTCATCGCAGGGACACAACGCAACCTGATTCCGAGCAAGCTAAATGATGCATTGCGCGGTGTCCTCGATTTTTATTCACAACCTCCCCTGCAATCATGGTCGGCAGCACGGATTTACGAAAGATTAAAAGAAGAGGATCAAAAGAAAATATTTCTAACCGAAGTTCTCCCTCCGCTGCGAGATAACCTGCGCTGGTGGGAAGAAAACAGAAAATTACATAACGGTTTTTTTTCCTACATAAACGGTCTTGAGTCTGGTTTGGATGACAGCCCCCGCTTTTACCCGCCCAGTTTTTTGCCAAGCTTCGTAATCGGACTGGTTCCACGTTTTTTCAGCGCTATTGATTTAAATTGCTGGATTTTCCAGTCCTATATTAATACTGCCTACCTTTGTGAAAAAGCAGGGGAAAATGAGGCTGCTTTTAATTACCGTCAACGAGGCCGGGAATTGAAAAATAGGATTGAACATGAGCTATGGTCTGAAAAGTGCCAGGCCTGGTTGGACAAGCGTAACGGTAAATATATTGAAGTGATCACCCCCTCTGTCTGGTGGCCGGTTTTCGTCGGGGCCACTGCAGATTTGGATAAGGTTAAGGCAGTTATAGAAAAGTATCTTTTACATAAAGATAAATTTTGGGGCAGTTACGGTATACCCAGCGTTGCTTTTGATGATCCATCATATAATTCAAGGAAAGACGGTTATTACTGGCGTGGACAAATCTGGATGATTAACAATTATTCAGCCCTGGAAGTTCTTTTCCGTTATGGTTACTGCAGTGAGGCAGAAGAACTGCATAACAGGATAATTGAAACAGCTTACCGTTCAAAGGGTCTTTATGAAACATATAATGCTTTAACTGGTGAGGTTGGCTGGAGTTCAAGAGGCCCGGGCGACCCTGCTGTAATGCAATTTGGGATGTCTTCTGGCTGGGCGACGCAAATGGTTTTTTATCGCTACCAGCATTTCCGCTATATATTTCCTGAAACGAAAAAAATCAGCGGATATATAAAGTGGGCTTCCACGATCGACCGTGAACTGGATCTTTCACCACCGAGTGTTGAACTTGATCCGCGGGATGCTGTCCTGGAAGTTGAAATACCCGGCCAGCACAGCTATAACATTCCCAGGATCAACCTGGAAAGCACCGATGGCAGAGCTCTGCTTGATTCTACCTTGCTCAGATTGTTTTTTGAGAACCAGAGTGGGTTTGTAAGTAAAAATGATAAAATAAAGTTTACCTGGAAAGGTGAAAGCTTCATGGTTAAGCCGGGCAGGGAATACGTGTTGAGGCCTTTTGCTTTATCAAATAAAATCAGTTCGGTATAATATCAGGAGGTTATATATTGCTGTTTGGACTTTTTGTACGCGGGTTAATCATGTTAATATTTGTTTCCGGTTCCCTGGTCATTAGTTATGGCCTGACTCGTTTTGTTGCTTACTTAATACCAATCCAGCAAATTAGTGAAGTATTTCTTTGGTTTGGAGCAGTGATAATGGCAGCAGCAATACTGATGGCCCTGGCATATTCTTATGTTTATAAGGGTTTTGGATCACAAGCTGATATTATCAGGCGAAATCCCGAAATTGGCAACAAGGTGGTTCTCACTTTTGATGATGGCCCCAGTGACAAATATACACCGGAAATTTTAAAAGTACTTTCAGAAAAAGGGGTCTCCGCAACATTTTTCCTGGTCGGAAAACACGTGGAGCAGTATCCGGAAATAGCAAAGCAGATTGTTGAAGAAGGTCATGAAGTGGGAAATCATACCTATGGTCATATTACTATCCCCAACTCGGCACCGCCACAGTTGACAGCGCAGATAGTCAGAACAAACCTGATTGTCCTGCAGAACACCGGGGTGTTCCCTCCTTACTTAAGACCGCCCAGGGGGCTATATGATATGCGCATGAGACGAATTGCCAAGCTCCTGGGGCAGGAGCTGGTTTTGTGGAGCCTTTCCTCGCAGGACTGGCATCCCAGGGCGACAACAGAAGGAGTTGTGCGGCGTGTTTTGGACCGGGTTAATCCCGGTGATATAATTCTATTTCATGATAGTGGCTCTTTAATCAACAGTGAGGGATCAAGTCGTCGGGCAACTGCTGAAGCACTGGGACCGATAATTGACGGTTTGCGGGAAAAAGGACTTGAAGTAGTAAAACTCGAAGATTTTATGGCTTTACACAGAACCTGATTGAACATGGGTTTGTTAGTGTCAGGAAGGTGACAAGTTGCGTAAGATATCGATTTATAATGTTCAGCCGGGCATGGTAAATAAGAAGCCGATTCTAGGGTTTTTGGGTCAGTATTTATTGAATGCCGGTATTGAGATTAAACCTAACCATATTTATTATCTGAAACAAATGGGTGTCAGTGAGATATATATACATGATGATAACCTCGCTGATATAGATTTTACAGATCCGGTTGAATCAGAATTGCGTAGTGATAGCCGGGCAGTGATAGCCAGGGTTATGAAAGATCTTGATGCATCCGCTCACGATAAAAAGGGTCTGGCAATTAGAGAAAAAGATATTCTGACGGTGGTATCGAGGATAGTGGAAGCTTTAATCGATCACCGGCAGGTAATTAACCAGTTCAGTGATATCAGGATGCCTGATGGCTACATTTTCGCGCACAGTGTGAATTGTTGTATTATAGCTACGATGTTGGGAGTTAAACTGAATTATGACATTAAAACTCTCAGGCAGCTGGCGATTGGAGCTCTCCTGCATGACATCGGTTTTGTTGTGGTGCCACAGATGATTCTTAAAAAACCTGACAAGCTAACTGATGAGGAATATGAAGCGGTTAAAAAGCATCCACAGCATGGATACGATATGTTTAGGTCGTCTAATCTTTATTCGCAAGAAGCAGGAGATATTATTCTACAGCACCATGAACGCTGCCAGGGCCAGGGCTATCCCCGGGGAATAAAAGGTGAAAAAACTTCTGAGCTGGCCCAGGTTGTCAGCCTGGTCGATGTTTATGATGCGCTCACTTCGGAAAAATATTACCGGGATCGCTATTATGTGCATGAGGCAATTGAGATGATTCTCGGCTGGGGAGAGGAAGTATTTAATCCTCGAATCTTAAAGGTGTTTCTTAATAGTATAGCGGCTTATCCTGTAGGAACTCACGTTTTACTTAGCAATGGAGACGGAGGAGTAGTAATTGAAAATACTCCCGGATATGCAAAGCAGCCGCTGGTGCGACTGCTTTATAAGCGGGATCTTACCCCTCATCCCTCACCATATAATCTCGACTTAAAAAAGGTGAAGGATCTGCACATTGCCAGGGTTATTGATGACGGTGAGCTGCTTAATTAGAGTATTTCGGGTTTGTTGTAATTTTCTCCGAAAGTGTCTACCTTGATCGTTCTAATTATTTCCTTTTCAAGCGGTTTATCCTGCCGGTCAGTGGGCACCGAAACAATACGGTCAACTTCATCCATCCCCTCAATTACCTTTCCGAAAGCGGCATACTGGCCGTTCAGGTGGGGGGTATCGGCAACTGTAATAAAGAACTGGGATCCTGCCGAATCGGGCTGCTGGGACCGGGCCATGGCTATAACTCCACGCTCAAAGGTTAATTTGTTTTCAAAGTCGTTTCCACTGAATTCTCCCTTAATTTTATAACCAGGCCCACCGGTACCCGAGCCAAGGGGACATCCGCCCTGGATCATGAAGCCGGGTATGACCCGGTGGAAACTTAAGCCATCATAGAAGCCTTTTCCGGCCAGATCAATAAAATTATTGACTGTATTCGGAGCATTGTCCGGATCCAATTCAATTGTAATTTGTGCTCCACTTTCC
>JBNJHL010000026.1:0-18227 GCA_051748445.1 Bacillota bacterium
CAGGATGATTCTTGAAAAGCTTGGATTTAATCAAGCCGGTATTAAGGAACTGGCAGAAAACACAGTTATCAAATTAACATAAACGACATTCCTATACCTGCACTGATAATATTATTCCAAAGCTTCGCTTATCTGTAAGTATAATTTAAGTTATTAAATTATCTGCTGAAGAAAACTTTGTTTGCTGGTCATTTAGATTGGGACTGCTGCGGTTTAGCTTCAGCCTTTAGCCTGGGTTATTCTTTTATACACTTATAGAAAGCCTTCGTTCTATGATCGCTGCGTGCAAAATTAGAATTCGACTAGAAAGTCTCAGTATAGTAAGAAAGTCAACCCAGTGCAGTGTGGAAGTTACTAAATCGTTCTGTGTAAAATGTTTTAGCACTTTACCTGTTTGATATTGCGATCTATAATATGATATGCCAAAAACAGAGCCGAAAAATCAATCTGAACATGAAATAAGATTAATAATGGAGCGTCTGGTTGCTCATTACCCTCAGGTTAAAAGCGGCCTGGTTTTTAAAAGCTCTTACCAGTTGTTTGTAGCTACAGTTTTATCTGCCCAGACAACTGACGGGCAGGTTAACCGGATTACCAGGGCGCTTTTTAAGGCAGCGCCTGATATCTATACTTTGTCAAAAATGGAGCCGTTGCAACTTGAAGAGTATGTAAAAAGCTGCGGTCTGTATCGCCAGAAGAGTAAATCATTGATTGCGGCTGCCAGGATCATCGTAAAGGAATATAGCGGCAGGATCCCGGAAAACTTTGATCAACTGATCGGACTGCCCGGGGTAGGTCGCAAGACGGCAAACGTGATTATCAGCAGTGCTTTTGACCAGCCAGCTCTTGCTGTTGATACTCACGTTTTTCGTGTTTCAAGGCGTTTGGGCCTGGCTGAAGCAACAACAGTAGAGCTGGTTGAGGAGCAGTTAAAAGAAGTCATTCCACGAGAATGTTGGAGTGAAAGCCACCACCGCTTGATAGCCCACGGCAGGTCAATCTGCCATGCCCGCAAACCTGATTGCGAAGCTTGTTTTTTAACTGATCTATGCCCGTATTACAAAAAAGGGGGAGAACTATAGAATATGAGCTGGGTAAAATTGAAAGAAAAAGATCTGCGTAATTCTTGCAAAATAAAGGCAAAGGATTTTAAAACAACTGCCGAGGTGCCTCCACTGGAAGAAATGGTCGGGCAGGACAGGGCGGTTAAAGCTACCGAGTTTGGCCTGCGGATTAAACGTCATGGCTACAATATCTTCATGACCGGGTTGACCGGAACCGGTAAATCCAGTTATGCCCAGTCAATTATTGAAAAACTATCTGCAGAAGAACCCGTACCGGATGACTGGGTGTATGTCTACAATTTTGAAACACCTGGAGAGCCGATTGCTTTAAACCTGCCTGCCGGGGAGGGTCATGAATTTTGCCGTGATATCGAAGAACTGCTGGAAGATTTAAAAGAGTCTATTCCAAAGGCTTTTGACGGTGATGATTATGAAAAACAGAAAGCGGTGGTAGTTAAAGAATTCCAGGATGCCAGGGCCGAGCTGCTTGATGAATTAAATAAAGCTGCCCAGGAAAAAGGATTTGCTTTGAAAAGAACCAGTTCTGGTTTTGTGACTATTCCCCTGCAGGAAGGGGAACAGATTAATGAGGAAGAGTATGCTAAGTTGAGCCAGGAAGAAAAAGATGAACTGGAAAAGAAGTCTTCCGAAGTTCAGCTTAAAGCGATGGACATAATGCGCCGCATTCAGCGGGTTGAAAAAGAGATGAAAGAGAAATTAAAAGAGCTGGATCATAAGGTCGGATTATCTGCGATCGGACATCTGTTTAGTGAGTTATTGGAGAAGTATGATCGTTATCAGGCGCTTAAAGATTACCTGCAGGCTTTTCAGGAGGATGTGCTCTCCAATCTTTCCGATTTCAGGGGAGAGGAGGAAGATATGCAGAATCCGATGAACTGGCTGCGCAAACAGCAGGGCCAGGAACAGACTGATATGCGTTATACCGTTAACCTGCTGGTTGATAACAAGGATACTGAAGGCGCTCCGATGATTTACGAGACCAATCCTTCATATTATAACCTGCTGGGACGGGTGGAATATGAAAACCGTTTCGGGATGGTGGTAACTGATTTTTCTATGATTAAGGCCGGATCACTGCACCGGGCAAATGGCGGATATTTGATCCTGCAGGCCAGGGATGTTTTGACGAGCATGCAGTCGTGGGAAGTGCTGAAGCGTGTGCTCAGAACAAATGAGATCAGAATCGAAAATATCAGTGAGCATTTCGGCCTGGTTGCAATGTCTACACTGCGGCCACAGCCGATTCCCTTAAACATTAAAGTTGTTATGATCGGAAATCCTTTCATATACCAGATTCTTTACCATTATGATGAGGATTTCCGCAAGCTTTTCAAGTTAAAGTCAGACTTCGATGTTGAGATGGATCGGGTCGAAGACAACGTTATTAAAATGGCAGGATTTATATCTTTCCATTGCAACAAGCAGGGGTTGCGTCACTTTGATCGTCATGCAGTGGCCGAGATTGTAGAATACAGTACCCGTTTAACGGAAAGACAAAATAAGTTAAGTACCCGGTTTAATGAAATTGTAGATTTGCTTTTTGAAGCAGATACCTGGGCTGAGCTGGAGGGACTGGAAATTATCGGTCCTGAACAGGTTAATAAAGCGCTGGAAGAAATGATTTATCGTTCCAATAAGTATGAGCAAAAAGTAATAGAAGCAGTACAAGAAGGCGATATTATATTGGATCTGGAAGGTGAAGTGGTTGGGCAGTTAAATGCACTTTCGGTAATTGACCAGGGCGATTACCGTTTTGGCAGGCCTTCCAGGATTACAGCCTCTACTTACCTTGGCAGAAAAGGCATTGTTAATATTGAAAGGGAAAGTGATTTGAGCGGCCGTATCCACAACAAGGGAGTGTTAATTCTAAGTGGTTACCTGGGTATGCGTTACGGTTCACTGACTCCATTAAACCTGACTGCCAGTTTATGTTTTGAGCAGTCATACGGGGGGATAGAAGGAGATAGTGCTTCTGCTGCCGAGCTTTTCAGCCTGCTCTCGAGCCTGGCAGAGGTTCCCTTAAGGCAGGATCTTGCTGTAACCGGCTCAGTCAACCAGAAAGGTGAAATACAGCCGGTAGGCGGGGTCAACAGTAAAATTGAAGGCTTCTATATGGCCTGTAAAGCTCGCGGCCTGACCGGTGATCAGGGTGTGATTATACCTGAGCAGAACAAAAAAAGCCTGATGCTGCGCAGGGACGTTATTGAGGCGGTTAAAAATAAGCAGTTTAATATTTATACCATCAAGACAGTAGATGAAGGTATTGAGCTTCTTTCCGGTATGAAGGCTGGACAGCTGACTAAGAAAGGTAACTTTACCAGGGGCAGTTTTAATCAGAAAGTATTGAAGCGGCTGAAGGAGTTTAATGAGACTATGAAGAAGGAGCAGCCGCAACCGCCAGCCGAGCAGAGTGGTAAAGGCAGTAAGAAATAAGTTGCAAACTGTAAGACTGTATTACTTAATCCTTCGCTCACTGATCGTTCGGGCAGGAATTGCTACAGCTAGCAGGAGCGCTTCAACGGTTTTATCAGCAGCAGGCGCAAGGATGCAGCTAAAAGTTGTCAATTACGGATTGAACGATCAGTGAACGACAGCTTAATTTACACCGGGAAGGTGAAAAGAAATGCATCTGGTTTTAGTTGAACCCGAAATACCGCCGAATACGGGTAATATTGCCAGGACTTGTGTGATGACCAGTACGAAGCTGCACCTGGTCGAACCGCTGGGCTTTTCTCTTTCCGAAAGTGCCGTGCGACGTTCAGGGCTTGATTACTGGCAGTACCTTGACCTGGAGATTCATCCTGATTTTACTGCCCTGAAACGGGCTTATCCGGAAAGCAGGTTTTTATATTTTACTACCAGGGGCACAAAGTACTATCATGAGATAACTTACAGGTTTGATGATTTTCTCGTTTTTGGCAGTGAAACCAGGGGACTTTCAGAGGATATCCTTGAACAGGCAGAGCATGTGCTGCGCATTCCCATGGTTGACCAGATTCCCCGCTCTCTTAACCTGGGTAATTCTGCAGCCCTGGTTCTTTATGAAGCGCTGCGGCAGCAGGGTTATCCGGGATTGAAGTAAACCGAAGCGGGCAAAAGGTGCAGGTATGGAAACAAAGGCAAAGCGGGAACTGTGGTTGAGCTTATCGCAAAGGCAGTCCAGGCGATAAGGCTGCGGAAGCTAAGCTGATGCACTCTCCCGCCTAAACAATCATTAAGTGCAGGTGTTAATTAGCAGGTGGGGGTAAAACTCCCAAAATGGCTGACAAGTTATTAATAATGCATTAAAAAGCCAGGGGTTGATATTAATGCAGATGATTGGCCTGAGCTCGTATATTTACGATTCTGCCTTGTTGCTGGCTTCTTCATTTTTACGCCGGTTAAGGTAATAATCAACCAGCAAAACTTTCAAGGTAGCGGTTATCGGTATGGCCAGGAGGATGCCAAGCAGGCCCATTAGCTGTGCTCCAACCAGGACCATAATAATAACGGTCAAAGGGCTTAAATCGGTAGCTTTTCCCAGGAAAAACGGAGTAAACAGAAAAGCATCAAGTACTTGCACAATAGCATAAAGTATAATTATCAGAAAAGCACCGGGTGTATCAGGCATGATACTCAATAGGACTGCCGGAACAGCTGCGACAACAGGGCCGATATAAAGGATTAGGTTTAGAGCTCCGGCCAGGATGCCCAGCATCAGGGCAAAAGGCATTCCCATGATAGATAGGCCAAGCCAGGTTAGAAGGCCGACAAGCAGACATTTCATAAGGGTGCCCCGGACATAGGCACCTACTTTTTGATCTATTGTGTGTATAAAGTGGACTACGTTTTCCTTATAGATTTGTGGAAAAAGCAGGGTCAGGTTTTGCTTGACCTTGTCGAGATCTTGAACCAGGTAAAAAACTAGGAAAACCAGGGCCAGCACAACCCAGATCCGGGTGATTAAGCCCATAGAAAAGGTAGTTAAAGTGCGAAGGATCTGCTGAACGTTACCAGGAGCCTGGCGAACAAACTGGTTTGAATACTCAATAAAAGCCTGGGTCAGCTGCAGGTTAAAGCGTTCGTCCAGTTCTTCCAGTTCCATAGCGAGGTTGGGCAAGTCCTGGATAAACTCGTTGGTCAGAAAAATTAAAAGCTGCCTGAATTCAATGATCAGGCCCGGAATAAGCAGGTAGAATAATAAAATTACTGCGACCATGATAACTGCAGAGGCTATAATGGCAGCAAATAGAGGTTTTAATCTCATCGAAATCAAAAAATTTACCAGCGGGTTTATAAAGTAGACAACAAACAGCGCAATAATGATAAGCGAAATGATGGGCATTAAAACGTAAATAGCCCAGAGAACGAGGAAGACAGCTGCAGCTATAAGGATTATTTTTAAAGCGAGGCGAGTTTCCCGATCTTTAAACACGGCAAAACTCCTTCTAGATAATTGTATATTTCAGTAAGTATGTTAGGATGTATTAATTATTATAGCCGTGTATTTGTTACTTTTCGGCTATTTTCTGTTGTTCTTGCCTGTAATTTACCATAAACATAAGCAGAAAAAAACTATAAGTATATTTCTACAGCCTAAAGGACATATCCTGTAAAAAGTCGAAATTAATAAGTGCGGAATTATATATTAAGGATGATTATGATTGAGTAAAGCTAACTTTGTTCACCTCCACTGTCATAGTGAATACAGTCTGTTAGACGGAGCAGCCAGGATCAACGATATGGTTAAGCAGGCGGCCAGCCTTGGTATGCCCGCGCTGGCTCTTACTGATCATGGTACCATGTTTGGAATAATTGATTTTTACAGGGCTGCCAGAAAAGCCGGGGTTAAGCCTATCCTTGGTTGCGAGGTTTACCTGTCGCCGAGGTCCCGTTTTCAAAAGGAAGCAAAGCGTGATGATTCCCAGTATCACCTGGTTTTGCTGGCTGAAAACAATACAGGTTACTGCAACCTGATGCGCCTGGTATCGAGCGGTTATCTTGAAGGATTCTATTACAAGCCCAGAGTGGATCGGGCTCTGTTGAAAGAATGCAGTGAAGGTTTAATTGCCCTGAGCGCCTGCCTGGCTGGAGAAATTCCCAGCCTGATCTTAAAAGGGCAGCTAGAAAAAGCCCACCAGGTGGCACGTGACTACAGGGAAATCTTTGGCCAAAATAATTTCTTCCTGGAACTGCACGATCACGGCCTTCCGGAACAAAAAACAGTCAATGAAAAATTGCTTGAAATATCAGAAGCGGAAGGGATTCCCCTTGTAGCGGCAAACGACGTACACTACCTGTCCCGTCAGGATGCCGGTGTCCATGATGTGTTGCTCTGTATCCAGACCGGCAAGACGGTTGAAGAAAGTGAACGCATGAAGTTTGAAACCGAGGAATTTTACTTTAAAACTGCCGAAGAGATGGCAGATCTTTTTGCAGAATACGAAGGAGCTTTAAGTAACAGTTTGCAGATAGCGGAACGCTGTAATGTAGAAAGGGATTTTAGCAAGCGTTATCTGCCGGAATATCACCTGCCTGAAGGTAAAGATCCCGACAGTTATCTTAAAGAGCTTTGTTATGAAGGGCTTAAAACCCGTTACAGTGAAATAACCCCGGAAATTGAAGAGCGCCTGGAATATGAGCTGCAGGTGATCAGCAAGATGGACTATTCCCATTATTTTTTGATCGTCTGGGATTTAATTGAGTATGCCAGAAAGGAAAAAGTGATTGTTGGACCCGGGCGCGGTTCCGCAGCCGGAAGCCTGGTTGCCTACAGCCTGGGCATTACCAGTATTGACCCACTACGTTACAGCCTGCTTTTCGAGCGCTTTCTTAATCCGGAAAGAATTTCCATGCCCGATATCGATATTGATTTCTGTGATGATAAAAGGGATAAGGTTATGCAGTATGTCTGCGATAAGTATGGCCAGGAAAAAGTAGCCCAGATTATAACCTTTGGCACTATGGCCGCCAGGGCTGCTGTTCGTGATGTCGGTCGGGTCTTAGCTATCCCTTATGCTGATGTTGATCGCATTGCCAAGCTGATCCCGATGGAACCAAAAATGACCATTAAAAGAGCTCTTGAGCAAAGCAAAGAACTGCAGAGTGTCTATAAAGAGGAACGTTACCGTAACCTGCTCGACATGTCGATGGCGGTGGAGGGGATGCCCCGTCATGCCAGCACCCATGCTGCCGGGGTTGTTATTGCTGAAGAACCGCTGATCAATTTTGTTCCCCTCTACAAGACGGCGGACAGCTCGGTGGTAACCCAGTTTCCGATGAATACTTTGGAGGACCTGGGACTGTTAAAGATGGATTTTCTGGGTCTGAAGACCCTGAGTATTATTGGTGAGGCCCTGGAGAATATCGAAAAAAGGCACAACCAAATCATTGATATAGATTACATTTCCCTGGAAAATGATGCTGCCTATGAACTTCTTTCAAGGGGTGAAACCACAGGCATATTTCAGCTGGAAAGCACGGGAATGCGTTCAGTTCTTCGTGAGCTTATGCCTAATAAGTTCGAAGATATCATCGCGGTAGTGGCCCTGTACCGGCCCGGACCGATGGAGCAGATTCCTGTGTTTGTTGAGAGTAAACACGGAAAAAGGGAGATCAAATATTCACACCCGGTTCTTGAGCCGATTCTTAATGAAACATACGGGGTTATTGTTTACCAGGAACAGATTATGGAAATTGCTGCCCGTATGGCCGGTTTTACCCTCGGGCAGGCCGATCTGCTGCGCCGGGCTATCGGTAAAAAGAAAATGGAAATCCTTGATGAACAGAGGCAGCTTTTCATCAACGGCTGTATTGAAAACGGTTATTCGGGGCAACTGGCGGAAGAAATTTATGACCTGATATTAAAATTTGCTTCTTATGGTTTCAACAAGTCCCATGCTGCTGCTTACGCCATGATTGCATACCAGACTGCTTATCTGAAAGCGAATTATCCGGTTGAATTTATGGCGGCCCTGATGACTGTCTATTATTCTAACAGTGATAAGGTTGCCCTCTATATTGCCGATTGTAAGCGGATGGGCATTGAGTTATTACCACCCGATATTAATGAAAGCGATACTCACTTTACTCCGAGAGGAGAAAACAGGATCTGTTTCGGGCTGGCTGCTGTTAAAAATGTCGGATTGGGAGCGATCGACTCGATAATCCAGGCTCGTAAGGAAAAACCCTTTGTTTCCATGCGTGACTTTGTTTCAAGAGTTGATATGCGTGCCTGCAACCGTAAGGTGCTTGAAAGCCTGGTTAAGTGCGGGGCCTTTGATTCTCTGGGGGGCCACCGGGCCCAGTATTTGGCTATCATTGATGATGTCCTGGCCCAGGGTCATTCTGCTCAACGTGAGCGGGAAAATGGCCAGATTTCAATGTTTTCCTTGATGGAAGAAAGTGTAAAAGAAGAGATGCTAAACGATGAGCTGCCGGATATAGAACCTTTTACCGATAAGGAAAGGTTGTCTTTGGAAAAAGAGATGCTCGGTTTATACATCTCCGGTCATCCCCTGGGCCCCTACCGGGAGATTTTGGAGAACATGCCGAACCTTACTTCCTGCGCGCAGTTATCCTCAGCAGGAGATAATAGCCACATCAAAGTTGGCGGTATTATTGTTTCAATGCGCAGCTTTTTTACGAAAAAGAATAAGCAGATGGCGTTTGTCAAACTGGAAGACTTAACAGGAACTGTAGAACTGGTTATATTCCCGGATTTATTTGAAAGCAGTTCTTCTATGCTGGAGGAAGATAACCTGCTCCTGGTGGAAGGCAGAACGGACTTGAAAGAAGAAGAGGATGCAAAAATACTGGCAGAAACTATCAAGCCTTTAAACCGGGAAAAGAAACTGCTGCGCCTGGTAATAGGAGAAGCACATGACAGCGCTCTTTTACGAGATTTAAAAGATACCCTGGTAGCGGAAAACGGGGAAGTTCCGGTCTGCCTCTTTTTTGAAAATGACAAAAAGACTTTAATCTTAAACGAAGAATACTGGGTTCGCGATGATCCTACCTGCTTTAAGCGCCTGGCGAACCTGCTTGGTCCGGATGCGGTTATCGAACAGGTAGGGGATCGGGTTCCTAAACTGTAGTAAAGGGGGTAGCACTAACATGAAAAAGATTGCAGTAATGACCAGCGGTGGCGATGCCCCGGGGATGAATGCAGCTGTGCGGGCAGTTGTACGCCGTGGTATCAGCAAGGGCTACCGGATTTGCGGTATTCGACGCGGTTATGCCGGGCTGCTCAGTGAAAATAATCTGATCGATATGGAACTGGGATCGGTGGCCGATATTATCCATCGAGGTGGAACAATTCTATTGACAGCGCGTGCTCCGGAAATGTTTGAGCCTGCTTACCAGGATCAGGCTGCTGCTCGTCTTAAAGAGGAAGGCATCGAAGGACTGGTGGTAATTGGTGGTGAAGGGTCTTTTAAAGGTGCTATAACCCTGGCGGAACGTGGGATTAGCGTGAGCTGTGTTCCCGCCACTATTGATAACGACATTAAAGGAACAGAGCAGACTATCGGTTTTGATACTGCGGTTAATACTATCCTTGATGCCGTTAACAGGCTGCGGGATACGGCAACTTCACATGAGAGAATTTTTCTGCTCGAGGTTATGGGGCGCAATAACGGCTTCTTAGCATTGGACGCCGGCTTGGCCGGGGGTGCTGAATCGATCCTGGTTCCTGAAATTGAGTATGATTTAGATGAAGTTTGTGAAAGGGTGCGGCGTGGTATCAGGCGGCGGAAAGCGCACAGTATTATTGTCGTTGCTGAAGGAGCCGGTAATGTTTTTGAAATTAGTGAGGAAATTAAAAAAAGGATAAACTCAGATATCCGGGTCACCGTGCTGGGGCATATTCAAAGGGGGGGCAGTCCCAGCGCTGTTGACAGGTTGCTTGGCAGCAGAATGGGCGCTCTTGCTACTGATTTGCTGGCAGAAGGTAAAAGTGGCTATTATACCGCAATCAGGGGAAATGCAGTATTCGCCGCCTCTTTAAAAGAAAGCTTTGATGGAGCCAGGTCGTTCCCGGAAGAACTGTATAAACTGGCTATGGTGCTGTCAAGATAGTTGTTTTTAAGCAATTAGAAGTGAGGATTCAGAATATGTTATTTATGCTTTTTATTTGGAGGGTATATTTATGCGTCGGACTAAAATTGTTTGTACTGTCGGGCCAAGCATAGAAACAGAAGAAAGAATTAAAGAATCAATAACAGCAGGGATGGATGTGGCCAGGTTAAACCTTTCCCACAGTACCAGTGAGGATCATATCCGCCGCCTGGAGTTGATTCGTGCGGTTAGCTCCGATATGGAAAAAAATGTTGGGTTTATTTTCGACACCCGTGGTCCGGAGGTAAGGACTGGCGATCTACAGGAAGATCATGTGATGCTTGAAGAGGGCCGGGAAATTATCCTGACCACCGAAGACGTGATCGGTTCTGCAGAACGGGTAGGAGTAACCTATGATAACTTACATGAGGATTTAAGGCCGGGGTGCAGGGTTTTGATTGATGACGGCTTGATAACCCTGGAAGTGATTGAGCTGGAGGGCCGGGATATACGCTGCCGGATTCTGCACGGAGGGGAACTGCGCAGCTATAAGGGTCTGAACACCCCGGGAACCAGGATCAACCTGCCTGCTGTCGATGATGATGACCGCCGGGATATTATTACTGCCCTGGAATACGAAGTTGATTTTCTGGCGGCTTCATTTGCCCGCAGCGTGGAAGACATCCTGGAAATAAGAGCGCTGGTTGAAGATCAGAACGGAAGTATAATGATATTGGCCAAGATCGAGAGCCTGGAAGGTGTTGAGAATTTCGAGGAAATACTGGAGGTATCTGATGGAATAATGGTGGCCAGGGGTGACCTAGGGGTGGAGATTCCGCCTGAAGATGTGCCGATGCTGCAGAAAGAGTTTATCAAAAAATGTAACCTTGCCGGCAAGCCTGTTATTACCGCAACCCAGATGCTGGATAGTATGATCCGCAATCCTCGTCCCACCAGGGCTGAAGCCAGTGATGTGGCCAACGCTATTTTTGACGGTACAGATGCAGTAATGCTTTCCGGGGAAACGGCAGTTGGCCGTTTCCCGGTAGAAGCGATTGAAACAATGAGTCGAATTGCGGTAAGGACAGAGAAAGACCTTGCTTATAAGCAAATCATGCAGGATATGAGCGGGACAATCAAGAAAACGGTTACAGATGCTATCAGTTACAGTACCTGCCATGTATCATACGAACTAAAAGCTGATGCGATTGTTACTGCAACTCAGTCCGGTCATACTGCAAGGATGGTTTCAAAGTACAAACCGCGTGCGCCCATTGTTGCAGTCACCTCCAACAGCAGGGTAGCCACTCAGCTAACTTTGACCTGGGGAGTCAATGCTGTAGTTTGCCCGCCGGTAAATACAACTGATGAAATGTTTGCAAATGCAATCCAGGTGTCATTACAAGAGGGTTTAATTAATGACGGAAACCTGGTAGTAATTACTGCCGGGGTGCCTGTTGGAGTCTCCGGTACAACTAACTTGTTGCGAGTAGAAACGGTAGGTGAAATCCTGGTGAAGGGGACAGGTGTTGGCAAAAAGGCGGTCAGCGGTGAAGCGATGATCATTAATAATGAAAGTGATCTTGAAAATTTTAAAGAAAATATGATCATGGTGGCTTGCAACACAAACAGTAATTATCTGCCCGCTATCAAAAAAGCAGCAGCTCTTGTCGCGGAAGAAGGCGGACTGACATCACATGCTGCTATAGTGGCTATTAACCTTGGGAAACCGGCCATAGTCGGTGTAAGTAATGCCCGTGAGTTAATTAATCCCGGAGAAAAAATTACTGTTGATGCCACCAGGGGCCTGGTTTACCGCGGTGAAGCAAACGTACTTTAAAATTACAGGGAGTAGATAAAGCTTGAACACTAATAAGACTGTTTTCCGCGTTCGTTACCAGGAAACAGACCAAATGGGTTTTGCTTATCATGCAAACTACCTGATCTGGTTTGAGATGGGGCGGACCGAGCTAATGCGAAATTTTGGTCTTCCTTATATTGAATTCGAAAAAAACAATCTTTATCTGCCGGTTTTGAAGGCTTATTGTGAGTATAAACATGCAGTCAGGTATGATGATGAAATATCTGTTTTAACCCATTTAAAAAGCCTGGAAAATGTACGCCTGGTTTTTAACTATGAACTGCAGAAAGATGGGCGGAAAATGGCTTTTGGCTATACAGAGCATGCCTTCATCAATAAAGCGGGCAGGCCGGTAGTTATGAAGAAGGTAAGTCCCTTCCTGTGGCACCGGCTGTGTAAGGCCCTCGAAGAGAATTCTTAATTATGAGGTGGTACGGTGAGCAAAGATAAAAATAAAATTGGCGTTGTTTACCACAAAGATTACCTGATCCATACCCAGGGGCATCATCCGGAGAGGAAAGAGCGCCTGGAGCATATTATTGGTGCTATCGAAAAGCATTTCCCCGCCGATAGCCTGGTGAAAATTGATCCGGTTTCGGCGAAGGTAGAAGATATTGCCCTGATCCATGATCCAGGTTATATCCGCACTATTGAGGAAGCATGCAATTCCGGCCAGCGTAACCTGGATATGGACACCTACATTGTTCCGGAATCATATCGTGTAGCGTTACTTTCAGCAGGAGGAGTACTGAGTGGTTTACGTGAAGTAATGGGATCAGGTTCCGATAAGATTTTCGCCTTGAACAGGCCCCCCGGGCACCACGCAGAGAAAGGAAAGGCAATGGGTTTTTGCCTTTTTAATAATATTGCGGTTACCGCAGAGGTGGCAAAACGTGATTATGGTTTAAAGCGTATTGCCATTATTGATTGGGATGTTCACCACGGTAACGGGACTCAGCATTCGTTTGAAGCTGACCCTGAAGTGCTGTTCATCTCCACCCACCAGAGCCCGGCATACCCGGGAACCGGTCATTTAAAAGATGTTGGTAGAGGAACGGGAGAAGGCTATACGGTAAATGTTCCGATGCCTCCCGGCAGTGGTGATGCTGAATATGCTATCATTTTTGAGCAGGTTATAATTCCCATTCTTGATCAATTTCAACCGGAACTTATCTTAATATCCTCCGGTCATGATGCTTACCGTCATGATCCCCTGGCAGGGATGTCTCTGACCCATCAAGGTTTTTATAATATGGCAGATAGCCTGCGGCAGGTTGCAGAAAGGCACTGCCAGGGCCGGGTCCTGCTTTGTCTTGAAGGTGGTTATCACCTCGAAGGTCAGGCCGGGGCAGTTATCCAGGTTATAAATGCCCTGGGTGAACTTGGTCTGCCGGTTACAGAGCGTTCACCTGATCTGGAGCCGACCGGGCAAGCACAGGCACGCCTGGAAGAAGCTTTGCAGGTGCAGCGCAAATACTGGTCAATTTAGCTGATTAGCTTAAATCAAGATTATAGAGGACAAGCCCACCGGGCAGTTTGGGGTAGAAAAATGTAGATTTTTGCGGCATTACTTTTCCCCGTCGGGCATGCTCGAGAATCTGCTCAACCGCAACAGGTTCGAGGATGAAGGCTGTATCGGCATAACCGGTTACTACATCATCTACAGCGGTATCAAGATCGTGAGGATAACTGATCTTTTCCTGATCTGCGAAACTTTTATCATAGGCATCAAACAGTGGTTTTAGAATGTACTCGTGCAGCAGTTCCACCGGGAGTTTTTTTCCTGACCGGGAGCCTGGCGGATATAAGATATAGGCATCCCTGCCGGTAATTAAGCCGAAACCATTGAAATTTAAGCTTGCACTTTTTATTTCTTTCAACAAGTTCTTTCTAGCCAACTGGCGGGGATCACCCAGGCTGGTCAGTTTGAATTCCTTATTGATAATCCTGTTTAGTTTGTCTTTTTGGGATTGGGTTAAACCACTCAGCAGGCGGTGAGTTGGTAGAACCAGGAGTCCCGAATCTTTCATGCTAACCATAATTGTTAATATGTAGTCTGCCCCCGGCGTGTCACAGTTATTTTGTTCACCTGCGTAATGAAGAGCAGTTTCATAACGGTGATGACCGTCGGCAATCAGCAATGGCTGGGGTTCCAGGTAGTATGTAATCTGTCTTTGTAAGTCGCGATCAGTAATAGACCAAAGGCGGTGGGTTTGGCCGGAAGGTTCACTTGCTTCAAGCAGGGGCATTTCCTGGTTTATACTTGAAAAAAAACGATCCATCTGCAGTTCTGGATCGGGGAAAAGAGTAAAAATCGGACTGACATTAGTACGCAGGTTTTTTAAAAGCTCCAGGCGGTCGGCTTTGGGGCCTGACATGGTCAACTCGTGCGGAAGGACAGCCCGTTCAGAGTAAGGTGTCAGCCTTAAAGCGGCAATTATGCCCCTGCGCCTGTAGTTAACCTGGTTGTAGATGTAACTTTGTTCGTAGAGGTAGTAACAGCTTTCTTGTTCCTGCACAAGGATGTTATTATTGAGCCACTGCTTGAAAGTTTCACCGGCCCGGATATAACGGTTATCCTTTTCGTTGTCGGCAGGTAGTTTCCTGCCGTATTCAAGGCGGATTACGTTATAGGGGTTAAGTTTGTGAAGGCGTTCCTGTTCTGCATCATCAATTACATCGTAAGGTGGGGTTATAACTTCACCGGTATTTTGAATTTTTGATTGGTTATATCTGATTCCTTTAAAGGGTTTGATCGAAGCCATTACTTACCTCCCTGTAATTAACGATTGTCTGATCAACAGACGGTGTCTCTGCCAGGCAATATTTAATTATTGCGCCTGTTAAAGAAAGTTACGTTTGCTTTAAGTCTTCTCAGCAGGTTGTGCCGTATATTATATTAGCAGCATGTTTGTTAACAATATATTGATTTTATAATAGAGGTGATCGATTTGCAACAAAAACAGTAGTTTTTCGTTGCCAAGAGGGATGAACTGTGCTATACTACCTCTGGTAAAATCTAAAAACTCACACCTGGTGAGACGGGAACCGGTTGGCTGTTAAGCATGGTTTCTATCAATGAAGCAGGTGGCGGTAAAAACAAGGAGGAATTAGTTTGGCTAAGGTAAGTATGAAACAGTTGCTTGAAGCGGGTGTTCACTTCGGACATCAAACCCGCCGTTGGAACCCGAAGATGAAAAACTATATCTTCACAGAGCGTAACGGAATTTACATCATTGATCTGCAGAAAACAGTTAAATTGCTGGACACTGCTTTTAACTTTGTGCGGGATATGGTGGCTGACGGAGGCGAGATAATCTTTGTCGGTACAAAAAAGCAGGCCCAGGAATCAATTCGCAATGAAGCGGAAAGGTGCGGGGCCCACTTCGTAAACCATCGTTGGCTTGGTGGTATGCTGACTAATTATGCCACAATTCGCAAGCGGATAGACCGGATGATTAAGCTTGATCAGATGGAAACAGACGGTACTTTTGAACGGCTGACCAAAAAAGAAGTTTTGATGCTGCGAAACGAAAGAGAACGACTAATGAAGTTTTTAAGCGGAATTCGCAATATGAAGAAGTTGCCTGACGCAATTTATGTGGCTGACCCGCGTAAAGAAAAAATCGCTGTGGCTGAGGCACGCAAGCTTAATATACCGGTCATTGCCATTGTTGATACAAATTGTGACCCCGATGAGATTGATTATCTCATTCCGGGTAATGATGATGCGATCAGAGCTGTTAAGTTGATTACATCTGTTATGGCGGATGCTGTGCTCGAAGGAAAGCAGATTATTGAAGCGGCACAGGAACCCACTAAAGAAGCAGCATCTGAGGAACGTGAGATGATGACTATTGGTGCAGATGAGCAGGTTGAAGAAGGCGCTTCAGAAGTGGAAACCGCCAAAGTAATTGATGAAGGCCCTGCTGCGGTTGAAATAACTGAGAAAGCTGTTGATCAGACCGAAGAAGAGGTTGAACCGGTAGAAAGTGTGGAAGAAGATAAAGGTGAATAATATTTACTTTGCCATGCAAAGTTATGACAGAGGAGTGGACGGAATAGATGCATATTGATGCAAAAGTTGTGAAATCTTTGCGTGAGAAAACAGGAGCTGGCATGATGGATTGTAAAAAAGCCCTGCAGGAAACTGAAGGAGATTTAGAAAAGGCTGTTGATTTGTTGAGAGAAAAAGGTCTTTCAGCCGCTGCAAAAAGAGCGGGCAGGGCTGCTAACCAGGGTATTATTGATTCATACATACACCTTGGCGGTAAAATCGGGGTCCTGGTTGAAGTTAATTGTGAAACTGATTTTGTTGCCCGTAACGATGAGTTCCGTCAATTTGTAAGGAATCTTTGCCTGCAGGTAGCTGCCACAAACCCTGCTTACCTGAGTAAAAATGATGTTCCTGAAAGTATTTTGGAAAAAGAAAGTCAGATAATCAAGGCCCAGGCATTAAATGATGGCAAACCTGAAAAAGTAATTGATAAGATTGTTGAAGGCAGGCTTACAAAATATTACAGTGAAAACTGTCTTATGGAGCAGGCTTTCGTCAAAGACGAAGAAATTACAATCAGCGAATTACTGACTGACCTGATTGCAAAAATTGGAGAAAATATTGTGGTGAGGCGATTCTGCCGCTTCGAAATCGGTGAAAATACCGATAACGAAGAAACTCCGTGTTAAGGCTAAGCTTAAAAAGGACACTGAAAAGTGTTCTTTTTTTTAACTATTTGAAGCTACTCAGCCATGTACTGATGCAGTTGCTTTCTGAAACAGGGAATGGAAAATATAGAGCGATAGCAGGTTGTTAGCTAATTTTGTCGAAATATATAACATGCTACAGGAGGTGCTTTATTGGCTAGACCCAAGTATAAGCGGGTTATCCTGAAGTTGAGCGGCGAAGCAATGGCCGGCAAACAGGGATTTGGTATTGACCAGGAAGTTATCGAGAGCATTGCATTACAGATTAAAGAAGTGACAGGATACCAGGTTCAGGTAGCTGTAGTAGTTGGAGGTGGAAATATTTGGCGCGGTGCCTATGCCGGGAGTAAAGGTATGGACAGGGCTACCGCAGATTACATGGGGATGCTGGCTACGGTGATCAATGCCCTGGCCCTGCAGGATGCTTTGGAACGACACGATGTTGATACAAGGGTACAAACAGCCCTGGAGATGCAGCAGGTTGCCGAACCTTATATCAGGAGAAGAGCCCTGCGCCATCTGGAAAAAGGAAGAGTTGTGATATTTGCCGGGGGAACGGGTAATCCTTATTTTTCCACTGATACAACAGCAGCCCTGCGAGCAGCGGAAATGGAAGCCGAAGTGATTTTACTGGCAAAAGGCAAGGTAGATGCTGTTTATGATGACGATCCATTGAAAAATCCTTCCGCACGTAAGTTTACGGAACTCAGCTATATCGAAGTAATTAACCAGAATCTTGGTGTGATGGATTCTACAGCTGCTTCCCTGTGCATGGATAATAAGATTCAACTAATTGTTTTTGGGTTAAACCTTGGAAACATTAAGAAAGTGGTAATGGGAGAAAAAATCGGTACAATTATTAGGGGTGGGTGATTTATGTTAGACGACATTTATCTCGAAACGGATGAAAAGATGAAAAAGGTAATAGCTGCATACCAGCGCGAACTTTCTACCCTGCGGGCAGGCAGGGCTTCTCCGTCACTGCTGGATAGAATTGAAGTTGAATATTACGGCACTATGACTCCTCTCAACCAGCTGGCAGGGGTAAGTGCTCCTGAAACAAGGTTGTTGGTTATACAACCATGGGATAAAGGAGCTATGAGCGATATAGAGAAAGCAATCCTAAAATCTGATTTAGGCCTGACACCAACTAATGATGGCAATGTAATCAGGCTGGCTATTCCGCAGCTGACCGAGGAAAGGCGAAAAGAGCTGGTTAAATTCGTTCGTAAGAAATCGGAAGACAGTAAAGTCAGCATCCGTAATATACGACGTGATGCCAATGATAGTATCAAGCAGCTTGAAAAGTCAGGAGACATTTCGGAAGATGACAGCAGGCGGGCGCAGGATGACATCCAGGAGTTAACTGACGAGAAAATTAACGAAATAGACAAGATACTTGAGGTAAAAGAGAATGAAATAATGGAGGTTTAACTCTTAAGCAGGAGAAAAAAAGGCGGCTCTCTCCGGGGTGTTATGAGAGGGCCGCTGTTTATGAATGGTGGGATTTAGGTTGTCAAACGTTCCCCGGGATCAGGGTA
>JBNJHL010000027.1:0-17574 GCA_051748445.1 Bacillota bacterium
GGCAACTCTTAAGCAGGAAGAAAAACAAGCGTTCGAATTGAGCTTGCTTTTAAAAGCGGGCAGCAGTGGAGGAGTATCTCCATTTTTTATTATTGAACAGCTGCAGGCTGAATGTTATTCCGGAATCAAAGAATCAGGGTCCTGGCATGTTCACCGGGAGAAGATATATAAAGGTCCGGAAGAAAACCTGCGGCCCCTATCCGAAGGGATGTGATTATCTGAATGGATAAAAAAATAATTGTTAATTGTGATAACCGGGCTACTCGTGTAGCACTTCTGGAAAAAGGAAAATTAGTCGAAATGGATATCGAAAGGCCCTTGCAGCACAGGGTTGTTGGCAACCTGTATAAAGGGACTGTAGCTAATGTTCTACCGGGCATGCAGGCTGCTTTTATCGATATCGGGCTTGAAAAAAATGCATTTTTATATGTCGACGATATATTTACTGACCTGGATGACGAGAGTCCGCCACCGGCCCGCAGTCCGATTGAAAAGCTTTTAAAGACTGGCGAAGAGATTATGGTCCAGGTGATCAAAGAGCCTTACGGCAGTAAAGGTGCAAGGGTGACCGGCCAGATTACCATTCCCGGGCGCTACCTGGTTTTGGTCCCCGGAGCCGATTATATCGGGGTGTCAAGGCGAATAGAAAGCCAGGCTGAGCGTGATCGCCTGCGCCGGGAAGTAGAGAAGTTAAAGCCCAAAGACCTTGGCTTGATTGTGCGGACGGTTGCCGAAGGAGTGGAATCAAAGGTTATGGAGCAGGATTTACAGTTCTTAGTCCAGCTCTGGAATCGTATTTCGTCGCGTTTTGAAAATAAAGCGGCTCCGGCTACTTTATACCAGGATCTTTCCCTGACCTGCCGTATTGCCCGCGATCTTTTTGTAGAGGAATTTTCCAGTTTTTTAATTGATAATGAACATGAATACGAAAAGGTCCGGGAAATAGTTGAATATATCTCTCCCCACCTGGTTCCCAAGGTTAAGTATTATAAAGAAAAGGAACCTATTTTTGAGCGTTACGGGGTTGATGTTGAGTTGGAAAAAGCCCTGGCCCGCCAGGTCTGGTTAAAAAGCGGGGGGTACCTGGTATTTGATGAAGCAGAAGCCTTAACTGTGGTTGATGTAAATACCGGCCGCTATATCGGACGGCGCAACCTGGCCGATACAATCCTGAAAACTAACCTTGAGGCTGCTGAAGAGATTGCCCGCCAGATTCGCCTGCGTGATATCGGGGGCATAATTATCGTTGATTTTATCGATATGAGCATTGAGGAGCACCGCCGCAAGGTGATTGATAAGTTAAACTCGGTTATAAAGAATGACCGCACAAAAACCTATGTCCTCGGTTTAACAAACCTGGGCCTGGTTGAAATGACCAGGAAAAAAGTTCGTCAGGATCTTTCCGAGTACCTGCAGCAGCCCTGTCCCTACTGTGGCGGGGCAGGGAGGGTATTAACCCCGCTGGTGGTCAGCACCCGCATTGAAAGCGATCTGAAAGAGGAACTAAAAAAAGAGCGTAGCAAGGCCGTCCTGGTTGAGATGCACCATGAAGTGGCTGCAATTATTATTGGCAGCGGCGGCGGCAACCTTAAAAAGCTTGAAGATGAGCTAAAGAGAAAGATATTTATCAGGGGTATCGAAGATATTCATGTTGAGCAGTATCGGATAGTAGCCAGGGGCAGCCAGAAAGAAATTCAGGCCCTGGCCCTGCCGGTTAAAATTGGTGAAATTTTGGATGTGACCATCGAAGAGCCCCATTCAACAAACCCCAACCACGGCATTGCCAGGATCCAGGGTTTTGTCATTAATGTTGAAGGTGCTGGTGACAGGGCCGGCCAGTCAGTCCAGGTCGAAATAAAAGAGGTAAACCGCACCTATGCCAGGGCTGTCCTGAAAAAGTAAACATTTTTTAAACTTAAGCCTGACTACTAACTTATTAGCTTATTTGTAGTCAGGCTTAATGTTTCCTAAAGAAATAGGCGGGGCTGCAGCCCCGCCGAGAGGTGGATTATAAACTTTAGTAGATCATTCGCCCTTCGACATAGAGGCGGGTTTTTTCCTGATCGGGATTGGCAAATATTTTCTCAGCCGACCCCATTTCAACAACTTTTCCATTTTCGATAAAGATAACGTCATCGGCAATGCGCCGGGCCTGGAAAACATTATGAGTTACCATAACCACGGTAATATTTTTTTCACGACTCATCTGGCAGATCATCTTTTCAATCGATTCAATATTACCCGGGTCAAGGTTAGCTGTCGGTTCATCTAACAGTAATAGCTCAGGGTCAAAAGCAACAGCCCTGGCAATAGCTATGCGCTGGGCTTCACCGCCTGATAGTGTATCGGCGCGGCGGTGTGTCAGATGGTCCATGCCAACCTGTTCTAACAGGTTGTTAACCTTTTGTCTTATTTCAACCCTGCTGTATCCACGAGCTTTTAAGCCGAAGGCCACATTATTAAAGACACTTTCCCGGAAGAGCAGGGTTTGCTGAAAAACCAGGGCCATCTTCCTTTGCAGGGCCAAGCGTTCCTGGCCATTGCCCGGAACAGGTTGTCCATAGAAATAATAACTGCCGTCAGAGGGAGGAGTGAGCAGGTTAATGATCCGCAGAAGGGTGCTTTTGCCTGATCCACTCGGGCCAATAATGCCGTGAATGCTCCCTTTTCTGAGTATAAGGTGTTTTACCCTTAGCACTTCCTGGTCATAAACTTTACTGATATTTTTTAATTCAACAATAACCTGGCTACTTGACATTACCCTGGCCTCCCTTCTGGATGTTATAAAGGACTGAATTAACAATAAATGAGATCATTAATAAAATAATACCCAATCCAATGGCCAGTTCAAAGTTGCCCCGCCTGGTTTCCAGGACTATGGCGGTGGTCATAACCCGGGTATGCCCGGCGATGTTACCGCCAACCATCATAACCGCTCCTACTTCTGCTACTACCCTGCTAAAGCCTGTGATGATTGCTCCGAGGATCCCAAATCTTGATTCTTTCACTACCGTCCAGGCAGCCAGGCCAGAACCGGCGCCAAGCGATCGGGCAGTTTCTTCAACTTCTGTGCCCCTGGCCCTGATTGCAACCATGGTTAGCCCGGCCACGATCGGAGATGCCAGGAAGACCTGGGCTATCACCATTGCGGTAGGAGAATATAAAAGAGCCAGGACTCCCAGTGGCCCCTGCCTGGATAGAATCAGGTAAATAATTAAACCGGCCACAACCGGGGGCATACCCATGAAGGTAAAAATAAGTTTATTAATAAGGCGGGTGCTTTTCTCTGGTTTAAGGCCCAACAATGCTCCCAGCGGGACAGCCAGCAGTGTGGCTATGATAATGGCCATGATAGATACCCGCAGCGAAAGAAAAACTATCTGCAGCAATTCGGGGTCAAAAGAAATGATCAGGCGAAAAGCTTCGATGATTCCTTCAAGTAGTCGGGACAAAATACTACCTCCTGTATAAAAAAAGAGGGCGCAAACATAAGGGAGTGATTAACTTAACAGGTGCAAAGTGGCTCTTTATGCATGCGCCCAGCTCGTATGGCTAGTTTATTCCAGGCCGTAACCCGGGAAGAAAAGGGTTTCTCCATTGACCTGGTAAGAGCCGATTAGCTCCTGTCCTTCATCAGACATCAGGAAGTTAATATACATCAAGGCTTCATCATACTTAACATGAGGATGCTCATCGGGATTAACAGCCATAACCCCGTACTGGTTGAACAAAATGGGGTCACCTTCAAGAACAATGACCAGGTCCAGGTTGTCTCTCATGGCAACGTAAGTACCGCGGTCGGTCATGGCATAACCAAGCTGCTCATTGGCCATATTCAGGGTATCGCCCATGCCCTGGCCGATCGACTGATACCAGCCCCGGCCTTCAGGATCCAAACCTGCATCCTCCCACAGACGCTGCTCCATGCGGTGGGTTCCGGAGTCATCACCACGTGATACGAAGGTATGTTCTCCTTCCGCGATTAAAGCCAGGGCATCAACTACTAGTTCATCATCTTTCACACCGGCCGGATCATCTTCCGGACCGACAATAATAAAGTCGTTATACATTACATCATGGCGATCTACAAAAGCGCCTTCTTCGACCAGTTGTAACTCGGAGGCCCGGTCATGTACCAAAAGTACATCGGCGTCACCACGGGATCCCGTTTCGAGGGCAGCGCCGGTTCCCTGGGATACAACCTGGACTTCAATGCCGGTTTCTTCTGTAAAAATCGGGTTAAGAAAGTCGAGTAAACCTGAATCGTAAGTACTGGTGGTAGTAGCCAGGATAATAAAATCTTCTGTCGTTTCTTCTTCCGCCTCTTCTTCTACAGCTTCTTCTACTTCTTCTGGTTCTGGAACAGCTTCTTCGGCGCAGCCGGTAAATAATAATGCAGGAAGCAGGGCAAGCAGAATCAACGCTTTAAAAATCATACTTTTATTTTGTAACATTTTCAAAATTCACCTTCCACTTCAATTATTATTTGATAGATAGTAAGCGATGTTAATAATCATTCGGTGGAAAGCTCAATAAAATAATCGCAATTCCCCATCTGGAAGAGCGATATATATTATTTATCGAACCTTCTTTCCGCAATGGGAGGCCCAACCGTTTCCAGTTGAACCCTAACGTCCATTATTCATAGCGATCAATTCAGCTTTAGAACAAATGGATCGAAGGAAATATTTATTTTTAACTAATCATTTTTGGCAATCATTACTGAACTGGCCTTAATTACGGCATACGCTTCATCGCCAACCTTTAGATTCATATTTTTGGCTGAAGTTGTTGTGATGCTCGAAACTATATCGATGCCGTTAGTGCTGATTACTATTTCAGTAGATACCGGTCCTTCTTTGATCTTTTTAACTTCCCCCTTTATTTGGTTTCTGGCTGATAGCTTCATCATTGCTCACCTCCTTTTAATAAACTGCCACCATAAAATAAAAAATCGCAGTTTCCCCGTTGGAAAATGCGATAAGGCGGAGCAATTACCGAACCTTCTTTCCACAACGGGAGGCCCGGCCGTTTCCAGCCAAACCCTAACGTCCATTTACCGTAGCGACAACGATGTCACCTTAGATGAAAATGGATCGAAGGAAAAACGTATTCAATTTTGATTACATGTGCATTCTATAACAAGGCTTTAAAACTGTCAAGAAAAATCGTGTTGTAAATTTATGGGTGTGGAGTTATAGCAGCATGGAGCTGCCGGTGCGGATTATCTTTCATGAAGAACTCAATTTTAAGGAAATGCTGCTTGAGCCGGTTATGCAATTTGGCGAAGCGTACCTGGATCAAAAAATTGATTTTGAAGGAGACCTCCATTACCTGTTCAGGCTCCTGATAAAAAATGATCATCTTTTCAGGGAAGGCGGCTTTAAAGACGGCCTGTTTCAGCGCTTCATGAAATACAGGGCTGCTTCACCCTCAGAGCAAAAACAGGATGACACCTGGTGGCAGTATGATCTTGGTAATGATTTTTTCAAGCTATGGCTGGATAAGACGATGAGCTATTCCTGCGCATATTTTAAAGATCCCGATGACAGCCTGGAACAGGCGCAAATGCAAAAAATTGATTATACCCTTAAGAAGCTAAATTTGAAAGAAGGGGAAACGCTGCTTGATATTGGCTGCGGCTGGGGCTGGATGATTATCCGGGCAGCCCGTGACTACGGGGTTAAGGCGCTTGGCATCACCCTGAGCAGAGAGCAGGAGGAAGAAACCAAGAAAAGGATTGCGGAAGAGGGCCTGCAGGACAGGGTACAGGTACGCCTGGCTGACTACCGCGACCTGGCAGTGGAAAAGCTTACTTTTGATAAAGTTGTAAGCCTGGGTATGCTGAAACATGTAGGTAAAGAATTTATTCCTGTTTATTTTTCCAGCCTGAAAAAGATCCTGAAACCGCAGGGTCTTTCCCTGCTGCATACTGTAACGAGGCCTCTGGAATCACCGCCGATGCCGTGGATGGAAAAGTATATTTTCCCCTGGGATTATGTGCCTTCGCTGCGCGAGATTCTGTGGAACCTGCCCGAGTATTCTTTTCAAATTATAGATATGGAAAGCCTGCGCCTGCACTATGCTATGACAACACGCCGCTGGGCAGAAAACTTTGAGAGCGTAACCAACCAGGTTAGTGAAAAGTACGGTGAACGTTTTGTTCGCCTGTGGAAGTTATACCTGGTCGGGCGGTCAGAACTATTCTTAAGTAGTGGACTGGATGTTTACCAAATATTATTCTGCAGGGAACGGTGTAATGAACTGCCGTTAACCAGGGAGTATCTTTACCGCTAAACGCTTCTTTTTACCTTATTGAAGCCTTTCTTTGATTGACAAAGATATAAGCAAGTGTTAAAATCTGCAATAGATTTGATGCCGCACGAAGAAGGTTGAAAATGCCCATAAAATTTGGGCTACCAGCTTCGGCGAGTCCTTACGGGGGGAATTTGTTTATGTACGCAATAATTGAGACAGGCGGAAAGCAGTATCGTGCAGTGGAAGGCAAAACCATCCGCGTGGAAAAGCTTCCAGTGGAAAAAGGTGAAGAAGTCAAGTTTGACCGGGTCCTAATGTTTAACGACGGGAAGGAAACCCAGTTTGGCAAACCATACCTGGATAGTTGTTCGGTGGAAGGAAAAGTCCTCAACTCCGGGCGCGGCAAGAAAATAACCGTTTTTAAGTTCAAACGTAAAAAAAATTATCGCCGCAAGCAGGGGCATCGGCAGCCTTACACAGATGTAATGATTAATAAAATTAGCTCATAACGGGGCATGAAGGAGAGGTGTAATAAATGGCTCATAAAAAGGGAGTAGGTAGTTCAAGGAACGGAAGAGATAGTAATGCCAAGCGCCTTGGCGTTAAACGTTACGGTGGCCAGGTGGTAAAAGCGGGTAGTATTATTATCCGGCAGCGAGGCACCAAGTTTCATCCCGGCTTGAATGTTGGGAAAGGTAGTGATGACACCCTTTTTGCCAAGTCTGACGGCCGCGTTGTCTTTGAACATGATAGCCGCGCGAAAAAACAAGTAAGTGTGTACCCAGAAGAAGCGGCAGTAGTTAGCTAGGCTTTTACGACTCGGGTTTTGCTGCCCGGGCTTTTGATTATACTATCCTTTTATAAAGGCGACGCTGCAGGTGATCGTGGTCTAATGTTCGTAGACGAATTAGAACTTTTTGTAAGCGGAGGCCGTGGTGGTAATGGTGTAGTATCCTTCCGGCGGGAAAAGTATGTGCCCAAAGGCGGCCCCGACGGTGGTGACGGCGGTGACGGCGGAAGCGTTTATCTTTGGGCTGACCCTTCAAAACAAAGTTTTTTAGATCTGCGCTATAAAAAGTCGTTAAAAGCGGCTGATGGTGGACACGGACGGGGTAAAGACCGTCATGGTGCTGCCGGCGCAGATTTGTTTGTTCCGGTACCCCTGGGTACTGTAGTTCGGGACTCCAATAAAAATATCATTGCCGATCTTACCATTCCCAACCAGAAAGTACTGGTTGCAGCCGGTGGCAAAGGCGGAAAAGGAAACGCCCGCTTTGCAACTTCACGTCGCAGGGTTCCCCGTATTGCTGAAAAAGGTTTGCCCGGTGAAGAAAACAAAATATTTATAGAGCTTAAATTAATGGCCCAGGTAGGCCTGGTCGGCTTCCCAAATGCCGGCAAGTCAACCTTACTTAGCCGTATTACAGAAGCCAGGCCAAAGATTGCTTCATATCCTTTTACCACATTAACTCCAAATTTAGGGGTGGTAAAGGTTGATGACAGCAGCAGCTTTGTCGTTGCCGATTTGCCCGGGTTAATTGAAGGGGCCCACGAAGGAGCCGGATTAGGGCACCGTTTCCTGCGTCATGTAGAAAGGAATTTGCTCCTGCTATTCTTGATCGATCTTTCTTGTGATGCTTATCCGCCTCCGGCCCAGGCATACAAATTATTGCAGGACGAGTTGAAAAGCTTTAGTCCTGACCTGGCAGGTTATCCACGAGTGGTTGTCGGGAATAAAATTGATTTAACCGGCGCTGAAGAGCAATTGAAAGACTTGCAAGAGATAGTAAGGCAGGATCATGGTGATGAAACTGCTATTTTTGCCATTTCAGCTGTAACAGGAGAAGGGTTAGGAGAGCTTTTACGCTTTTTATTTAAACGGGTAACAGCACTGGCAGAAGAAAAAGCGGCCAGCGATATTGGAACTGATACTGTTTTCATGGCAGCGAAAACTGAGCATCTTCCAATACATGTAAATAAGCAGGGAGATGTTTTTACTGTTACCGGGACCGAGGTGGAAAAGATGGCTGCAAAGACTGATTTCGAAAGCGAAGACGCTCTGTTGCGTTTCCAGAATTATTGCCGGCGCAGCGGACTTGATCAGCACTTGAAAAAGATGGGGATTAAAGAGGGCGATACAGTTCGTATCGGCAAGGAAGAGTTTTATTACTACGAGTAATAATATGAAAGGGAGAGACAAGTGTTTTTTCTAGAATCAAGCAGCAATAAGTCCGGTGGCTTAAACATTGGTTTAATGGGAGGTACTTTTGATCCTATTCATATGGGTCACCTGGTTACAGCCGAAGAGGCAAGACAGCAATTTGATCTTGACTATGTAATTTTTGTTCCTGCGGGTATTCCTCCCCATAAAGATGAAGCTGCCATTTCGCTTCCTGAGCACCGTTACCTGATGACCTCTCTGGCGGTTATGTCCAACCCTGCTTTTTTTGTAACCCGGTTAGAAATAGATCAGGAGCAGCCTGCTTATACCATTGACACGGTAAGACATTTTGACTGCGGTTATGATCCGGGACCGGAGATTTTTTTTATCACCGGGGCTGACGCAATTCTCGAAATATTCACCTGGAAGGATTACGAAGATTTACTGCGATTATGTACATTCATTGCTGTTTCACGGCCCGGCTATTCCCTCGATCGGTTTTATGAATCATTAAATCGTACTTGTCCTGAAATGAAGCATAAAGTTCACCTGCTGGAAATTCCTGCCCTGGCAGTATCATCTACTTTTATCAGGGAGAGGGTAGCTCTAAGTAAGACTATTAAGTATTTAACACCGGAACCGGTTGAGCAGTATATTAAGAAGCATGGTTTGTATCGAAGTGGTAGTTAAGCTGGCTTTAATAACCCGGACTGGGTTATAATATACATGGAGGTGAAAGGTTAAATGCAGAAGACTTTGTACGTGGGGAATATCCCCTGGAGCACCAAGGAAGAGGAATTGCAGCAATTCTTTTCACAGTATGGAGAAGTATTGGAATGCCGCATAATTACTGAAAGAGCTACAGGGCGCTCCCGCGGTTATGGTTTTGTTGAAGTGAACGAAGAAAATATGGCGGATATAATGGAAAAGACTGATGGGGCTGAACTGGAAGGCAGAAAACTGGTTGTCAATGAAGCTAAACCACGTGAGCAGTAATAAATGAATTATACATCTTTAATGAAAGAAAAATTGGATAGCGAGCTTTTCAAGCATTGCCTTGGGACTGCTAAAGCTGCGGCCGAGCTGGCCAAGCGGTACGGTGTTGATCCTGAAAAAGTTTACCTGGCAGGAATTGTTCATGATTATGCAAAACCCATGAGAGGGGATGAATTGCTTAGAATAGCTGATCAGCTACAAATACCTCTTGACCGTATAACCAGGCAGCAGCATAAGTTATTACACGCCCCGCTCGGAGCAGTGTTGCTGGAAAAAGAACTGGAAATTTGCGATCCTGATATTTTAAAAGCTGTGGCCTGTCATACTACCGGTCACAGTAAAATGAATGATTTTGAGAAAGTTCTCTACCTGGCAGACTATATTGAAGAAAACAGGCAGTTTCCAGGGGTAGAAAAAATTAGAAAGGCTGCTGAAAAAGATCTTGAATTGGCGCTGTTAACGGCTATTGACACAGCAATCCAATCTATTGTCGCCAGGCGTTTGATGCTGCATCCTGATTCGGTTGCTTTTAGGAACAGCCTTTTAAAGAATTAGCAGTTAAAAATTAGTTAAAAAAAATGGAGGTGGTGTTGTTTGGTACAGAGTCAGGCCAATGGTTCTTATGAATTGGCCTTATTTGCCGCTCAGCTGGCATCGGAAAAGAAGGGACAGGATTTAAACCTGCTTGAAGTCGGGCAGGTATCAATTGTTGCTGACTATTTCTTGCTGGGAACTGGCAACTCGGCTGTTCAGGTTCACTCAATTTGTGATCACCTGATAGAAAAACTGAAAAAAGAAGGTCATATTGCATTACGTATTGAGGGTTACAGGGAAGGTTGGTGGGTAATCTTAGATTATGGGGGGCTGGTTATACACATTTTTCAACCGGAAGCAAGGGCTTTTTATGACCTGGAAAGACTATGGTCTGATGCTCCGCGAGTGCCTATTGAAAATGGTGAAAACAGCTCATTTTAATAATTAGAATAAGTGCAGGTGGCCTGTTAAGATGGAAATGGATGAATTAAAAAGAACAATTATTGAAGCCAGTGATAAGCAGACTGATCCGGCAGGTGAGGATTATACTTCGTTGTCCCTCTCTGCTTCAAAAGAATTAGCAAAAAAAAATGGCTTGAACAGGCGACAAGTAGAACTTGCCGCCCTGGAAGCCGGGGTTATCCCGGAGCGTTATCAGCGCAATATAGGGACGGTGGGCATTGAAGGCCAGATAAAGCTGCTTAAAGCAACCGTTGGTGTTGCCGGTGCCGGTGGTTTGGGAGGCTGTGTGCTTGAACTGCTGGCGCGAATGGGTGTCGGCAGGCTGCTGATCATTGATGATGATGTTTTTGCCGATAGTAACCTGAACCGTCAAATGCTGGCTCATGAAAAGAATCTTGATCGACCGAAGGCCGGGGCAGCCGAAAAGAGAATTTCTGAAGTAAACGGGGCAGTGGCTGTAAAAGCATACTGTCGTCGTGGAAATAGCTCTAACCTAACCCAGCTTTTTGAAGATTGTGACCTGGTTATTGATTGCCTTGATAACCTATCATCTCGTTATGACCTGGCAGAAGCATGCCATAAACTGGAAATATTAATGATTCACGGTGCCATTGCCGGTTTTCTCGGCCAGATGGCTGTAATCAGACCCGGTAAGCCTCTGCTTGAATCAATTTATGGTTACAGGTCTGGAAAAGCTTCTGAAAAAGGCGCGGAAATTACCCTGGGTAATCCGGCAACAACTCCGGCAATGCTGGCATCCTGGCAAGCTAATGAAGCGGTTAAAGTTTTGACTGGACTGGAAGGTGTTTTGCCGGACAATATTATGCTTATTATCGATATGCAGTCAGGCTCCTTAAATCGCGTGGAGATAAGCTAATAACAGGTACCAGCGATACTTATTCCTATTGACAAGCCTGTCGCCCCTGCATATAATGTTAGATGTACTCGAGGTGCCTATAGAGATTTCGATGAAGGGAAGTAGTAAGCAGTTAATTGTTACTGACAGAGAGCCGGTGGCAGGTGAAAACCGGTAGCAGAACTGCTGAACTCATTCTGGAGATGCTGCGGTGAATTTAATTAGCCGTTGCCGTAAGACCGGCGATAACGGTTATAAGCGGGTAGCATAACGAGGGGCTGTGGCGCAGTGGGAGCGCGCTTCCTTGGCATGGAAGAGGCCGCGGGTTCAACTCCCGCCAGCTCCACCATATGTTTCACCAAGAAGGGTGGTACCGCGGGTATAATCCGTCCCTTGACCGGGCGGATTTTTTTATTTCAACCTGGAGGTAAGATAATCTTGAAAAAATATGATCCTGCTCAAATTGAAAAATACTGGCAAAAACAGTGGGAAAGCGAAGATTTTTACCGGGCCGAAAAAGACGAGTCCAAAACCAAGTATTATGTCCTTGAAATGTTTCCGTATCCATCCGGAAAACTGCATATGGGCCATATGAGAGTTTATTCTATCGGCGATGTTTTAGCCCGTTTTCTACGGATGCGCAATTACAATGTGATTCACCCCATGGGCTGGGATGCTTTTGGTCTTCCGGCAGAGAATGCTGCTATTGAAAATAATGTAAATCCAGCAGAATGGACAGCCCGTAATATTGAGCATATGAAAATGCAGCAAAATCGCCTTGGGGTTAGCTATGACTGGCGCCGGGAAGTAAACACTTCTGCCCCTGATTATTACCGCTGGTCGCAGTGGCTATTTTTGTTAATGTACAGGCGCGGGTTGGCTTATAAAAAGAAAGCTGATGTGAACTGGTGCAGTCATTGCGCTACCGTTTTGGCTAATGAACAGGTTGAAAAAGGTCTCTGCTGGCGCTGCTCTTCCGTCGTTGAGCCACGGGAGTTGGAGCAGTGGTTTTTGAAGATAACAGATTATGCTGAAAGGCTGCTTTATGATCTTGATATCCTCGAAGGCTGGCCTGAAAGGGTCAAGATTATGCAGCAGCACTGGATCGGGCGCAGTGAAGGAGCAGAAATTGCTTTCGGCATCAAAGATTTTCCGGATAAAGAAATCCGCACCTTTACTACCAGACCCGATACCCTGTTTGGTGTAACCTACATGATTCTTGCCCCCGAGCATCCACTGGTCGGTCAGTTGGTCGAAGAAACTGAATACAGGGAAGATGTTCTTAAATTTGTTGACAGGGTTAAGAAAGAAAGTGAAATAAACAGGACTTCGGAAGATGCTCCTAAAATTGGGCTTTTTACCGGGCGTTATGCAGTAAACCCGGTCAATGGCGAAGAAGTGCCGATCCTGGTTGGCAATTATGTTTTAATGGCATATGGCACTGGTGCCGTAATGGGGGTTCCAGCTCATGACCAGAGAGACTTCGAGTTTGCCCGGAAATACGAGCTGCCAGTTCGAGTGGTTATCCAGCCGGAAGGCGAACATCTTGATGATGAAACAATGCAAGAAGCGTATACTGGCGAAGGAATCATGGTTAACTCGGGCGATTTTAGCGGGACCGGGAGCCAGGAAGGAATCAAAAAAATCACAGAATACCTGGAACAGCAAAACCTGGGTAATTTCAGGGTTACTTACCGCTTGCGTGATTGGCTGATTTCCCGCCAGCGTTACTGGGGAGCACCGATTCCAATTATTTACTGTGATAGCTGCGGCATCGTGCCGGTACCTGATTCCGACCTGCCTGTAGAGCTGCCGATGGAAGTTGAGCTGTCCGGTGATCGTGTTCCGGGCCTGGCTCACTATGAAAACTTTATCAATACCACCTGCCCTGTGTGTTGTAAAAAGGCCCGCCGGGAAACCGATACCATGGATACCTTTATTTGTTCCTCATGGTACTTTCTTCGCTATACCAGCCCTGACTGCACCGATGCTCCTTTTGACAGTGATGAGGCAAATTACTGGATGCCTGTGGACCAGTATATTGGGGGAATTGAGCATGCTGTTTTGCATCTGCTTTATGCCCGCTTCTTTACCAAGGTGCTGTATGATGCTGGAATGATTGATGCCGAGGAACCCTTTAGCCGTCTGCTGGCTCAGGGTATGGTTTATAAAGACGGGGCAAAGATGTCTAAATCCAAGGGCAATGTAGTTAGTCCGGATGAAATCGTTGAACAATATGGAGCTGATACGGGTAGGCTTTTCATTCTTTTTGCTTCACCGCCGGAAAAAGATCTTGACTGGAGTGACCAGGGTGTTGAAGGTTGCCACCGTTTCCTGCGTAGAGTCTGGCGCCTGGCTGCCGACTGTCTTGAGCAGTTTTCGTCCGGTGATGGCAGTTCAGCAAGTAGCAAAAAAGAAGCTGACCTGCAGCGCAATGTCCATGCAGCCATAAAGAAAGTCACTTATGATATCCAGGAGCGTTTTAATTTTAATACGGCAATTAGCGCGATCATGGAACTGGTAAATGCAATATATGCATATCGTCAGACTGATGAACTGCCCAAGCATAATCAGAAAGTACTAAGAGAGGCCCTTGAAAAAACTATTATCCTACTTGCTCCTTTTGCCCCGCACTTGACAGAAGAAGTCTGGCATCGTTTGGGATACCATGAAAGTGTTCATAAGCAGGCCTGGCCGGAATATGATCCCGATAAACTAGTTGAAAAAGAAATGGAAGTGGTTATCCAAGTTAATGGTAAAATAAGAGGCAGAATTACTGTGCCGGTAGACTGCGATAAAGAGCATCTGGTAGAAAAAGCCTGCAATGATGAAAAGGTTAGCGCACTTTTAGCCGGAAAAGAAGTGGTTAAAGTGATTACAGTTCCGGGTAAGTTAGTAAACATAGTGATGCGCTGAGGGTAGGAATTGCCTTGACCTGTCTGGAAACGGTTCTGCTATTTTAATAGACATATCGCTGAACCAGTACGTGGCTATATTGTTTTACTGCTCACGGCAGCTATAATTATGAATTGTATTTTCTTGCAACCACGGGAATGCCCTCCTGCAAAAGAGGCTCTGATTATCCTGCCCTGCCGGAAGGCTCTCTCCGTTAATGTGATATCTAGTCAAATTGTACTATAAGCTGACTTCCCTTGACAATTTAACATTCAAATTGTATAATATGATAAAGTAATTCAAATAAACTATTTACAATATATCTCTGTATTATTTTGACTATTTGCTTGTTTTCGGTTACGTGTTGTGTAAGCCAGCCGGCATCAATTGGCGGCTTTAATATATTCTTCAAGGAGGTTACAGTATGACAGAAAAGAAAATAAATGAAAATGTTGGAACCGAGGAAGCAGTTCTGAAACCTGATCCATCCAAGGACAAAGAAGGGGATAGCATAAGGATTTCTTCTGAAGTTATTGCGGTAATTACCAGTATAATTTCCAGCGATATTCCCGGTGTTGCCGGAATGAGCGGTGGAGTAGTAGGTGGGATTGCAGAAAGATTGGGCCGCAAGGATATGACCAAAGGAATCAAGGTCCAGGTTGATGAAGATAAAGTATCTATCGATTTAAATATTATTGTTGATTACGGGGTGTCAATTGTTGATACTACCGATAAGCTTAAAAAAGAAATCCGCAATAATATCGAAAAAACAACCGGCCTAACCGTTCAATCCCTGAACATCAATGTTTTAGGTATCGTGGTTCCAGAAGAAGAAGGCGAAGAAGAAAAAGAGAAAGAGCAGGAAAAAGCAGAAGAAAAGAAGTAAAAGTTTATAAGTATTTAATTAAAAATTGTCCCGGCTTTCTCAAGGAGGCCGGGATATTTATGTTTTGCAGGAAAAAGACACAGCAAAAGCGAATTATTTGATTCTATTTTATTGAGTGCCAGTTAAATTAAAGTATTATTTAAATTTACCAGCTGTTACAGTAAAAAAGGAGGAAACAATGGAAGGGATGAATAACCTGCGCGAAAAATTTGTAATAGGCTTTCTCGTATTATTGCTGATCGGGGGAGGAGTGTGGCGTGCTGTTCAGACTTCATCACCGGGCGGTGAATTAGCCCTGGCCGGTCAAAATCAGCAAAGCTTTACAGATGATGATTCTGTTGTTGAACCTGAGATGATCACAGTCCATCTGGTCGGAGCAGTAAATGAACCGGGTGTGTATCAGCTTCCTGCCGGTTCAAGAGTTTTTGAGCTGTTGAAAATTGGCGGCGGTTTTAGTGAAGATGCTGAACAGGAAGTTTTAAATCAGGCCAGGCCACTGTTTGATGGTGAACAGGTTTATATTCACAGAACTGGTGAAACGGAACGGTCACCATCGATGTCGGATGGTGGAGGTAAAATTAATATAAACCAGGCCTCGGCTTCCGAACTGACTGCTCTGCCCGGCATAGGGGATGTAAGGGCTAACCAGATTATCGCTCACCGCGAAACTAACGGGTTTTTCACCGACCTGGAGCAAATTATGGATGTCAGCGGGATCGGACAAGCCACGTTTAACAATATAGCCGATCAGATTACCATTTATTAATAAATAACATATTAACACTCAGCTTGTATTTAATTACAGTAGCCTATTTAAGAAAACTGCGCTTACTGATCATTTAGACTGGCAAGTTATTTTATGTTTTGGTGTTTACTCAGCCATGTTTCATTTTTGTTGCATATTGAAGAAAACTTAGTTCGCTGATCGTTTAGGCTGGATCGGCAACGGCTTAGCTTCAGCCTTACGCCCGGTTTACTCTTTATATACCGTTATAGAAAGCCTTCGTACTCTGATTGCTGCGTGCAAAATTAGGATATGACTGAAGTCTCAGCCTTTCGCTTTGCTTCCCTTCTCGACGGGCTATTCGGGTCTTCCTCGAGGCAACCTACATCCATGTAGGCCGACCTGCGCCAGGCTTCACTTCGTCGCCTGATTTTTTGCGCTCACTTTACGTTCGCTTCAGACTGTGCTAAAACGGTATTTCCAATCCTGTACTTTACGCTCACTTCAGTTTTTTTCATTAAGCTTTTTTGCATCATGTTACTAGAGGCTGAGTTGCGATTTTTGTTTTTGTAAAGAGGTTTCTGTGGATTGGAAATTGAATATTGATGTAAGTAAAGGTTGCTGTTAACCGGGTGGTGAGAAATTGAGGACTTATGATTTAATTCTAAAGAAGCGTAACGGGGCTGCCCTTTCCGGCCCTGAAATTAAATATTTAATAGATGGCTATGTATCAGGAACTGTTGCTGATTACCAGGCTGCAGCCCTGGCGATGGCCATTTACTTCCAGGGCATGTCAGAAGAAGAACTGTTTTACCTGACTGATGCAATGGTTGCATCCGGTGACAGCTTATCTTTCGATTCTATCAGTGCGGCTCTGGTGGACAAGCACAGTACTGGAGGCGTCGGTGATAAAACGACTCTTGTCCTGCTGCCCATGGTTGCAGCAGCAGGGGTTCCCGTAGCCAAGCTCTCAGGCCGGGGATTGGGGCATACCGGGGGAACCCTCGATAAACTGGAATCAATACCAGGGTTCAGGGTTAATCTCTCCGGTAGTGAATTAATGTCGGCAGTAAAAGAGATTGGCCTGGTTATAACGGGCCAAACTACAAACCTGGTTCCCGCCGACAAGAAACTGTATGCTTTAAGGGATGTAACTGCAACGGTTGATAGTCTGTCCCTGATTGCAGCCAGTATTATGAGTAAAAAACTGGCATCGGGAGCAAAATACCTGGTTATCGATGTTAAAGTTGGTAATGGAGCATTCTTAAAAGAACTTGAAGATGCCTATGAGCTGGCCCGCCTGATGATAGCGATCGGCAGCAGGGCAGGCTGTGAAACTGCTGCCGTAATAACCGGGATGGACCAACCCCTCGGCTTTGCAGTTGGCAACGCCCTTGAGGTAAAAGAGGCGCTGGTAACCCTGCAAGGCTCAGGTCCATCTGATTTAAAGGAGCTTTGCCTGGAACTCGGTGGCAGGATGCTTTACATGGCAGGAAAAGTGTATGATCCGAAACAGGGTGGAGTTGTTCTTGAAAAAGCAATATCCTCTGGCAGGGCTTTGGACAAATTCAGGAAAATGGTTATAAACCAGGGCGGAGATATAAGGGCTATTGATAATCCTGATTTACTGCCACGTGCTGAAAAACTCTACCCGGTAAAGGCTGCCGGTTTCGGCTATGTTTCTCGCCTTGATGCTGGATCTATTGGTGCGGCAGCCGTTTCACTGGGAGCAGGCAGGGCGGCCAGGGGAAATGATATTGATCATGGAGTTGGGGTAATACTGGAGAAAAAAACAGGTGACC
>JBNJHL010000028.1:0-9983 GCA_051748445.1 Bacillota bacterium
TTAAAAGAGCTTAACCGGCGGCATAATCGCTACACCGATATTATTACCTTAGATTCACTGTATGCCAAAGCACCGATCATCAATGAGATCATAACTCAGAATATGATCGCTGTGATTCGGGTCAAGCAGCAGAACTACCAGATTATTGCTGATGCTGAAGGGCTGTTTGCCGAACGAAAGCCGGACTTTTCGGCTGCGTTATCGCTTAACAGTTCCTGGTACCCGGATGATGATACCAGCGGCCGCAAGTATCACTACCGTGTAAGAATCTGGGATAGCGAAGGTTTTGAAAGCTGGGCCAAAGTCAAAGTTCCCCTGCGGGTTTTGAGAATCGAAGAGACGAGGGTCAGCCATACCGGCAAGGTTTTAAGCGAACCGGTGGTTACTCATCTGGTTACTACGGCTGATGAGACTACTGTACCGACTGAAACACTATGGAGAATACTACATCGGAGGTGGGACATAGAGAACAAGGCATTTCATGATTTGAAAAAGTTTTGGGGTTTTGGGCACAACTATCATCACGATCCAACAGCATTTATGGTAATGCTCTATTTGGCGGTGATTGCGATGAACCTGACATTTCTTTTCTACCACCGCAGGCTGCCAGCCTCTTTTAAGAGGCAAAACTCGCTTTTATCACTGCGCGAGATGATCAAGATCACTTTCTGGTCCGTGAGCAAGGAGCTATGGGATCCCGGCTGAGATAGCAAGCATGCCGTTCGAGTAGTCCTGAAACCCCCGCATAAAGGTTTATTTTAGCCTCAGGCACCCGGTGCCCGTGGCCAGGGTATTGCACTCTTTTTTGCCTTTACCCTGTTTTTGCCCTGAAATCGCTATTTGGCATTATTTGGGGCTTTATTTGAAGGGCATTTACGGAATGCCTGGCCAGTACCAGTTAAGTTTGCCTTTTGGGTCAATTACTGGTAAGTTTAAGCAAGGGAGGTGCTAACTTCCCCTGTATTATACTAAGAAGGAGTTTTATCATGAAAAAAACATTGTTTATTTCAGTGGTTATAATGTTTTTAAGCCTGCTGCTGGTATCAGGTTGCGATCTGCCGGGTGGTGCAGAAGAAGATTCTTTGCTTGAAGAAGATGAGATGAATGTAGATCCTGATAATCCAGAACAAGTTATACATGATTTTGTTGATGCGATTCGGGACTTCGATCTAGACCGGGCGGAGGAGCTGGTTTCCAGCGATTACCTGGATGAATTTGAAACAGAATATGCCGAAATAAAAGATACTCTGGCAGAAGATACACCTGAAGCGGTAATTATGAAGCAAATGTTTGATGTTGTTTTCGATCATCTTGAGATCACTGTGACCGGACATACACTTGATGGGGATGCAGCAATGGTTAATACCATCAATACCCACCCCGATCCGGAAATTCTAACAGAAAAACTGATGGACCGGCTGTTTGAGATTATGTTCAGCGATGAAGTAGATATGGAGAATATAACTGAAGAAGAGGGAATGCAGATGATGATCGATGTTTTTCGCGATGTATATCCCGAGGTCGAGAAGATAACTACCGAGGTAGATGTGCCGATGGTTAGGGAAAATGGTCAATGGAAGATTGCCGGTGAGGTTATTTCTGATTATACGGTGGATCTGGATATGTAGTTAACGGTGTTTTAAAAATAGTTTAATAACTGACTAATAAGAGCCAGCCCGGGACGGTATAGATCAACCGACAGGACTGGCTCATTCTTTTAACTTTCATATTCGGTAGTTAGTTCTGCCGGTGGCCGGTGGGAATGCGCACTCTTCTTTTGCCCGGGTTGCCCTCGCGATAAGCTCATCCAGAGCTCTCGCTCGGTGGCTGACTCACTAAAGGCCAACCCGCTCCCGGGCTCGCTTCGCCGGCATTTCGGTGCCTGCCCTTTATGCTCGCTTCTGCTTGGGATATTGTGGGTTAATGTGATAAACTGTAAACAGTTTTGAATTTATTAAGTGACCAGTAAAAAGGGGGATGTTAAAGATTGAGATTCAATTCGAAGCGAATATAGAACGTATTGAGATGCCGGAAAACCTGGCGATCGGTCTGATGGTGGCAAAACAGCATGAAAAGTGCAGCACCGTAGGTTGTGATTTTGATTATTTTGGCTTTGCTTTTGGTCAGTCACCATTTTCTCCGCCGGATGTGCTGGTTACAGCACTTGAAAAAGCTGCAGGGAAAAGTGGTTATGCAGATTCGGAAGGAATTTACGATTTGCGGGAAGCAGTTGCCGGTTTTAACGCCAGGCACTTCGGTCTCGATAATAATCCTGAGAAGATTATTGTAGGCCCCGGAACAAAAGGGATTTTCTTTTTACTCTTTAGCATTATCAGCGGGGATGTCATTATCCCGGTTCCATCGTGGATCGGCTACGCTCCACAGGCTCGTTTCCTGGGTAAAAAGTATTATCCCATGGTTACCAGGCCTGAAAACAACTACAAATTGACGGCAGAAGAGTTGGATAGCTTCCTCTCAAAAATGAACGGTGATCAGAAACTCCTGGTTTTAAACAGTCCCAATAATCCGACCGGCCAGGTTTACAGCAAAAAAGAGCTGGAAGATATTGCGGCTGTATGCAGAAAGTATGGCACCATTGTCTTTTCAGATGAAATATATGCCCTCACAACATTTGATTTTTCCAGTTTTAACAGTATAGGAGCGATATATCCGGAAGGAACCTTTGTATTTAACGGTCTTTCCAAGGACCGCTCGGCAGGTGGCTACCGGCTGGGCACCTGCCATCTGCCGGATGCCGATTGCCGTAAAATAGAGGAAGGGCTGAAAAAGCTTGCAGCCACGATGTATACTAACATCACCACCCCTGTCCAGGTTGCCGCCGTGGAAGCTTACAAGGAGAATAGTGATATAGAAGAATACTTTAATGTAACCAGGGAAATACACCGAATCATGGGCCGGACAATTCATGAGCGATTTGCTTCTATAGATGGTCTTAAAGTAACCAGGCCTGACGGAGGTTTCTATTTTTACGTTGATTTTAATGACCTGGCAGGTGAATTGAATCAGGCCGGAGTAAACAATTCCAACAGCTTGAGTAAAGCCCTGCTATCACATCCGCATCATATTGCGACAGTAACCGGGGATGCCCTTTTGCTGCCACCTGATATTTTTGGAGCCAGGATAGCTTATGTCGATTACAAGGGAAGCGAAGTTTATGATGCATTTCTTGCCAGCCGGCCCGGGGATGATCTGGCAGAGAAAAACTTTGTTAAAAAAAATGCTCCCATGATGATAGAAGGTGCGGAAGCGGTAAAAGAATTTGTTCATTCATTAAAAAACGGAAAATTTACTTATAGTTTGGAATAGAGATAAAACAAAAGGGGAGTTGATTGATAATCATGACTAAAGAGGATACAAAAACAAATTACCGCCTTCTTGATTGCAATGAAGCTTCCAAGCATCATTTTGAAAGGGCGGCAAATAAAGTAAAGATGGATCAGCAATTCCGCAACTGGCTGAAAATACCTTTCAGGGAAATTGCAGTTCATCTGCCGGTGGTAATGGATGACGGCAGTCTTAAAATATTTGAAGGATACAGGGTTCAACATAATAATGCCAGGGGTCCTCACAAGGGAGGTATTCGCTATCACCCTGAAGTTTCGATAGATCATGTTCGCGGCCTGGCATCCTGGATGACCTGGAAAACTGCTTTGCTGAACCTACCGTTAGGCGGAGCCAAAGGTGGGGTGAAGTGTGATGCGAAAAAAATGTCAGAAGGTGAGCTGGAAAGATTGACCCGTAAATATACCCAGGCGATAAGTGTTGATATCGGCCCATACCAGGATGTGCCGGCTCCTGATGTCAACACCGATGAAAAAGTGATGGCCTGGATGATGGATGAATACAGCAAACTGCGCGGCTATAATCCTGCAGTGGTGACCGGCAAGCCGGTTGACCTGGGAGGTTCGCCCGGGCGTAAGGATGCAACAGGCCGGGGAGTTGCTTATATTGTAGAGCATTGGGCAAATAGTAATAATTATAAAATGGCTGAATCAACAGCGGCAATCCAGGGATTCGGCAATGTAGGCTACTATACGGCGCACCATCTAAGCGAAATGGGTTGCAAAATTATTTCTGTATCTGATACCGGTGCAGCGGTTGTTAATGAGGATGGCTTTGATATTGAACAGCTAATTCGTCACAAGCAGGAAACTGGTTCGGTAGCGGGATGTCCGGATTCAACAACTCTTGACAGCAGTGAGATTTTTTCGGTTAGATGCGACTTTCTAATCCCCGCTGCCCTTGAAAATGCCATTACAAAAGATAACGTTGAGAAGATTAAAGCCGCGGTAATTTTTGAAGCAGCTAATGGTCCGACTTGTCCCCTGGTTGAACCCGAACTGGCAAAAAAGGGAATTGCCATTGTTCCTGATATACTGACCAACAGTGGAGGGGTGGTTGTATCCTACTTTGAATGGGTCCAGAACCTGCAGCAGTTTAGTTGGGCCGCAGAGCAGGTTGATCTTGAGCTGCAGCAGAAGATGAAAAATGCTTACCAGAGGGTTATAGAGAAAGCAGAAGAAAAGAATGTATCGCTGCGTATCGCCGCTTACATGCTGGCAATTGAAAAGGTATCGTATGCAGCCCGGACCCGCGGTGCTTACTAATAAATAATTTGTAAATGTTTCTTAATTAATACCCCAGGTATACTGGTGTTATCAGGGAGGTTTGGCCGTGGAAAAGCAGGGCACTGCTAAAATCCTGGAAGAGATTGCAGTTTTGCTTGAGCTGAAAGGGGAAAGTGCTTTCAAGAGCAGAGCTTATTACAATGCTGCCCGGACGATTGAAATGCTTGGTGAAGATGAACTGGCAAAACTTGTTCTGAAAGATAAATTAAAGGATGTGAAGGGAATTGGCTCCGCTCTAAATGAAAAACTGGTAGAGCTGGTTTCAACCGGGAGCCTTTCTTATTATGAAGAGCTAAAAGACAGCGTTCCGGAAGGCCTGCTGGAAATTCTCAAAGTGCCCGGCCTGGGCCCAAGAAAAGTGAAATTGCTTTTCGAGACGCTTGAAATTACCACTCTGGCTGAACTTGAGTATGCCTGTCGGGAAAACCGGCTGGTTAACCTGAAAGGCTTTGGGAAAAAAACTCAGGATAATATTCTTGAAGGCATTGAATTTATCCGCCGCTACCAGGATCAATTTTTTTATAGTGAAGCCCGCCGAATTGCCGACTCACTCCTGGACCGGCTAAAAGAATTCTCCGGTCTTGATCAAGTCAGCCTGGCCGGCAGCCTCAGGCGCTGCAAGGAAATCGTTAAAGATATTGATCTGGTGGCATCGACTGATGAACCGGCCGGTTTAGTCAGTTATTTTACCGGATTACCTGTGGTAGAAGAAGTAGTTACCAGCGGAGAAACTAAGGCAACAGTACGAGTGACAGAAGGTATTAATGTTGATCTGCGTGTGGTTAATCAAGAACAATTTACGTATGCCCTGCATCATTTTACCGGCAGCAAGGAACACAACACTGCCCTGCGCCACCGGGCAAAAGAAATCGGTTTTAAAATTAACGAATACGGTCTCTTTAAAACTGATAATGAAGAGCCGGTTTTTTGTCCTGATGAATCAGCATTATTCTCTGCTTTGGATCTGGCGTACATTGAACCTGAATTAAGGGAAAATAATGGTGAAATAGAAGCTGCAGAGTCCGGTAACCTTCCCGAATTGATTGAAGTTGATGATATTAAGGGTGTATTTCATGTTCATTCCATCTATAGTGATGGTATTAATACCCTTGAAGAGATAGTCCGGCACTGTATTGAACTTGGTTATGAATATGTGGGAATAACGGATCACAGCCAGTCTGCCTATTATGCCGGGGGGTTAAATGAAGATGACCTTCAGCAGCAGCGTGAGGAAATAGAAGTATTAAGGGATAAATATCCACAGATTGCAATTTTCTGCGGGGTAGAATCAGATATCAGATCTGACGGCAGCCTGGATTACCCCGATCATGTCCTGCAAAAACTTGATTTTGTTATAGCCTCGGTTCATTCAGGCTTAAAAATGGAACAGTCAAAGATGACAGAGAGGCTGTTAAAGGCGCTTTCGCATCCCCAGATTACTATGCTGGGCCATCCCACCAACAGGCTATTGCTTGGCCGTGACAGCTCCCCGATGGAAATGGATAAAGTGTTCCAGGCAGCTGCAGAACATGGAGTAATTCTTGAGTTAAATGCCAGCCCGGCCCGCCTTGATCTGGATTGGCGTTACTTGAAAAAGATAAAGGAAATGGGATTGCAGGTTTCAATAAATCCTGATGCTCACAGGATGGAGAGCTTTGATGATACCGGTCATGGGGTGGCAATTGCCCGAAAAGGGTGGCTGGAAAAAGCAGATGTTTTTAATACCCGTTCCCGGATTGAAGTAGAAAAATATTTTGCAAGGGAAAAGGGTTAGAATACTAGTTATTGTTATGATCACTCCAGAACCCGGGCAGCTTTGAAACAATGAAGCTGGCAACTGAATGCCCCACTATAACCCCTACGATGAGTCCAAGTAGATGGCCTATGTAAAAAACAAACAGGGCAGTAACTGTAACCAGGATCACAATATATAGTAGTGAATGAATCCAGTCAGGCATTTTGATCTCCAGTTTCAATCAATAAAGTTTTGAAATCATTTCATTTTGTGACACCTGTATTTTCTTCTATCTGCTTAAATAATGCAAACTGCAAGCCTGGTTACAAGAATTACCACCAGGTTTTTTCAGGCTCAGGTTGTGCCATTTTATTATTATCAGTATAATTGTATTAAATGTTTAAAGGAGGATGTTTTGACTTGGGAGCTTTTATAGTAATCCTTTTGGTCATTATAGCAGTTGCTGTTTACTTTTTACAACGAAGCAGCAGTGGCAAAGGAAAAGCTGGCACTAAACGCAAAGAGTTGCGGCAACTGTTGAACTTACCGCCTGATTCTGCCGATCAGACTATAGATCGTTATATTGCCAGTTTAAAAGAGCGACATCCAGGACACGATGAAGAATGGTACCTTGATAAGGTTATTTATGACCTGGAAAAAGATCGTCGGTAAGCAGGAATTTAAGAAAAAGAAATGTTTAAAGATGTGCGGGAATATTTTGTCATATTAAGCCGGTTATAAATAAAGGAGGATTAGTATGAGTAAAGAAAGATGGGAATATCCAGATGGCAGCCGTTATGAAGGAGAAATGATAGATGGCAAACGTGAAGGAGAAGGAACCTGGGTAAGACCTGATGGATCAAAATATACCGGCCAGTGGAAAAATGATAAGCCTGACGGGATTGGCACTTTTATCTGGCCGGATGGTAGAAAATTTAAGGGTTACTGGAAAAGCGGAAAAAGACACGGTAAGGGTATAGAGATTTTGCCTGACGGCAAAAGAATTGAAGGTGAGTGGGAGGAAGGTGAGCTGAAACAGGATAAATCTGCTTCTGTAGAGCAGGAATCAAAAGAAAAAGAGGCTCCAACTAAAGAAATTCCTCAAACGCAGAAAGCTTCACAAAGAAAGGATGAATTTGACACTGAATCTTTGCAGGAGCAGGGTAAAAGCTTTTTTACCGCTCTTTTTGATGTAAGTTTTAGTGAAATGGTGACCCCAAAAATAATAAGAACTATTTTTATTATCGGGTTAATTGCCATAGCACTCGGGGCACTTGGTGGGATTATATCCTCAGTGTTTGCAGTAGCAACCACCGGTGTGTCAGCTCTGGTTTCTATTATTGCTGTTCCCATCGGGGCGATAATCGGAGTGATTTTTCTCAGGATATATATGGAGTTAATCATACTACTTTTTAATATCTATGATCAGCTGAAAAGTATCAACGACAGCCTCAGGCGTTAAACTATCTGCATTATTTTATATTAAATTGAACCGGTGAATTCTAATCATTGCTTTTTGAAACAGGGATTTTGGTAAGGTATTAGAGTGACTAACGTGTTAAATTATTAATAAGAGATCAAGTTATTTTAAATCTAATGAAAGAAAAATATTGACCAGTTTCGGATCAAACTGGGTTCCTGAACAGCGTTTAAATTCAGAAATCAATTCCTCAGGTGGCATTGCTTTTTTGTACGGGCGGCCTTTGCTCATCACCTCGTAGGCGTCAGCAATAGCTGTAATGCGGGCCAACAGGGATATTTCTTCGCCCTTTAATCCCCGGGGATAACCTTTTCCATCCCAGCGTTCGTGGTGAGCGAGGATATCATCAGCAACGTGGGCAAATTCTTCAGTTGCCCGGGCGATCCTGTATCCGATTTCGGGATGTTTTTTCATGATTAACCATTCTTCTTCTGTTAGCGGCCCATTCCTGGTAAGGATATCTTCGGAAATATTTATTTTGCCAATATCATGCAAAATAATTAGCTGGCTAAGCCGTTTTAATTCTTCCTCTGATAAGTCCAGTGCTTCACCGATTTCCAGAGCGACAGCTTGCATGCGCCTGGCATGTGCATCAGTTTCAAAACTTTTTTCTGACAGGGTTTTTAAAAGGGCTCGCAGCAAGAAGCTTTTGGCACTGCGGCTTTCTGTTAGTTTTTGGTTGTACATATTATCTTCAGCTTCCCTCATTATGTCGGAAAGACTCTGGTTCATATCTGTTTTTGTTGCCATACCTATTGCCATTGATACAGGGACATCCTCAACACTTACATTCTTGCAAACGTTATGGATCCTTTTGCAGAGCTGTAACGTTTCTTCAGTGCCGGTCTGAGGCAGTAGCACTAAAAATTCGTCGCCACCCCAGCGGGCGATAATATCTTCTTTGCGGGTTGATTTCTTCAGTATTTTTGCTGCTGCTTTTATTGTTTCGTCTCCGGTCGCATGACTGTAAGTGTCGTTAATTAATTTTAAACCATTTAAATCTGCAATAATGATGCTGATTGGAAGTTGCCTGCTAGTGTCGACCCGCTGCATTTCCTCATCAAGGTAATTGCGGTTGTAGAGGCCTGTAAGGCTGTCATGAAAGCTAATATAGCGGAGCTTTTCAGCAGCTTCTTTCCTTGCAGTTATATCCCTGATAGATCCCTGCAGGACAATTCTGCCCTCTAATGGATAGGAAATTAAGATTACTTCAGCTGGAAAGGTTGAACCATCTTTGCGCTGGTGAAGCCATTCAAAATGTATATGTTCATTTTTATCCAATGCTTCGGCAATTTTTAACCGCGACGAGTCCATTGAACTATTCCCGTCTGGCTGTAACAGGGGGGAAAAGTCTGCCGGTCTTTTCATTAAAAACTCATCTTTACTTTCCAGGCCGAACAGGTCTACAGTTCTCTGGTTGCAATCGACAAAGAATCCTTCATCACTGACAATTGTTACAGCATCGTGAGAACCTTCAAAAATTGCGTTGAATCTGCTTTCCCTTTCCTTTATTTTTACTTCGGCTTTTTTTTGTTCGGTAATATCTACATATATCGCAAAAGCACCGGCCATCTTGCCATTAATTAAAACAGGGATTCCTTTTATTAATACATGAATCGGCTGACCGTTCTTGTTATAGCGCACACCTTGATCAGTTACATTTTTACCTGCCAGAACATCTGCTGTTTGTTTAATGTTGGCAGATCCGGCTTTCCCCATATTCATCACATCATCGACATGTTTACCTAATAATTCTTCCGGAGCATACTCGAACAACTGCAAAAAGGCCTGGTTTACATCGATAATATGATAGTTTTGATCAATATGAATAGTAGCATCCAGGGAGTTTTTGAACAGCGCCTCCAGTGATTTATAGTTGTAAGTGTTCCGGTCAATTTTCATGGTTATCTCCTTTTTTTCGATGTGGAGGTCGCGGTCCATAATACTGGTAGAAGTGAACTTTAATGTTGCCATGATATAGCTTGCGTCTTTTCGATGCTTTTTTACCATAAAGCGATTCAAAGTTTTCATGAGCAGTAACTATATAGAAAGACCAGGTATCCAGCTGCTTAAATTGCTTGCCCATTTGCCTGTATAGTTTTTCAGTTTCTTTAAGGCG
>JBNJHL010000028.1:9993-17448 GCA_051748445.1 Bacillota bacterium
ATGGAGGGTTACAGATAATTTTACCGTATTTCTTTTGAGAGCTAAGCTCGGAGAGAGGCCTGGCCTGAAAATGAATCGCATTTTCCACCCCGGCTTCAATAGCGTTTTTGCGGGCAATTTCAACAGCATCATTATTAATATCGGTGCCGGTAAGGTCAAGTTTACGACCATAATTGGCGAGATCGTGCGTTTCCCTGCGAGCATCGTGCCAGTGTTGCTTGTTTATGGTGGGCCACTTTTCCGAGGCAAATGTTCTGTTTATACCGGGGGCTATGTTTCGACCGATCAAAGCCGCTTCAATCGGTATGGTCCCCGAGCCGCACATTGGGTCAATCAGAGGGATATCGTGCTTCCAGCGGGCTAACTGGACCAGGGCGGACGCCAGGGTTTCCCTTAAGGGGGCTTCTCCTCCGCCGGTGCGATATCCCCGTTTATGCAGACCTTCTCCGGTGGTATCAATAGTTAGAGTGACTTTATCCTTAAGTAGAGATACTTCAATGTTATAAAGCGGCCCGTTTTCGGTAAACCATTCCCTGCGGTAGCGAGTTTTCATGCTTTCCACCACTGCTTTTTTTACGATAGCCTGGCAGTCGGAAATGCTAAACAGTGTTGACTTGACTGATTTACCATCTACGGGAAAAGAAGCGTTTTCTGGTAATAGATCTGCCCAGGACAGTGCCCTGGTTTTTTCGAAGAGTTCATCGAAGGTTGCAGCGTCAAATTCCCCCACTTTTAAGCGAACCCGGTCAGCAGTTCGCAGCCAGAGGTTTGCCCGGCAAATTGCGTTTTGGTCGGCCATAAAAGTAACTTTGCCGTTTTCAATTGAAATTTTTTCGTAGCCAAGGTCTTTTAATTCCTGTGCAACTACAGCCTCAAGTCCGAATGTAGCTGTGGCAATTAGTTCAACTTTTGACATCCTCACGCTCCCTGGCATTTTTTTCTTGTGGCGCTATTTCGATATTACTTTAATATTGGAAATACTTCAAGTATTTTCGAGTAAAGCTCAGTCGCAGGAGGAAAAAAGCTGGCAAAATAGAAGTTTCTTTTTATAAACAAATAGATGTGATAAATACTTTGTTCCGGCGAAAAATAATATATTGAATGGAGCTGACCGCGAATGACTGAAAAGGATAGAGGTAAGACTAATGGAGCAGCGGCTTCGCATGATGATAATCAAAATTTTTCTTATGCAAAAATTTGGTGGATCGGTTTTGGCTTTCTGGGAGTGCAGCTTGCCTTTACAACTTATAATGCCTTTTTGCCGCTGATGTACCGAGAATTTATAGATTCACGATTTTTTATTGGCTTATTGATGGGAACTGACAACCTGATTGGCCTGCTCCTGATACCTATCATCGGCGCCTGGTCTGACCGGGTTAATTCACCCCTGGGGCGCCGCCTGCCCTTTGTCCTGGTGGCTTTGCCGGTTGCAGCTCTAACGTTTTTTGCGATACCTTACGCTGCCGCTATGCTCTGGACCCTGATAATTACCGAAGTTATTTTTACTGCTGCCATGCATAGTTACCGCGGTCCTGTCATATCGCTAATGCCAGACCATACTCCTCCGGAAAAACGTTCTACTGCCAACGGAATTATAAACCTGATGGGTGGGATCGGAACTTTAATTGCTTTTGGCGGTCTTTCCCTGCTATATGATATAGATCCTAGGCTTACCTTCGGGATAGGCTCAGCTGTATTACTTTTCACCCTGGCAATTGTCCTAGTTAAAGCAGACCGTATGCCCCGCTATGTTGACAACCTGCCAACCGTTCCCAAAAATCCGATAAAAGAGGCGGTTGCAGGGATTGGACAACTCTTGAAACCTGCCAATTTCGGCCAGTTCTTAATCCTGGCATCCATGCTTACTTACTTTATCGGGTTTGCAGGACTTGATGCCATGTTTCCCATCTATGGGGTGGAAACCCTTGGTCTGACAGAAGGACGGGCAGCCTTTATTCTTACAACATTTGCCGGTTCATTTTTGGTTTTTGCCCTCCTGGCCGGGGCAATTGGCACACGCCTTGGAAAAATCCCGGCTATGCTGATCGGGCTGGCTATTATACCGCCCCTTTTCCTGGCTGCTATTCCGGTACGCGAGCCGGTCATTATCGGTAGCATTTTCGTGCTGGCTGGTTTTGCCTGGGCCCTGGTGAATGTGCAGGCCATGCCGCTTATCGCCGATCTGGGCGGAAGAGACCGGATCGGTTTTTACATTGGTCTTTACTATATATTTACCATGACCGGGCAGATGATTGGACCGAGTGTACTGGGGCTTTCGATGGATATAATGGGCAATCACGGTATGTTTGTTGGTGGAGCTGCAGTATATGCCCTGGGGTTCGTGTTGCTGCGGGCAGGCTATCGCAGACTAGAGGCGAATCCGGAAGAAATTGCCCGCAGGAGCAAGCTGCGCGAGGATAATAAAGCCGGTTGATTCATTTACGGCTGCTTTCAATTATTTTTGCCAGTTCCTGCGGATAATCGGTGATAATAGCTTCAATTTCGGCTGTGACCAGTGATTCCATCATTTCGGGGTCATTGACTGTCCAGGGGTAAAGCGGAATGTTGTTTTTTTTATAGCCTTCGATAATGTCCGGGAACTGCAAGTAAAAAAACAGGGGGTGAGCTGAATAGCAGCCCAGTTCTTTGACCTTTTGCCAGGGTTCTTTTAGCTTTTCAATGTAGAGCATACCGGTACGGACCGCAGGTTTTAATTTGCGGCACCTGAGCAGGCTTTCGTAATTAAATGATGAGATGATCACTCTATCTTCCAGGCTATTAGATGTAATGCAGGAGAGTACCTTTTCTTCCAGGCCAGGGTAAGGAAACAGGGCATTTTTTAGCTCAATATTTAGGAGCAGGTTTTTACTGCAGTAGCGGCTTAATACTTCATCCAGGGTTGGTACTTGAGCCTGGCTAAAAAGTGGTGCGAACCAGCTGCCGGCATCAAGAGCTTTTAATTCCGCCAGGGTGAAATCTGCGACGTTTCCGTCACCATCAGTAGTCCTATTGAGGGTTTCATCGTGGATTACCACCGGCACGCTGTCTTTACTGAGCTGGACATCAAATTCAATCCCATCTGCACCGATTTCCAGGGCCTTATCGAAAGCGATGATTGTGTTTTCAGGCGCCAGTGAGGATGCGCCGCGGTGGGCAAGGTTTAGTGTGGTTGTGATTATAAGCAACTCCTTTCTCTATAATAATTATACATAAGTGGTTAAAAAACGAAAGTGGTGCCAGAAAGAAAATATGCTAAATTAAGGTGGCTGTTAAAACTTTATAATTGTTTTTTTTAAAACCTTTATTTGAATTAATAAGGTGGTGTGAAAATGATGAAAACCTGTAAGCCGGTAGATCAGAAAATAATAGAGGAACTATCCGGGATTGTTGGCCCGGAATTTATTATTTCGACGATACTGAAAAGCTCGAGCCTTTCTCTCATGATGAAATAGCTGATATAAGTTTTGCCAAAATGCCTGAAGTTGTAGTTAAGCCGTCATCTGCTGAAGAGTTATCGGCCATCCTGAAGCTGGCAAACAGGGAAATGATCCCGGTTACTCCCAGGGGCGCAGGCAGCGGCCTTTCCGGTGGAGCGGTGCCGCTTTCGGGTGGAATCCTGGTTTCAACTGAAAGAATGAACAAGATTATTGAAATTGATAAAAAGAATCTGATTGCAGTTTTAGAACCAGGCGTTATTACCAATGATTTTAATGATGAAGTCCAGAAAGAGAATCTATTTTTTGCCGGGTATCCGATGAGCATCGAGATGTGTTATATCGGTGGAAATGTGGCTGAAAATGCCGGAGGAGGAAGGGCAATAAAATATGGCGTGACGGGGCGTTACATTACAGGACTGGAAGTGGTTTTACCTTCCGGGGAAATTTGTACTTTTGGGGGAAAAAGAGTTAAAGATGTAACAGGTTACAACATACTACAGCTGATGATTGGTTCTGAAGGGACTCTGGGGATTTTTTCCAAGATATTTGTTAAGCTGCTTCCCCTGCCAAAAGCAAAAATTGACATGATGGTTCTTTTTGAAGATGCGCAGTCGGCAATTGATGCCGTCCCGCTGATCATGAATACCATGCGCATTATACCGACAGGAATAGAATTTATGGATAAAATATCCCTTGATACGACCAGCGAATTTTTGAATGAAAAAAAGCGCTACGAGGATGCAGGCGCTATTTTAATAATTGAGCTTGACGGAAACGATGCTGACCAGATTCGGGAAGAGTGTCTTGATATTGGAGAGCTTTGCCTGGATAACGGGGCTCTTGATGCTTTTGTTGCCGAAGGTCCTGCCGACCAGGAAAAAATTTGGAAAGTCTGTCGTCATGCAGCAGAAGCTTTTAAAGCAATCAGCCCTGTCCAGAGCCTGGAAGATATTGTTGTGCCGGTCAGTAACATACCAGAATTATTACCCCTGCCCGGGAGCGATTCCGAAGAAAAACTCATCAATGATGCCCTGGCAAAACCTGTAGATTCGCCCCCCCTGTCCCAGCTGGTTAATAAGGGTGAAAAAGCCTGTATCATAATCGGGGATATGACCAGGGTGTGGGCCCGGTATCACCTGCTTGTGCCACCCCTGCTTGACCATTTAAACCGGGGTGGGATTCCTGACGAAAATGTAATAATTATTTCTGCAACGAGCGATCATCGCGAGCAATCGGCAGATGAACACAGGACTCTTGTTGGTGATGAAGTTTATGACAGGGTTAAGGTAGTTGATCACCGGGCCAGAGAAGCGGACAACATGGTTTACATGGGAGATACTTCATATGGCACTCCCGTTTTTACCAACAGGCAGGTTGCCGAAGCGGACCGGGTTATTCTAACCGGGGGTATTGTTTATCACTTCCTGGCTGGATGGGGCGATGGGAAGAAAGCAATTATTCCGGGTGTGGCAGGATATAAAACCATTATGAAGAACCACTCACTTGTTTTTCATCCTGAAGAAGGTTGTGGCTTGAACCCTGCTGTTTGTCAGCGAATGCCGTGAAGGAATTGGCAGTGATGATTTTTATGCTCCATTCCTTAACTATGCAGACAACCAGGAGCGTGAAGCAGCCTTGCGCCGTGAATATACCATAGGCAGCCAGATAGGCTACCATGCCGGGGTTATTGCATCTGAAAATGATGTTTTATTAATTTCTGAACTTGATCCTTCGGTAGTCGAAAAAATGGGCATGATTCCGGTCACTGGTATCAGTAAGGCCTTTAATTTTGTTAAGAAAAAGCATGGATCTTTCCCGCCTGCATACTTTATGCCCCACGGTGGGAGTACTATGCCTTCGCTTTCAGATTTAAGCTTATTATATCGATTACTAATTGCCTGAATTTCCGCCGCCGGCGTTGCCGGAATTGCCCCGGTTACTAATGTTTCCCGGGGTAGAATCAATAGCCCGACTGCCACGGTTGGAAACGATGAGTTAGGCTGCCCCGCAATCAACTGTCATGATAGCTGATCAGCTGGCTTATTGCTTCACCTGTTGGGCTGGGAAGGTGAAAGCGAATTACCTTCCTGCCTGCTTCCAGCAGGGCCTGGCGATCGCCTAAGGCCTGAGCGGCAATTAAAATTCCGAAACTAATAGATGAGCTTGTGCCGCACGGCTCATCGGGGATGGGCAGGTCACATTTTGAGTCAGCAGTAAGCTGGACAAAAAGGCCGTTTCCGGCATCGCCTTTGTGCAGCTGCCCGGTTGAGTGGAGGAATCTTGGGCCGTAACCGACGGGTACAGCAACCTTAAAAGCTTCCTGCAGCTTACTCAGTAAAGCTTTCAGAGCCCGGTCAGTTGCAGGATCGGGCTTCAGGTAAGCCTGAATAGCGATATAACTACGCCCTTTGCTTTTATTGTCTCCCGGGTTTAAATGGGCCAAAAATTGCTTCCAGGTCTGGCTGATTGATACTGCCTTATGACCGCTGTAAACATCGATGCCCTCGGCGGAAAGCTCGGGTGATGCCAGTGGTAAGGAGCCCCTGGATTTATATTCTTCAACCATTTCACGAGCAAGGACTTTTGCCGATTCCACATTGGGTTGGTCAAAGGGATTGATCTTCAATGACCACCCTGCTATCGCAGTAGCCATCATCCAGCGAAAAAATTCACCGCCGAGGTCATACTGTTCAGTCAGTTTTATTTTAATCAGGGGATGTCCAGTTTCAATCAACCTGTTTACTTTCTCCTCATGGGTCCCATCCCCGTTTAGCTGGTAATATATAAAAACCCTGTCGCCTGCATAATTTTCAGGGTAGGTCAGGGGTTCCCCGGTAACCGGAAGCAGGCCGGTTCCATTTTTACCCGTGCTTTCGGCAATTAGCTGTTCGATCCAGGCCCCGAAAGGTTCTAGTGTGGATGGGAAGATAAAAGTAATTTTGTCACGGCCGCTTTTCCCCAGCATCCCCAGCACAGAGCCCAGCCAGGTCGGATTATTTTTGTCTTCCGGTAAATTGCTTGAGGTTTTAGCCAGGTTGGCCATAGCCTTTGCCCGGTCAATCAGTTTGCCCAGGTTAACACCAACCAGGGCTGCAGGGACCAGGCCAAAGTAAGAAAGTACAGAATAACGCCCTCCGATCTCGGGGTCGTTTAAAAATATTTTTCTGAAATTCAATTCCCGTGCCATTTTTTCCAGGCCGCTGCCCGGGTCGGTGATGGCGATAAAGTTTTTCCCTGCGGTTTTTTTACCGGCAAATTTACACAACTTATTATAAAAGTACTTCATCAGGGAGATGGTTTCCACCGTTCCGCCTGATTTTGTAGACACTATGAAGATTGTTTTTTCCAGTTCGAGCATCTGTTCTTTTTCTATTATGGCATCGGGGCTGGTGGTGTCGATAACATGCAGGTCAAAACTATTTTCACCTGTGCCAAAAATGATGCTGAAAACCTCGGGCGCCATGCTTGACCCGCCCATGCCCATCAAAAGGGCGCTGGTATAGCCCTGATCCTTGATCTTGTTAGCGAAGTTGTTGATTTCTGCCAAAGACTCCTCTGAGAGGTTGGGGCTGTCCAGCCAGCCCAGCCGGTTGCTAATTTCCTCGGGGCTTTTGCTCCACACCGTATGGTCTTTTTGCCAGATGCGCTCAATTATTTTTTCATTTCTTAACTGCTCCAGTTCTTTGTTGACCATTTTTTCCGGCAGGTTAAATGCTTCAGGTAAGTTTTTACCATGTTCATTAATCATTTTATTCCCTCCGTATTAAATATTGGACAGTTCAATTCAGGAACGCTTTCAACAAGATGAAAAGTCTGGATTATAGCTAGAGACAGATTCTATCTTCTTTTCTGTTATCATTATAGCATTATAGGCCTCAATTGCATCGGGTATATATTCTTGGAAAGAGAGGAGTAATCTGCTTTTAATGGCGAATTTAACTGCTATTTAATATTCCTGTGATTGATGTATAATTAAAGATGTCTGGATATAACAATCATTGGAGGTGCAATCAGTGCA
>JBNJHL010000029.1:0-6366 GCA_051748445.1 Bacillota bacterium
CTCTATTTCATTAAGTGGACCCTCTTTACCTTCATAGGGTTCGCCCATCATTATAGAAGCAATAACTACAGCATCCTCCTGTTTGATTAAAAGAATATTACGCCCTTCTAACCCGCTGGTATAATCAACTTCCACCAAAACACAGGGCAGGGGATACTTTTCCTGAATATTTTCGACCTTCATAATATTTAAAGTTGGTGTTGTTATATCAACTAATTTATCCAAAATAGTGGAAAGAGCTGTTGCAGAAGCCCCCAAGGATATATTGCCAACTTCTGCTATTGTATCTTTTTCCAGATCACTTAATACCGCTTCTTCTGTTCCACCAGTGTTTATTACTGCCTCTACAACCGCTTTATCTTCTACCGGTTGATCAATCCTACCGTCACCAGTCTCTTCTTCACCAGGAGTCGCCTCTGAACCGGATGTTTCTTCTTCCGGATCAGGGGCCGCACCTGGTTCACCGCTCAGCAAATCTGCAGCCATCTGACGGGCAAATTCAACCGGGATCACCTGGATCATGGCACTGTCGATTATATTATCAACTTTAATGGAAAACTCAACCTGCACAACTTGATCTATTTCACTTATTTCCTCGAGCGGTTCTTTTTCTTCAGCTAAATTAATCATAGTAATTCCGGGAGGTGATATATCAATCGGACGCTGGAAAAGTTCAGACATTGATGTAGTCATGGAACCCATCATCTGGTTCATTGCTTCCTGAACCGCACTTAGCTCTATTTCTGTAAGAGGACCGGCTTTGTTTTCGTAAGGTTCTCCCATCATTAAGGCAGCAATAATTAAAGCATCTGCTTCCTTGATCAGAAGCATATTGCTCCCCTGCAGTCCTGCTGTATATTCTACTTTAACTGCTATACAGGGTACAGGATAAGCTCTTTGTACCTGATCAAGGCTAAGCACTTCCAGTTTGGGTGTGGTGATATCAACACTTTTATTAAGAATTGTAGATAAGGCTGTAGCAGATGCACCAAGTGATATATTACCCACTTCTGCTATTGTATCTTTTTCTAAGGCGCTTAATTCTTCCAATCCAGATCATCCCTTCTAATTCCACCATGCCGTTCTAATGCAATATCAACGCAAATTTTCAAGCCGTTCTTCAGGCTTTGTAATACTCTTTAAGCGAACACCAAATGTTTCTTCTACAGTAATAACTTCACCAGTAGCAAAAGGTTTTCTGTTTACCACCAGATCAACCGGATCATCGACCATATTATCCAGTTCTATAACCGTGCCAACAGTAAGGTTTAATAGCTTGCCAATTGTCATTTCGGCATCTCCAAGACGAACTGATACTTCAAGAGGAAAATCAAGGACCAGCTTTAATTTAAGGTCCATTTTAAGTTCATCTTCACGATTTGAACTATCATCAAGCAGGGCTTTCATTTCTTCTTCAGAAAGTAAGTTTCTGCTATCCATTTACATCACCTGCCTTGCTTCGCTCTTCTGAAATCCATTCCACTACCTTAACCGCGAGTTGTTTGCCTTTTAAGCCAGGCTGCACTTTAAAAATCGGTTTCCCTTCCACCAGCAACTCGAGCGGTTCACCCCGCTGCCTGCGCAGGGGCAATACATCACCCTCCTGCAATTGTAAAAAATCATCCAGCGTAATCTGAGCTTTGCCCAGTACAACCTGAACATCGGCTTCTGGCTTTCTCAGGCATTTTTCAAGATCACCGGGCTTGCTTTTTGATGCAGCCTGTTGAAACTGGTTAAACCAATGCTGGGCCGTAAGGCTGGAAAGAACATTTTCAAGCCCCATAAAGGGAAAACAAAGGTTGATGAAGCCCTGTATATTGTGGATAGTAGCTGAAAAAGTAACCAGGGCAACCGTTTCACTGGAAGCTATTACCTGGTTAAATTGTGGGTTGGTATCCATACTTTCTATCTGTGGCTCCAGCTGGGCAATGCCTTTCCAGGCATAGCTGAGATTATCAAGGAACTTTTCATTGATCTGCCTCATCACAGAAAGTTCAATTTCGGTTAACTCCCGGATTTTCCCCGGCTGTTTGCCCTGGCCACCAAACAAAAGATCAATTATAGTAAAAACAAAGGCCGGGTTGGTTTCAAGCATTGCCACGCCCATTTTTTTCGACATGTTAAATATAGTCATCAAGGTGGGCACAGGCAGTGAAAAAACAAACTCTTCATAAGAAACCTGGGCGACTGAAACAACGTTAATTTTAACAGGCACCCTTAAAAAAGATGTCAGGTAATTACCCATAACCCGGGCATAATTGTCGTGTATAATCTGCAAGGTCCGAATCTGTTCCTTGGAAAATTTTGTAGGACGCCTGAAATCATAGGTCTGGTAATCATCTGTTATCTGATCTGCTTCTTCTTCCAGGTCTCCGCTGGATATAGCATTAATTAAAGAGTCAATTTCGGACTGGGTTAACGCATCTTTGCTCATGTGCTCACCTCCCAACCTTTTTGTTAGCAAGTATAGTTTAGTTTCTGACTAAAAGGGTCAGGGCTTTCAATTCATCTGCTGTGACCAGGCTTCTCACATTGCCCTGCAGGGCTCTTTGATCGGCTATCAAGTGAACCATTTCCCGGGACAAATCCACATTTGAACCTTCCAGGTAATACTGGCGCAGGGAGCCGAACCCCTCGTCACCGGGATTTCCCTCTTCCGGCTCTCCGGATGCTTCCGTTACTTCAAACAAACCGCTGCTGGTTTTTAAAAGTCCCCCCTCATTTACAAAAGTAAAAAGGGGAATCTGGCCGAGTTCAACGATTTCTCCTTCTTCATCCTGACCAGTAACCTGCCCTTCAGGACTAACGCTCAAAGTGTTGACCATTATACCATCAAGGTTAAAAGGCACATCAAGTTCTTCACCCTGGTCTGTGAGGATGGTTCCGTCTTGGTCAACATAAAAAGCCCCACGCCGGGTATAAGCTTCTGCTCCATCCGGTCGGTTTATCCTGAAATATCCACGACCTTCAATAGCAAGATCAAGGGGACGTTCAGTCATTAATAGCGGTCCCTGGTTATGAAAACGGGTTACCGGGTATAAATGAGTTCCTTTGCCGGTGACCGGCGGTAGTTGATCGGGTAACGGATCAACCGCATACCGCTTTTCCTGCAGCTCTGAATAAAGCAGTTCTGTAAAAGAAGCCTCCGAACGTTTATAGGCATTCGTATTAACATTAGATATATTTTCAGCAGTTTGCTGTAAAGCACGCTGATAAGCTGCAACACCGCTGAATGCATTGAAAAATGAACGGCTCATTATTTTTCACCTCTTTTTTTATCGGCAGATCAGGTTTAAACTGAAGAACCCAGTTCATTAGCGGCTTTTTCCAGGATTTGATCATAGGTCATCATAATCTTCTGGGCTGCTTCATAAGTCCGTCGCACCTGCATCATGGCTGTCATTTCCCGGGCCATACTGACATTAGACCCTTCCAGGAAACCTGATAAAACTTCAAAATCCTCTTCTCCACCTTCACCTTCTTCAGTAATAAAAAAGTTATAACCAGCACGCTCCAGTTCGACATCCCCTTCAAATACTGCAATAGACAGCTGCCCTACAGGGTCGCCCTCTTCATAGATGGTTCCATCAGGGGTGACAGAAAAATCTTCAGAATCAAGCTGGATAGGACCAGCTTCACCAACCACCTGGTAACCTTCAGCCTCTGTGACTAAAAACCCTTCCTGATCAAGAGCAAAGCGTCCATTCCGTGTGTAGAATGTATCTTCCTCACCTTCCACCTGGAAGAACCCATTGCCAGCCAGAGCAAAATCGAGATTGCGACCGGTCGCTTCCAGGGGTCCCTGGGTAAAAGCAGTTTCTGTCTCCTGGGTAGCTACATTATGGGCCATTGTTCCAAGTGGTCGCAGCCTTCCATCTATGCCGGATTGAGGATCAGGACGCAATTCGTGAACCAGCCATTCGGCGAAGCTGGTTTCCACTCCACGATCTCGCCTGTAGCCGGTTGAACGGATATTTGCCATGTTGTTACTGATAACCTGAAGCTGCGCCTGCTGCACAAGCATTGTTCCTTCAGATAAATAAAGTCCCCTCATTTTCTTTCACCTCCTTATTTTACGCCTTTCCTGAACCGGCATCAGCACCATAGCTGCTGTTTTTAAGAGAGATAATAAGCTCAATTTCCCCCTTACCCAGTCCGGTATTTGATGCTATTTCAGTTACTGAATTACCTTTATTCCATAACGCCAGGACTCTCTCACGATGGTGACTGCGTTCAGCTCGATCTGGTCCGCTTACAATATTATCTTTATTGATCAATGTTAACGCCGGAACAACTCCCTTATTCTCAGAAATTGGCTCCGTATTTTCCTGTGCTTTGTCTTTGTTATTTTCTGTATTGCTTTCAATTTCAGCCAACTTTTTTTCGACCATTTCCAACCTTTTTTTTAAGGTTGCAATAGTCCCCTGCTGGCCGTTCATAACCAGTTCTTTTTTCATCAACTGCTGAAAAGCAGGTGCCTCGCTGTATTGGCGCTGCCAAACCAGCTAACAGCAACGCCAAGTATAAAACCAATAACCAGGTAGCCCATAATCAACCTCCTATATTATACCAGCAAATGTATTATCTAATCTTCTTCCAGGGTCTGACGTAAGCGTTCTATTGCCCGGGCATGTAGCTGTGATATCCTCGCTGCCGAAACTTTCATTAAGCCGGCTATTTCCTTTTTGGTCAGCTCTTCGTAGTAAAAAAGTGAAAGCATCAGTTTCTCTCTCTCAGGAAGCTTTTCCAGAGCAGAGGCAAGAAGCTCAATCTGTTCTTTATCGGCCAGCATTTCCTCAGGAGTTTGTTCCGGTGATGAAATAACACCTTCCAGGGTCAAGCTGTCTTCACCATCGCCTGTAAAGATCATTTTTTCAAGTGAAACAACAGACATAAGGTTATAATTAGACCATACCTGCTCTACCATACTGGATGACCACCCCAGGGAAGATGCAATTTCCTCGCGGCTCGGCTCCCTGTTTAAGGTTTGCCGCAGACCTTCTTCGGCCTGGTGAACCTGACGATACTGACTAAAAAATGACCTTGGTGCAGGACTGGTCCGACGAATCTCATCAATCATTGCCCCTTTAATTCGCCAGGTTGCATAAGTTGAAAACTGAACACCCCGGGATACTTCATAGCGGTCATGAGCTTCCAACAGTCCAATAATACCACTCCCAACCAGGTCTTCTTCATCAAGAGAAGGAGGCAGAGCAATGCTGAGTTTTCCAGCCAGCTTCCTGATCAACGGCAGATATTTTGTAACAATATCTTCTTTGCTGCCGCCTTCATGCTGCTCCTGGTATACTTTTTTTGCATTACGCTCAAGCATATTCAAACGACACAGCCTCCCTTAAACCTTTTTACGCATTATTTTAAACAGGTAACTAATAATATCTTCCTGGAGCTTCTGATCAAGATCAATGAAACTGACTCCAACCCTGTATCTTTTCCAGCCACCCAGATTCAAAGGGACAACCCTGACTACCCTTGTTTCCAACAGCAAAATCCTCTTTGACTGTTTTTCATCAATCTCAAGCTTAAGGATCAGACGATCATGCCTGTTTAGCGGTTCCAGGGTAACCATTCTTAATCCGCCTCCAGAGATATCAAGGGTAAAAGCATTTTTCCCCGGCACTATCTCATGAAGACTCTTTAAATAGTCTTCAAGCCACTGGGGGTCTTCCCATAGCTCAAGAGAATGAACAGCCTTTTCCGGTGAAGTTAAACCGGGTTGATCTGCATCGTCCCACAACCAGTATACTAGATCATGGTGGCAAGGAACCCGAACATGCCCACGACGCTGTTGACGATGAACAGTATCAGGCATTTTAATTATATAGCAAGTATCTGCACCTTCCCTGCTCACCCCAACAACTCTGGAAGTAAAAAAATAGATTGCGTCATCACCGAGCAAACAAAATTGCCAGCTGCTGTACTGGGGCATATCCAGTTTTTCCCTGTCTGAAGTCGGCGTATGAACTGTAAAAATATCACTTTCAATACTTTTTATATTAGTCATGTAATATTCCTGCTCTGACTCCTGCAATATCTGCAGCCTTGCGCCTTCTTTTAGCTGTTCTATCATTTCCAGGGTAATCCTCCCATAAAAAGTTCATATTAATTCTTTCAAACGCCTGATAAATGCAGCTAATCCTCTTTCAGACGGCTGTTCAGATTCGCTGTTTGCTGCCAGGCGCCAGGCAATCCTCTTAACCGCAGCAGACGCAGCGCTGCGCGGCCTACTTAATACAAAAGGAGAAAAATTATGAACAGCACTACTAACCACATTATCAAATCGGACATCACCCAGGTAAGCAACTTCCATCGCCGGCAGGTATTGACCAGTAGCTTTTTTTAACCCAC
>JBNJHL010000029.1:6376-17037 GCA_051748445.1 Bacillota bacterium
CTATATCCCTGCTCAATAGTTCTCGTAGAATTTACTACGACAAGACTCCTACTTTTAAGCTGTTTTTCAGTGAGTACCTTAAGCATACCATAAGCATCGGCCAGGGCCGTCGGCTCTGGCGTAGTAATCAGAATAAAGTCATCTGCTGCCCCGATGAAACTCAGCACGTTTCGGGAAATACCAGCTGCAGTATCAATCAGGATATAATCACCTTCTTCTTCGATACCCTTTAGTTGATCAAGAAGTAAGCCCCTTTTTACTTGATCAAGGTTAGCCAGATCGTAAATCCCTGAACTGCCCGGTATAATTTTAAGATCCAGTGGACCGTTTATCATGATATCACGCAAACTTTTCTCTCCGCTAATAACATCAGAAAGGCTGTAGCGCGGCATAACATTTAGCATCACATCTAGATTAGCCAGGCCTAAATCAGCATCTATTACCACAACCCGATAATCCATTTTGATTAAGGATAGCCCCAGGTTTAAAACCAGGCTGGTTTTACCAACCCCGCCTTTCCCGCTGGATACAGCAATAACCCTGCATTGACCGGGAAGTTTTTTTGCACCCGGTGAAAATTGCTGAAAATCCCTGGATACAGCATCTGCTCTTAATTTTTCTGCCTGATCGCCCTTCATTAACCAGCCCTCCATAATAGCCCTGCCAGATCAACCTCTGAAGCCAGTTTTAAATCTTCGGGAACTCGCTGCCCATCAGTCAAAAAGACGAGCGGTACCCTGGTATAATATGTACCATTTAAAAGAGCGCCATAAGCATTAGTTTCATCAAGCTTGGTTATAACTAAACTATTATACTTTAATCGTTTAAAACGTTCTGTGATAAACCCAATATCCTGTCTTCGAGTAGTTGCACTGATAACCAGGTAAATATCGGCAGGTTGAAGCATATCAATATATGGCAGGAGATCATCGAGCTGATCTTCACTGCCGGTTGAACGTCCCGCTGTATCGACAAAGATACGGTCACAGCTCTCGAGACGAACCATGACTTTAAACAGGTCCTGTGGGGTTATAACTACTTCTAAGGGTAAATCCATAATCTCAGAATAAGTCCTCAGCTGTTCTACCGCACCAATACGGTAATGGTCGATTGTAATCAACCCCACTTTTTCATCCAGGCTAAAGGAAGACCTGGCCGCCAGTTTAGCCAGGGTTGTTGTTTTCCCAACCCCTGTCGGGCCAATAAAAATTTGTGTTCTGGCATTAAATCCTTTAGAGAAGTTAATTTTTCTGGCTGCTTTATTCTTTAGTATTTCTGCCATCCGGGTGTGGCTCATTCTCCCGGGTACCTTTGCCTCTTCTTCAGCTTCACTAAAAATCTCCTCCAGCAAGATTGGATCCACGTCATGATGTTCAAGATAATTCCGCCAGTAATTCGAACTTTTTTTCTTTGTAATTATCCCGGGGATTTTATCATCTCCATCGTTATCGCAAGCAACCGTCGATAACTCGGAAACTATATTCTTTAGTTCTTTCAATTCACCTGCCATATCTGATATTTCTTTCTCTCTTTCCACTACCTTTTTTAGTATTACACTATTAGCCTGTGGCTCCTTCTTTTTCTGATCAACAGCAGCAGTAATTTCCATCTGCCTGGGAGTAAAGAAACCACGCAGACCTTTACGTCTGATTCTGCGACTGTGCAGGATCACAGCCTCGGACCCTAAATCCTTTTTAACTTTGCTCAGCCCTTCTTTCATATCGGCTGCTAGGTATTTTCTAATTTTCATTTTCTTTAATCACTCCTACAGCTTCCACTTTTACTTCAGGTAAAATTTCATTAATTGAGAGGACAGATACAGGCAGGTGGAAGCGATCCAGCAACCTTTTTAAAGGAAGGCGGATCGCCGGAGAAGTTAAAATAACCGGCGAAATTCCTTTTTGAGCCAGGCTGTCTATAACCCGACCAATACCATCAATCAGGTTCTGAGTCATTTGCGGTTCCATAACCGGGAAGCTGCCCTGCCTGGTAGTCTGAATTGATTCAGAAATCATCTTCTCCAGCTTCGGGTCTATAGTGACAACATCAAGTTTGCCCTGATCATTAATATACTGGTTTGTAATTGTTCTGCGCAGGGCCTGCCTGACTGACTCTGTCAAGCTGTCAATATCCTTGGTTACTCTGGCCTGATCAGAGAGCTCTTCCATCATGGTTACCAGATCATGAAGAGGCACTTTTTCCCTGAGCAGGTTTTGCATTACTTTTTGCACTTCACCAAGTGAAAGCACCTCAGGAGTCAGTTCCTCGACAACTGCCGGATTGATCTCTCTTAACGACTCAATCATTTCTTTTACCGCCTGGCGTCCTAACAATTCGTGGGCATTGCTCTTGATTACCTCGGTAAGGTGGGTAATCAGGACCGTCGAAGCATCGACTACGGTACAGCCCAATGCTTCAGCTTTAAACCTGGCTTCTCCGGATATCCAGACAGCCGGCAGGTTAAAAGTAGGCTCCTTAGTATCAATGCCATCCAACCCTGGAGGCAATTCGCCTTCAGGGTTAAGGGCCATATATAGTCCGGGTCTGACCTGTCCACGGGCAATTTCATTGCCCTTCAATTTAAACCTGTAGTCAAAAGGACCAAGCTGCAAGTTATCACGAACCCTAATTGGTTGAATGATAATGCCAAGTTCATTAACTGCCTTTTTTCGTGCTGCTGTTATCCGTTCCAGCAAGTTGCCACCTTTCGATTCGTCAGTCAATTCAACCAGGTTATAACCTATTTCGACTTCCATCAGCTCAACCTTCAAAATAGAACTAAAATCATCCGGTTCCGGCGGGAGTTTTTCAGCTTCCTGTTCAGCTTCTGCTTTTGCCTCTTCAACCACCTGTCTTCTTTCCCTGAAAAGAACAAAAGAAAGAACACCTCCGGCAGCGGCAAGGAGAAAAAATGGCAGCGGCGGCATCCCGGGAACAACCCCTAAGAAGAAAAGCAGGACCGCAGCCAGCATAATTACTTTCGGAAAAGCTACAAGCTGTGCTGTCATCTCTTCCCCAAAAGAAGCTTCTGCAGTTGAACGGGTCACCAGCATACCGGCCGATGTAGATATAAGCAGGGCCGGAACCTGAGCAACCAGCCCGTCACCGACGGTAAGAATAGTAAAAACAGAAGCAGCCTCTTCCACATTCATGCCCAGCTGTAAAACACCTATGCCAAGGCCGCCGACAATATTAATTAGAACAATAACAATTCCAGCAATGGCGTCACCACGGACAAATTTGCTGGCACCATCCATAGAACCGTAAAAATCTGCCTCCTTTTGCAATTCCTTACGCTTATTCCTGGCAGTCTCTTCATCAATCAGACCGGCATTAAAATCGGCATCAATACTCATCTGTTTACCCGGCAAAGCATCAAGGGTAAATCGGGCGGCAACTTCTGCTACACGACCGGCACCGTTGGTAATAACTACAAATTGCACAACAGTTATAATGACAAAGACAACCATCCCGACAACATAATTACCTGCAACCACAAACTGTCCGAAAGCCTGGATAACTGAACCGGCATTTGCTTCTGATAGGATCAGGCGGGTTGAAGAAATATTCAAGGCCAGCCGGAAAAGAGTAGCTGTCAGCAAAACGGAGGGGAAAATATTTAACTCCCTGGTATCACTGGCAAACAGAGTAACCAGGAGCACTACTAAGGCAAATGCTATGTTGAGGGTTAGCAGTATATCTAAAACCCATTTAGTTACCGGGATGATGATTATAACAACCATGGCAATAAATGCTACCGCTGCCAGAATATCTGTATTCCCGCGAAAAAGTCTTCCCAGGTTGTTAAGATTCAGCCGGTTTTGATCGGTTACAGCCATTTTAAATCCACCTTAGCTTTAAATATAGCTCTTTTCCCTCATCTGGTATACCATGGCCATTATTTCAGCCACGGCCTGGTAAAGTTCAATCGGTATTTCTTCCCCGATATCGCTGTGCTTCCAGAGCATCTGCGCCACCGGTTTATTTTCAATAACTGGGACATCATGCTCTTCAGCTATATCCCTGATCCTGCGGGCTATTACCGCTGCTCCCATTGCAACCACCCTGGGTGCGCTGTCTTCACCTTCACGGTAAGTCAAAGCGACAGCAAGATCAGTCGGGTTTGTAATAACAACATCAGCTGAAGGAACATCCTGCAGCATTCTTTCCTTAGCTACCTGGCGCTGCTTTTCACGCAGCTTGGATTTAACCAGAGGATCCCCTTCAAGATGCTTATGTTCATCCTTGATCTCTTTCATGCTCATTTTCAAACTGGTTTTATGCTCATGCCGCTGAAACAGATAATCAAGAAAAGCTATCAGGATAAAAGCCGTACCAACTATCAGGCCTAATGTGGTCATTGTGTGCCAGAATACATGTAGGCTAGTAGCAGCAGTTTGATTGGCCAGCAGCAGTAAGGTTTCCAGCCTGCTCTGCAGGTAAAAATATGTCACTGCGGTGATCACGGATATTTTTACAAGTGACTTAACCATTTCGAAAAGGGCTTTTTTTGAAACAATCTTTTTAAGACCCTCAAGTGGATTCAGGCGTTTTAACTGGGGAGACATTTGCTCCGTTGAAGTTATAAAACCAACCTGGACCAGGTTCGAAGCAACACCGACAATCAGAGCCACGGCAAATACAGGCACCATGATTGCCATGAAATGTGATAGTGCTTCATGAAAAACAACCTGGGTATTATTAAAAGAAAGAGGAAAAGAGAGCATGCTACCGATAAAAAGATTAAATACATCTTCGATTCCCCTGAAAGCAACGGCACTAAATGCCATCAACAGGGCCATTACACCAAGGATATTTATCGCCGAATTAAGTTCCATGCTTTTGAAAACCTGCCCCTTGCGACGGGCTTCCCTTAATCGGTGCGGCGTTGGTTCTTCTGTTTTATCTCCCGTGTCATTGAAGAAAAGGAACAAGTTCTCACCACCCCTGCATAAATTCGTATATATGCCTTAAATATTGATCCAAATACCCGTCCCAAATGCTGCCAAAAACTGGTAAAAGTATTGCAAACAAGAGCATGGACATAGCTATCTTTAAAGGCAGGCCCAGGATAAAAACATGAACCTGCGGTACAGTTTTTGCTATCAAGCCAAGACCTATGTCCATTAACATCAAAATAATAATAATCGGCGCTACCATCTGGAATGACAGGTAAAACATATCGGCAAATAACCTGCTCATTCCTACCGCGGTATGTGTATTTATAAATGCTGCATCAAGCGGTATTATCACATAACTTTCAGCCATGGCCTGCAGAAAATAGTGATGCCCGTTTAAGGTTAAAAAGAAAACCAGGGCCAGTAAATAATAGAATTGCCCCATAAATGTAATCTGACTGCCAAACTGTGGTTCAAAAACCCCTGATAACATCAGCCCTGCTTTCATATCAACCATCTGCCCGGCATTGAGAAACACTGAAAAAAATAAAACTACCAGGTAGCCGAGGGCCAGTCCGACTAATACTTCTTTACCAAGAAGTAAAACCATTTCAAAGGGTACGCGCAGTTCAAGTTCAGGCCTGTTCTCCATTGATAAAAAGATTAACAGGGCTATAACCAGTGACAGGTAAAGCCGCAGGGTAAAGGGAATGCCCTGGTAACTAAAATAAGGAAACAGGAAGACGATCCCCATCAGGCGGGCCCAGATAAGTAAATAGACCAGCCAGTTATCCAAATTGAGGGGAAAGATTCCTTCCACTGCTACGCCCTCCTATCGCCACCTCTCCTATCCTGCCATGATTACTCTATAGTTTTCACAGCATTGTTAGCCCATCTCTCCATAACTGCAGGGTAAACTGGACCACATGACTAAAAACCCAGCCCCCAAAGATCATCACCGCTAAAAGCACTGCTACAATTTTTGGAACAAAAGCCAGGGTCGGCTCCTGGATTTGTGTAGTCGCCTGCAGGATACTGACCGTTAAACCAACAGCCAATCCTGACCCGATAATCGGGGCAATCATGATCAGGATTACCATTATAGCCTGTTGCACGATATTCAGCAGTCCATCAGGTGTCATCTTGCAGCTCTCCTTTAATTAAAACTTTCTAATAGTGACCTGACCACCAGGTGCCAGCCGTCAACCAGTATAAAGAGCAGTAACTTAAAAGGCATTGATACAATTACCGGTGGAAGCATAAACATCCCCATAGACATCAAAGTGCTGGCCACAACCATATCGATGATCAAAAAAGGCACATACAGCATAAAACCCATCTGAAATGCCGTTTTCAGTTCACTGATTACAAAAGACGGAATCAGAACATGCAGCGGCACATCTTCCTGTGTTTCAGGCTGCTCCATTCCCGACATTTCCACAAACAGGGCCAGGTCATTTTCCCTGGTATGGAAATACATAAAATCTCTTAGTGGTTCTGATCCCAGTTCAAGAGCTGTTTCCTGGTCTATCTCTCCTTCGATATAGGGCTGAACAGCAGTTTCATTTATTTCAAGCAGGGCCGGCTGCATAACAAAAAAAGTTAAAAACAGGGCCAACCCGATTAGCACCTGGTTAGGCGGAATTTGTTGGGTCGCCATGGCATTCCTGGTGAAAGAAAGAACAATAACAATCCTGGTAAACGCCGTTGTCAGGATAACGAAAGCCGGGGCCAAAGTTAAAAGGGCAATAATTAGTAATAGCTGTAAAAAACCGACCAGGCCTTCCGGATCTTCCTCACCTTCCCCGCCAATTTGCAGGTTTACCTCTGGTATCTGGACCGGCGGTTGAGCAAAGCTTTCTGCCGGAATAATTGATATGAATAGCAAGGCCAGCAGAATGATTAAAAGGAAATTCCTTTTAAAGCTCCCGGTCATATCATACCCCCATCACTACCATTATCACCGGTTTCACTCTTTCTGAACCTGTTCATTACCTTTGCAAATGAATCCTTAAAGTTAGCCTGCTGATGATTTGCTTCATCTTCAGCATATTGCAAATCATGCCAGTTAAATGTTTTCAGAAGGTTTACCCCACCCTGTGCTGTCCCAATCAGGTAAACTTCTTTACCGACCTGAATCAGCAGCAGTGAACTGCCGCTTTTGGGATCCAGGGGTGTCCTTTCCAGCACTTTCATGTAGCCACCATTCAAACCCCTGTATACCGATTTCAAACCATACCTGATTGCAAGATAAGCCAGTGCTATGATTATCAGCAGAAAACCCATTGACTGAAAGAGCAATCCATATTCGCCCATATTTAGCTCTCTTCCTCCGGCGCAGATTGAGAATTATCACCAGGTTCTTGCTTTTCTTCCTCTTCATCAACCAGTGATGTCACTCTTACCCCGAAACGGTCATTAATTACAACAATTTCACCGTGCGCAAAGGGAACACCATTAACAAGGATCAGCACTTTTTCATCCGCAACCCGGTTAAGCTGCATTACCGAGCCTTCTTCAAGATTAATCAAATCACGCACCTTGAGGGAAACCTTTCCCAGCTCGGCCGCTACCTTAAGTTTGACCCCATGAAATTCAGGCGCGATACCGCGCACTGAAGAAAAAGGCTTTGACTCACCGAGCGGCTTAAAAACAACCTTTTTTATATCCGGCTGGCCTTGATTTAAATTCTTGTCCCATGTATCTGCGGTCATTTAAAAATCCCTTCGGGCTATTGAAAAATAAATTCTTTATAATATATTGCTTCAACTTCACCTGTATTCAAAATATCGTTTATCGCTCTAAGAAGATCCTGCTCCAGGCTTTCCATACCACCGGGTTCTTCAAGATCTTCAACATACTTACTGCGCAAAACAGAAATAATTTTTGATCGCAGTTCTGCTTCACGTTCCTCTATCTCACCGGCCAGGTCTTTTTCGTCATATGCCAGATCAATTGTCATCCGCAGAAAACGCCTGTTTCCTGGATCGGCTAAATTTACCTGGTACTCCTCCATTGAATAAGAATACTCAGGAGGCGTCTCTACGTCGGGCTGATCAGCTGAATCATCTCCTAAAAATGGCAGTCCAACACCAAAGAAAAATAGACCAGCGGCGCCAAGACCTAAAACTAAAACTATTATCAATATAATTAGAAGCAGTGGTTTGCCCTTTTTACCTTCTTTTCCTTTACCTTCAACTTTTTCTTCAGCTGGTTTTGCCGTCAAATAAGATCAACCTCCATTCTACTAATAAGCTTCAATTTGCAGTCCGGGATGGTCCAGAGTTACAACCATGGTAACCCGGCGGTTCCTGGCCCTGGCCTCAGGACTTACGTTTGGTTCAAGGGGTTGAAATTCCCCGTAGCCAGCGGCCTTTATACGTTGTGGATTAAATCCTTTTTCTTCTACCAGGTAGCGGGTAACCCGGACAGCCCTCAATACCGAGAGCTCCCAGTTGCTGGGAAATTCAGGCACATTGATCGGCAAATTACAGGTATGTCCTTCAATAATTATACTGCGGTCCAGGCGTAAGAAAAAATCGGCAAAATCATCAAGAACTTCCCATGCCTCCGGTTTTAAATCAGCCCTGGCCTGTTCAAAGAAAATATAATCGGGCAGTTCCATGACCACGCCTCGTTCATCAAGACTTAACTCTACTTCTCCTGCAAGTCCCATCTCATCAAGAAAAGCCTGAACTTCTTCTAAAACTTCTTCGGCTTCCTGGGCCCGCTCAAGCATAGCTAACTCAGATAAGAAGCCTTCTTCGTAAGCCATCGATTCTTCTTCTGATTGGCGTGTTTCCGGTGTCTGTTCCATTATACCGGTATGTCCTAAAAAAGAGGTCTGGATTGAAATAATTACTGTCTGAAACCTTTCTATATCAATCACAGACATAGTATAAAGGAGTATAAAAAAAGTGAGAAGCAGGGTGACCATATCAGAATAAGTGGTCATCCAGAGCGGACTACCCGGCTCTTGCGTTTGTTTTTTTTGACGACGGCCGTTTTGTCTGTCTCTAGACATTGCTTAACACTTCCTCGCCTTCACCTGATTCCTCTGATTTTCTATTCGCTTCTTCCAAAAACTTCTTCTCTTGAGGTGAAAAGTATGACTTAATTTGCTCCTGCAGGAGGCGTGGGTTTATCCCGCTCTGCAGTGCTAATAACGCTTCAATTACGATCTCTTTCATCCTGATTTCCTCATTGCTGTATATCATTAACTTATTGGCTATCGGCAGCAAAATCAGGTTGGCAATGAGCGAACCATAAAGCGTAGTTAGCAGGGCAACTGCCATGCCGGGCCCAATAGCACTGGGATCGTCAAGATCAGCCAGCATTAACACCAGGCCGATCAGGGTCCCGATCATACCAAACGCCGGGGTCAAACCGCCCCAGGTTCTGTACAGTCCCTGTCCCAGTTCATGCCTGTCTTCAAGAGAAGAAAGCTCGGCATTAAGAATATTGCGAATATTATCAGGTTCAAATCCGTCAATAACCATCTGCAGTCCATTGCGCAAAAAGTCATCTTCAATTTCGCCGAGTTCATCCTCCAGGACCAGGAGCCCTTCACGGCGAGCTTTCTGGGCCAGATCAACAAAGCGGGCATGAAGGTCTAAAAGCGACTCATCCTTGCGGACAAAAGCCTTTTTGGTAACACCGGCTACTGCTTTAATCTCATCTAACCTGAAGCTGACCATCATTGCCCCGAATGAACCGCCGAGTGTAATCATTAACCCGGCAGGATTCCAGAATGATCTCAGGTCACCCTCAAATATAATGCTGAGAGTTACCAGGGTGCCCCCGACCAGTATCCCCATGGCTGATAATATATCAAACTTCTTCATAACGAATCTCCCCATATAATAAAGGTACCGGCCGGAAGGAGGAAACCCTTCCGGCCTTAACCCTCTGGTTAACGCTTCATATTCACTACTTCAACCAGGACTTCATCCGATGTTGTCACAACCCTGGTGTTGGCCTGAAATGCACGGCTGGTGGTAATCAGCTCGGTAAACTCAAAGGAAAGGTCGGTATTGGACATTTCCAGGGCTGAAGCGGTAATCAACCCGCGTCCACCCGCACCGGGATCGCCGACCACAGCATCTCCACTGTTTTGAGTTTCCTCGAAAAGGTTGCCGCCAATCTTGGCCAAACCTTCGGGGTTAGCAAAGGTAGCGGTCTGGACCTGGCCCAGGTTGTCAATTAACCCGTTGGTGTAAGTTCCTACAACCACACCGGTCCGGTCAATATAAAACCCGGCAAGTTCACCGGCCCCGTAACCGTCCTGTTCCCGGACAACCAGGTTGCTTGAGCCGGACAGCTGGCTGACATTGTCAAAATCGAGGTCAATGGCCATTGGATCAACCCCGGCCGGCGTAAATTCAAGGGGTTGTGTAGCAGTTTCATCCTCATCCAGGGCTCCTGCAGTGTCAAAAACCAGGGTCCCGGTATCTCCACCAGTTGGAGTAATTTCAGTGCCGTCCTCATCAAAGACATTTACAGTGTAATCCCATTGATTGACTCCGCTCTTGGTAAAATGATAGTCAACCGTATAGCGGTTACCCTGGGAATCGTAGGCATAGTATTCGTACATATGCCCGGCGGGATTTTCGGTTATATCACCATCAGTTAGGTCAGCATCATCGATTTCTGTAATCCTGACTTCTGCATCTTCATCATCCGTTTCATTAATGGTTATTATAAAGGGGTTGGCCTCTGTGCCCAGGCCGGTTACGCTTACCGATTCAATGGTTACACCATTTA
>JBNJHL010000030.1:0-16861 GCA_051748445.1 Bacillota bacterium
GACATGAGCAGTAAGCTTGACTTGACTGCCTTCGAAACAGTACTCGATGTGGGATGCGGAACCGGAGCATTATGCTCTGTCCTTAATGTAATGGGGTTAAAGGTAACTGGCGTAGACTCGGCGGAAAAGATGTTGAACATCGCTCGCAATAAACCGGAAAACAAAACGATCCAGTTTATAAAAGCAGATGCGAGCGAAGGCCTGCCCTTCGATCATAAGGCCTTTGACATCTCTTTAGCATCCTATGTTGCTCATGGCTTGCAACCGCATGAAAGAAAGCAGATGTATGCTGAAATGAGCAGAGTAACCAGTTCAAAAGTGATCATTTATGACTACAATGAAAAAAGATCACTGCCGATTACCATTGCCGAGTGGTTCGAAGGAGGAGATTACTTTCGCTTTATCCGAAATGCTAAAGCAGAAATGGAAAACTGCGAATATGAATTACGACAATGTTTTTCTGACGTTGAAATGATTAATATTAGCCCTCAGGCAGCCTGGTATATATGCACTCCAATCTAAAGGTGCCGTCTTCATTTGAAAAAGTAAAGCCATATTTTTAAGAGGCATGGGTTAAGCTTGTCCTAAGACAATCCTTAATTCCATGCCTCCATTATAATTATCAGGTTATTTGAGAGGTTCGTCGACGGCAATATGCCCGGCTATTGTCTCGACAATTTCTCCTTCCACGAGGATTTGGACTGATTCTACCTCTTCCAACTGGGTCAAGGTTTTTACAATAGAGTCCACCAGGACCGCTTCTGCTTCACTGCCAACTTCAGCCTGCAAAAGTTCTTCAGAAAAATCAACGTAGGCCACTCCGTTTTCGAGGGTAACATCCCTGAGCTCAGTTTCTTCCGGAATAACCCTGCTTAATTCATCAGTTTCCGGGCCTTTTAATAGTTCGGTCATTACTTCTTCCAAATCTATCTGTGGACCGCCGAATGTTCCGAGTTCACGGGTCTCCTTGCCAAGCTCAAAGCTAGTTTCAGTTGCTTCCATGAAATAAATGTCAAGCATAATCGGGTCACCAGACTCTGGTGCAGCTTCATCGTTTTCAGTACCGTTTTCTCCCACATCGTCTTCATTTTCGGTGCTTTCGTTTTCTTCACCATTTTCATTTTCGCTGTTGTCGTTTTCTTCACCGTTTTCATTTTCAATTTCCGGTTCTTCTACCTCTGGTGCTGCTTCCTGGCAGCCAGCTACCATCAAGCCAGCAAGCATTGATAGGACCAACACTGCCACTAATACCTGTCTTAACATGTTTTAACTACCTCCTTCAAGTAATATCTTTCTAGCAGATAAGACATTTACAAGAAAAAAGTGGTTCCATTTTCGAAGTAATATTTTTACTAAGACAGAAAATAGAACAATAACATTCTTATACTATACCTGGATCTGCATTAGTATAAAGCACTTCTTTGTCCATTATACGTTTATGATTATTTTGAAAGGAATGATCTGTATTCGGGAAGATAATGCTCTTTTTAGTATGCTTCGTAATGAAAACTGACGTTAAGTGGCACAATTAGAGACCTTTTAACATAAACCCCGCCCGATATATAGAAAATCTATACAACGCATCCAGTCTTAGCAGCTGATATTACAGGCCTGTAAAATAAAGCAGCGCCACAAATACTACAGTAGCAATACATGAAGTAAGCAGGGCATTAAGCGCCGCCTCTTTGCCATCTTTTATTCTAGCACCTAAACCAAAAATATTTTTAGTCTGGGCAACATACCACAACGAACCAAATACAACAAAAAATACTAATCCTTGAACCAATAATTGCATTAATTTAACCTCCACTCATAATAGATATATTAATGTTTGCCCTATATGATAAATGGGAAACCATGGTCTTGTCAAAATACTGCTTCAAATATGCCCCACCTTCATTTTTTTATTCAGATTGTAGCGTATCTATAAAGATTATTAAAGTCGAACCAGCTAAATTCAAGGATTAGACGAGCCCCTGGTTTATGACTAGAAGAAAAAATTTTATGAATTCAATAATATAACCAAAAAATTCGCTTAGAAAAGAGGAACAACATAAATTGCCCCAGAAGTAATTACATACAGACGTAATAACTATTATCACGGCTGTATATAATCATACTTAGGAGGGTTTTAAATGGATGTTATTAGCTATTTAATGGACTGGTTTACAAATCAATTTCCCAGCATCCTGACTGCAATCCTGATCCTGGTTGTTGGTTGGATAGTATCCCTAATTCTTGCTTCTATCGTTCGCGGGGCTTTTAAGCGGACCGGAATCAGCGAAAGGGTTGCCCGCTTCATCAAAGGTGAAGAGAATGCGGCTGGCGCGGAGGTTACAAAATGGGTCGGCAGGATCGTCTTTTATCTGGCCATGTTCTTTGTGCTGGTTGCTTTTTTCCAGAACATTGGTCTGACCTTTATCGCCGAGCCATTGAATGCTTTTCTGATGAGCATTTTTTCGAGTGCACCACTTATCTTTGGTGCTGCTGCTATTTTGCTGGTGGCCTGGCTCCTTGCCACTGTGCTGCGGATTATAGTAATACGCGTTTTAGAAGCTGCTAAAGTTGATGATCGTTTAAGCGAACAGGTTGAAGAAGATGAAGAAACTAAAAAAATCTCTATAGCTCAACAAATCGGGAATATCGTATACTGGATTACCTTTTTACTGTTTATTCCAGCTGTTCTTAGTACACTCAGGTTGGAGGGACTTCTTGTTCCGGTTCAGAACATGTTTGAAAGCATATTGACTTATATACCAAACATTCTTGGGGCCTTACTTGTGCTTGTCCTTGGTTGGTTTGGAGCAAAGATTATTAAGCGTTTTCTGGTCAGCCTGCTTTCTTCACTGGGAATTGACCGGATCACCGAAAGAGAAGATATTTCTTCTTATTTTGGCAATAATAAGCCTTCTGAGATTATAAGCATATTTGCCTATGCACTGGTAATGATTTTTGTTATTATAGGTGCTCTTAATGCGCTTGCCGTAGAAGCTATTACAGCACCGGCCAGTGCTATGCTTGGCATGATTCTCAATGCACTTCCGGCAATCTTTGCTGCATTTTTAATTCTAACCATCGCCTTTTTAGTCGGAAGAATCCTGGTGGGCCTTATCACCGGCTTACTTTCGGCTGTTGGCTTTGATCAGCTGCTGGCCCGTTTGGGCATTGCCCGTGAAGTATCTGAAGGAAAACGCACCCCTTCAGAAATTGTCGGCTATCTCATCCTGGTAACAATCATGCTTTTCGCTGCGATAGAAGCAGCCGGGGTTCTCGGCTTTGTTGTCCTTTCAGGCCTTATTGCTGAACTGACAGTGCTGCTCGGTAGAGTTGTCGTCTCAGTGGTTATCTTTGGCATCGGTCTTTATCTGGCTGGTATAGCTAAAGAAGTGGTCCTGTCCAGCGGCAGCCCCCATGCTGAACTGCTTTCCAAACTGGCCCGGCTGGCTGTGCTTGTACTCGCCGGTGCTATCGCGCTACAGCAGCTGGGAGTAGCCGATGAAATTATAGTAATCGCCTTCGGTGTTCTTATCGGGGCCATTGCTTTAACCGGAGTAATCGCTTTTGGTTTAGGCGGACGGGATGTAGCTTCCCGGGAACTTTCTACCTGGGTTGATGACTTAAAGAAGAAAGAATAGATCCTGTTTAACAATTGTCCTTAGCAAGCTAATTATTTACAAAGGCCTCGCCTTTCAGAGCGGGGCCTTCTATTAGCTAATAGCTGCAGAACTCGAGCAAGCCTTGCTGAACAAATTCTACCTAAACCTGCAAAAATAACTTTTTCATTTCTATCCAAAGTAGTGCAGGATCGTCATTTTAAAATATAATGACTACCCCAAAACCATCATCTGTTCACCACCGTATTCAACCCCGGCGCACAGGCTGATGTCTTCATAAATAATCTTGCCGCCTGCATTCTCTCTTAGGATTACGGTAACCTTACCCTGCAGGTTTTCCTGGACCAGCGGCACCATCTGATCCCCGCGGGGACCATTTAAGAGGATGAAATCTTCGCTGTTAGTTTCGCAGTCGATGGTCAGTCTATGGTGCCTGTTTTTTAAGTGTATAACCAAGTCAGTTCCTTTTTGAATCACTTCTGCTTTGCTGCGGTTCATGGTAGTGAACTCATAGAATGAATCACCCACGTAAAGACCGACCAGAAAACCCCGGAAACTTGAAACCGGAAAGGGTATATGAGCCAGTGAACAGCTTAGCGAAGCATGCTCTTTAAGGAAACTATTCCCCTGTACCCAGATCCATGAGTAAGGAAACGCCGACCCCCAGTTTTTCTCAATGTAGCCTTTACCGCCTTTGAAATCAACAAATTGTCCGTTGATTTCCAGGCTGCCATCCAGATCAATGTCCATCGCACATACCTGCGCGTAGCACTGCATCTTAGGAAGATAGTTATAGAAGCCCATGCTACCAGGGTTTAAAAAGTTGTCCGGCCAGTCCAGGTGATTGCTAAAATCAACCCGGCCCTTAACCTTTGCCTCTTCTCCAAGCAGGTTAAAATCAAGCCCGCTGCGGCCAAAACTGCTGCCGCCCACATTTACTGAAAAAATATCCCTGGCAGCAGAAAAGTCGTCAACTGCAAAACACTCATACTGGTAAGCCCTTTTCATACCGTCAACTACCTGGATAAAGCCATGATCATGCTGACCGCCGGGGCTGAAGAAGACACCGGGTATAAAAGCAAAAGCATGTTTCCTCTGGTTACCTACCAGCTTGAAATACCAGCCTTCGAAGTAATTTTTACCCAATCTGCCGTGGTACAGGTCGGGATTGCGCAGGTTTTTCAAGTTCAATTTATACTGGACCTTCCCGGTAAAATAATATCAATTTAGAGTATATCACTGGCTACTGACAAAGCAAACACTTGCGTAGCATTTGAAAACGGAGAATCAAAAAATCGCAGTTACCACGGTAAGATCCTCATTCACGAGAAATTCTTTATGATAAAATAGGCTTAAAGATAAACTTAGAAGAGTGATCTTCGCTAAAGCAATACTTGAGGTGCCAGTCATGAAGGCATTGGTTTTCAACAAAAAACTTGATCTGGTTAATGATTATAAAAAACCGGTTCCTGCCACGGATGAGGCCCTGGTTAAAATCCTTTTAGCAGGCATCTGCAATACAGACTTGGAAATTGTGCGCGGTTACCAGGATTTCTGTGGCATACCGGGTCATGAATTTGTCGGTCTGGTGGAAGAAGTAAAAAGCCGTCAGCAAGGCCTGGTTGGAAAAAGAGTAGTCGGTGAAATAAACTGCGGCTGTGGTGTTTGCGACTTTTGTATAAAAGGCATAAAAAGCCACTGCCGGCGGCGCAGAGTGATCGGTATTAAAGGAAAAAACGGCGCCCTTGCTGAGTACCTGACCCTCCCTGTAAGTAACCTTCATGAGGTTCCTGGATCGGTAAGTGATGAAGAAGCAGTATTCACAGAGCCGCTGGCCTCAGTATTTGAAATTCTTGAACAGGTTCATATAAGACCCACTGATCGGGTGGCCGTGCTGGGGGATGGAAAATTAGGTTTGTTAACTGCGATGGTGCTGCAGCACAGCGGTGCTGAACTTTGTCTGGTTGGCAAACACCCGGAAAAGCTGGTCCTTGCCGGCAGCAGTCAAATTAAAACACTTTTGCTTGAAGATTTACCAAGAGAGAGCAGCTTTAACCTGGTAGTGGAGGCAACCGGCAGCCAGGCTGGTTTTGAGCTGGCCCGAAAAATATCAAAACCGCACGGTACCCTGGTATTAAAAAGCACCGTAGCCGAGAGCAACGAGCTGAACTTAAGCAGCCTGGTCGTAAATGAAATTACACTGATCGGCAGCAGGTGCGGACCCTTCCCGCCGGCAATCAGGGCCCTGGAAAATAAAACGATCGATGTTAAACCGCTGATCTCAAACATATTACCAGCCAACAAAGCGCTTGAAGCTTTCAAAGCAGCTGCCGAAAAAAATACTTTGAAAGTGCTGGTTGATTTTCGATAAGACAGGGGGACGTTTCATCTGTCTTGTAGTGTTTCTGCAACAACAAAACGCATATCGATAAGACAGATGAAACGTCCCCCTGTCTTATTGTGATTCCAAAAAATGGGGCTGATCTATAATTAAAAAAAATGAAAATCCTGGAAAATTGAAACTAAAAAGAGTAATAACCATTTTAGCCGCAGTTATTATACTCGTCTTTTCAGCCTTTTACGCTTATGTCCTGAACCAAACCTACCCGGCTGAAAAAACTTACCTGTCGGAAATAAGGGCCAAAGAAAACCTGGCAATTAAAGAGGAAAACAAGGTCTTTGTGATTACCCCTGCCGAGATTAACCCCACTCACCGGGCGATCATTTTTTATCCGGGAGGGCTGGTTGCACCTGAGGCGTACCTTTATAAAATGGGGCATGTGGCAGAGTGCCTAAAGGCCCCTCTATATGTTATCAAGGCACCTTTCAATGCGGCAATCTTTGATGTAAATGCAGCGGCACGAATCATGGATAATTACAACCTGGACACAGCCTGGGTCGGCGGCCATTCCTTAGGCGGCATATCCGCTGCGCGTTTTACAGCAGAGAACATGGATATAGTTGAGGGCCTCTTTCTGTTCGGTTCTTACAGCGACCAGGATTTAGGCAACTTCGAGGGCAAAGTAATCTCCATCATGGGCGATCAAGACTTAATCATCAACAGGGAAAATTACGAGGAAGCCAAGCAAAACCTGCCGCCCCGGGCAAAAATCATTGAGGTTGAGGAATTAAATCACTCCGATTTTGGCAATTACGGCCTGCAAAGCGGAGATGGTCAGGACAGTTTTTCTGAAGAAGAAGTTATTGAACTAATCTGCAAATCCTTTAAAGAGTATTTTTAAACATGTAAAAGGTCCAGGATAGCTAATTTCCCGGACCTGATGAAACCATTTCCTATAATTATAAACCTGACGGTTTCCTCATACTGGCTGCATCACTCCGAAGTATACCAGCCAGGCCAGGACGCTTTTCGCTACCAGGCTGAGGATAATATAGCCGCGTTCTCCGTAAAGATAATCACTCCATTTGCCAATTTTTTTGTACTGCAGAATCATGTTAATCGGGAAAAGGTTAAAAAAGACAAAGTATGACCCAATGATAGCATAGACAAAGCCGGGCACTTCAGCCGGGTCAGCATTACCCAGGGCATGCATCACTATAACTACCCAGGGGCCAAGACCGGCAATAGCTCCGAAAACGAAAGGCGACCAGCTTGTTTTATCTGTGTGCTGATTTATCTTCTCCATCATCAGGCCAAACCAGTTCATCGAAGCATTGAGGAGAAATATGGCGATTAAGGCCCCGATATCGTAGACACCAAACAGCATGGCAATCAAGATAATCATTAGCGAAGAGCTAAGAGAATATTCGTACCAGCGAAATATGTTTATACCTCGCTTCAAATCTCTTACATAAACCTGGTTAGCTCCAGGTGATACAATGATGAAATGAGCAAGAGCGGAAAGAAAAAGGAAAAAGGAAACAAACATGGCGAAAGGCACTTCACCCAGCTGCTCAGGCCTGGTTACCAGACGCATGGCTGTAGTGTCAAATTCTAGAAAATAGGACCAGACCGGAAGTCTAAAATCTCTTATCTGGTCGACGGTCAGGGCAAAATAGAGCATAGCCGACCCCTGGAGCAGGTGTAAAATACCCATGACCAGGTTAAAACGTTTTAAATAGGAGAAACTGATCCCTTGTGATTTTTTAACCGGGCTATCACTTTCCAGCTCTTCTACTTTGCGCTGCAGTTCAATGTTCTCCTGTTCAAGCGCACTGCAGTCTGCCGTGCTTTTAGGGATCTCCTCTTTTTCCTCCACCAGTTTCCCTTGCTGCCAGACTCCTGACCTGACCCTGCCATCCGAGTAATATAAGGTTCCTATCCCATGCTTCTTGCCATTCTTCCAGCCTCCACGGTAACTTCCACCATCACTGTAATAAATAGTACCCTGGCCCCCTGGTTTATCATTTTCCCATTCACCTTCATACTTAACCCCGTCCGGCCGGATCCATATTCCGTAACCATGCCTTTTTTTGTCAAGCCAGTCACCCATGTATTTAGAACCATCGCTATACGTATAAACTTTGTCACTCATAACGCTCGCCTCCTTAATCGGAAGAAATAAAAATCAAGAGCTACATGATATCATTACCAGCACCTGTCCAGCAGGATACCAGGGGCACCTTACTATAAGTTTATGGCTCCTAAATACAGAAATTCTAATATTAAGGGTAGCAAACCCTTATCATCAAACAATCAACACTCGATAAAACGAAATAGTCTGTTGGTAAGTTTGTCTCGTTCGGCAAACACCCTATGTCTCAAATCTTTTTTATCTGTCCTTAGCATAATTCATGCTAGAACCGGCGATGCTCGCTCGGTTAAGCCCGTAATAATCGGTGAGAAACAAGAAGCAGCCTGCCCTCCGGGGAGGGAATCACCTCTCTTTTGCGCTTCGCCTCTGCCAGCTGCAAGGCAAACTGCTTGCCAATACCGCGTGAAGCACCAGCCAGCTTAGATAATCTCAATTATTCCTTACCTGCAGGTATTAATACTTCATTGTCTCCTAGAACTCCTGCTTCGCATATATTTCTACTATGATCTGCAGGTATCATTTGTAATCATGATCGTTAATTTCAATGTGTTCAAAAATTATCTCTATGCTATAATACAGGCATGGCAGAATATATTTTTATCCGTTATTTTAAAGGTGAAGCAGGTAGTTTTAAAATAACAGAACAACTTAGTTAAATGAAAAACGAAAAAACACTTGAAATAAAAATCCTTAAAGCTATGCTGGCAGTTTATATCCTACTGGCTCTGGTTATTGCCGGCCTAAATTATGGCTATGCTGATCAGGCTGCTCCTGCAGTGGCAGAATTTATCTCCTGGTTCTGGCATTTCTATGAAAACTGGGTTAAAACAATATTTATTATCTGCGGAAGTTATCTTACTCTCAGGGTTATTGCCGGTTCCAAAAGCACAACCATGAGGAAAAGAAATCTGCAGGGTTTTATAATCATTGCCCTGATTGTGCATATCATCGGTCCGCTCTTAATAAATGTCTCCGAGCTTTACTTGTTTTCAATGCCCCTGCCCTGGACTACTTTCCCACTGCACCTTTTCTGCGAAGAAAGCTCTTTTTACCAGACCCGCTTTCCGCTCTGGGGTGTGGCCGGTATTACTGCGGCCCTGATCTTTTTTGCCTTAATTAACATTGTTGTATTCATCGGGACACTTCTGCTGGGAAGAAGGTGGCAGTGTTCAACTCTTTGCCTTTTTAATGGCTTCGCTGCTGAAGTATTTGCTCCCGCTTTTCCGCTTATCGGCAAACGAAGGAAAATAAAACCAGCCGTTTTGAAAATATTTAGTGGCCTGAAGTGGCTGCTCCTTTTCCTGGCCCTCTCTTTCATTCTCTTCTGGGTTTTTTATTTAAGCGGCCTGTACATATCCTTTGATCCCGAAGTAATCACCCAGGTTGAAGTATTTAAGTACCTCGGCGCAGAGCTGCTGGCAATGATGTTTTTCTGGGTAGTGTTAACCGGCCGGGGCTACTGCTATTACTGCCCTCTCGGCACTGTTTTAAGCTTTGTTGGAAAGCTTGGCGGGCAAAAAATCGTTACCGATAAAAGTGAGTGTATAAAATGTAACAGATGTAACCAGGCCTGCCCCCTGAGTATCGATATCAAGAGCCGGGCAGAAAAGGCGATGCCTGTAGATAATTTAAGATGCGTGGGCTGCGGTCACTGCATTGATATTTGCCCCACAAACACCCTGGCTTATCAGACCAAATTTCTGGCTAATATTGGGAAGTAATAAATCCCTGGTTCTACTAATCCAACCAGAAGTTTTCCCCTCATTACTGCCTGGCAGTGCTTCAAAAACAAAATGAGACTTGACCTATTACCTGATAGCATGTATAATCCATTTAAGCTTTTAATTAATTACTTAAGGAACAGCTTAATATAATTATGGATAATAACTATGAAAATAAAAGCTTTGAGATGCTGAGTGTTTTTAAAACCCTGGGTGACGAAAACCGTTATCAGATTTTAAAGCTGCTCAACGAAAGCAACCTCTGCGTTGGAGCCCTGGCCCGCCTTTTAAATATATCTAAACCGGCGGTTTCCCAGCACTTGAAACTATTAAGGAAAGCCGGCCTGGTTAAAGGTGAAAAAATTGGCTACTTTACTCATTACCGGGTTGAAAAAGAAGTTCTGCTTAAAGCTGCCGGTCAGCTGAAGGACCTGGCTGAAGCACCGCTGCCTGCTGACCAGGACCACAATGCTTACATCTGTTTGAAAAATAAAGATGATGAAAACCCCAGTAGAAAGGAGGACCCTGCAGATGTGTAAAAACTGCTGTGAACAACCAGAAAAATTGAAGAACAAACCGGAAACCTGCACACCGAAGCAGATCAAGGAATGCCACGGAGATAACCAGGAGCATCCCTGCGAATGTGATAAGAAAGAATAGGGCCAGGTGATAAACTTTTGAAAATCATTGAGGCAGAAAACTTAAAAAAGAAATATAACGGCTTTACAGCTGTTGACAGCGTTAATTTCCATATTAACCAGGGGGAAATTTTTGGGTTTTTAGGACCCAACGGCGCCGGTAAAACCACCACTATAAATATGCTGACCGGCCTGGCTCATATCACTACCGGAACGGTTAAACTAAGGGGTGAAGATTACACCCGAAATGTCAGAAAAGCCCAGGCTTTAATGGGTATTGTACCCGATGAAAGCAACCTCTATGAAGAGCTTAATGGCCGTGAAAATTTGCGTTTCTGCGGGGCGCTTTATGGTATGGGGAAAAGGCGGCGTGAAGAAAGAACCGAACAGCTGCTGGAACAGTTTGGCCTGCAGGAAGCGGCAAGTAAACCATTCAAGGCTTTCTCCAAGGGCATGAAAAGAAAACTGACCATTGCGGCCGGGCTCATTCACGAACCGGCAATCCTTTTTCTCGACGAACCGACTACCGGTATTGACGTTGCCTTCGCCCGGCAGATCCGCAGCCTGATTACAGATCTCCACAAAAAAGGCACAACAATCTTTCTGACCACCCACTACATCGAAGAAGCGGAAAGACTCTGTGAGCGTATTGCTTTTATCGTTCAGGGGAAAATAGTTCGCGAAGGGAAGGTTGCAGAACTGATGCAGGAAGTTCAGGAAGAAAATATTATCAACTTCACTCTGGGTGGCGATTTTTCAACAGTTGAAACAGAATTTAAGAAAAACTTCTCCGGTTATGATATTAAATCCGGAAAAGACAGCTCTGTCAGTATTCACTCCCCTTCCTCTTTTACTCTTTTGCCTTTTGTCAAGTTCTTTGAAGAAAGAGACCTTCCGGTTTTTGAAGCCAGGATCATTCGTCCCTCACTGGAAGAAGTTTTTGTCGAAGTCACCGGCATTGAACTGCAAAAAATGCATGGTGAGCAGCCAACAAAAGCCGGTCAAGGCCGCAAAGGGGGCACTTAAGAAGATGAAAACCTGGATTGCTTTTTCAAGTATTTTAATGAAAGATATGCGCAGTTACTACTTGAAGCCGCCTAATATAAGCTGGGGTTTAATCTTTCCGGTGGCCTGGACCATGATGTTTTTCCTGCGCTCCCCGGTGGCTGTCGAAGTACGTGACCTGCTGCCCGGGGTGATAGCCTTATCTATACTTTTCGGCACCACTTCCATGCTGGCGGTTACGATTACCTTTGAAAGAAAAAGCCGCTCCTTTGAACGCCTGCTGCTTGCCCCAATCAGCCTCAACCTTTTAATGCTGGCCAAAACCTCTGGAGCAATCATGTTCGGGATTATAAATGCTTTCGTCCCCGTTATCTTTGCTGCTTTCCTGACCGACCTGGCTGGAATCAACTGGCTAATGGTCCTGGCAAGTGTTATTTTAATTGCCATCACCTCTACTTTCCTGGGACTATTTATCGCTGTTTCGGTCAGCCAGGTTTTTGAAGCACAAACTTTTTCCAACTTCTTCCGCTTCCCCATGCTTTTCCTGTGCGGGCTGTTCATCCCCTTATCTGATCTGCCGACCTTTATCAGGCCTGTTTCATACGCTCTGCCCCTTACTTACGGAGCAGATATCCTGAAAACGGCAGTCAGTCAAAATGGGGTAATTGCTGTACCTTTGAGCTTTTTCGCCCTGCTGGCATTCAGCATTTTTCTTTTCGCCTACAGTATTTACAATGTCAACCGGAAGTGGATTCTGTAGAAGCCACAAGTGGCATACTACTGACCAAGCAAAATCTTTTCTCAAAAAAGCCAATGCCAGAGAGAAAAATTATACTTGCTGTCAACCTCCCTCTAGTTGCTTTTTAACCGAGAAAACTGCATAATAATTTCATCACACCAGTAAAGGTAAGATGCGTTTGAGAAGCTATAAGTTCATAGTTAATCCGATTGCCGGGGGCGGCAGGGCCAGGGCTTTAATGCCAAAAATTGAAAAGAAGTTCAAAGAAGCTGGTGTCGAATTTGACATATATGTGACCAAAGGACGGGAAGATGCCATAGAAGCGGCCGCCAACGCGGCCTCAGAGGGATTTGAAGTCATAGTTGCCGTTGGGGGAGACGGCACTGTAAACGAAGTTTTAAATGGTATTGTTCATACTGATACAGTCCTGGCAGCATTACATGGGGGCAAAGGTAACGATTTTGCCACGGCAGTCAATATGCCCCGCGACCTTGATCATGCCTGTGCAGCCCTCCTCAGGGCTAGCATAAAATCTATCGACCTGGGCAAGGTGCTGGATCGCTATTTTATCAACTCGGTCGGTGTTGGTTTTGACGCAGCAGTAGCCTTAAGAGCTAACCAGGGAGTTAAGCCCTTCAAAGGTGTTTCGGCATATATCTATTCTTTTTTTAGCATACTCTATTCGTACGAACCGGTGGAAATGTTAATAGACCTCGGCAAAGGGCCTGAGCAAATCACACCACTGCTTGTAGCAGTAGGCATTGGTACGGCCTACGGCGGAGGAATGAAAATTGTGCCCGACGCCATACAGGACGATGGCCTTTTTGATGTCTGTGTTATGGATGTGATGAACCGTTTAAGCCTTGTTTATCATTTCCCCAAGGTATTTAGCGGAGCCCTGAAAAACATTGAGCAGACCACTATGTACCGGACCAGTGAAGTAAAACTAAGCTTAAGTCAGGCCAGGCCTCTACACCTGGAAGGAGAAATCCTTTTAGGAGACAACCTGCATTTTACTCTGGAACCAAAAGGAATGAAAGTCCTCTTCTGTGATGATAGTGATAATATCAAAGTAAAAAGTTTGACGTAAAATTGATTACTGAGACTGTGGAGAATATTTGCCATGCCTGGTAATTATAAGGGATTTGCTTTCAGCCACCTTTTCAACCCATCTGGCTAAGGGTGTTTTTGCTTCATATATCCCTACCTTTTTCGTGACAGTACCTCCAAATTTATAGTCTAATTCTAGTCTAATGTTGGTTTTTGTCAGGCAGCAGAAAAAGAGGGTTAAAATAATCCCGAGGTTTAAACTCAAATAATTAAGGCGAGCTGTGGTTACCATAAGTGCTCCACAACCCGCCACTATTTCAGCACTACCTTTTAGCTTATCACTGTTCCGGTATTACCTTCCAAAGCTTCAACTGATTTAGAAAGTGAGGTAATGATCGCTTTTTTCCCGGGATTATCCTTAACATAGTTCACTGCTGCCTGCATTTTAGGCAGCATACTGCCCGCGGCAAAATGACCTTCTTCAATATACTTTTCAGCTTCTTCAACGGTTACCTGGTCCAGGGCTTTTTGGTCTGGTTTGTTAAAATTAAGGTATACCTGTTCAACTTCGGTTAAAATGAGCAGGTAATCGGCCTCAATTTCAGTGGCCAGCCTGGCTGCAGCAAGATCCTTATCAATAACAGCGGCTACCCCTTCCAGCGATCCATCAGGATGTTCTATAACCGGGATACCGCCGCCCCCAGCAGTGACAACAATTGTTGTATCCCACAGCTCTTTCAAACAGGGAAATTCTACGATCCGCCTTGGCTGTGGTGAAGCGACCACCCTTCGCCAGCCTCTTCCGGCATCTTCTTTTAATTCATACCCTTTTTCCTTTGAAATGCTGGACGCCTCTTCTTCAGAATAGAAGGAGCCGATCGGTTTTGTGGGATTTTCGAAAGCCGGATCATCTTTATCAACCACCACCTGGGTGATGATTGTTGTAACTGGTATATCTCTTTTACGCTTTAATAATGCCATCCTGAGAGCCTGCTGGATCTGGTAACCGATATACCCCTGACTCATGGCACCGCAAACATCGAAAGGCATTACAGGTACAACATCTGCGGACGCTTCACTGGCAAGCACTATATTTCCGATCTGGGGTCCATTACCGTGGACAATAGCAAGCTCATAGTCCTGATAGCTCATTTCCGCAAGATATTCAACAGTCTCCTTAACTACCTCCATTTGGGCTTCAGCCGTAGGTGGAGTGCCTTTCCTCAACAGGGCATTGCCACCAAGCGCAACAACAATCTTTGCTTTTGCCATTATTGACCTCCTAAAATTAATTTTAATAAGCTTAAACTTTCGTTTTTTTCTGCTGCCGGTATGGCAGACGAGGTGGGTACGCTTGAACTTTATTTGTAAATGTAATCTCACGCCTAATTAGATTATACCACCAATCCGCCCAGAATAAAGGGATTCACTGGAAGTGTGGACAAATATTGAACCTTTATCTATCCGGCAAGCTTGAGTAATACACTAACGATTGCTGCAGATATTTAGTTCGAAATCAATTAGCCTTCACATTCTCGAATAATCTAATGATATAATATACCCATACAAGGAGGAGAAAACATGAGCAAGGTAAAAGTTGGCGACAATGCAAAAGATTTTCTTTTGAAAAATCATAACGATCAGGAAGTATCTTTAAAAGACTTATCAGGCAAAAAAGTTCTGCTTTCCTTTCATCCCCTGGCCTGGACAAAGGTATGTGCCGAGCAGATGAGATCATTGGAAGCTAATCATGATAAATTTACAGAGCTTAACACGGTGCCCCTGGGTATTAGTGTCGATCCCGGCCCCTGTAAAAAAGCTTGGGCCTCGGAACTTGATATTAAAAAAACCAGTTTGCTCTGTGACTTCTGGCCTCACGGAAAGGTTGCTTCAGATTTCGGCATTTTTATTGAGGATAAGGGTATTTCCGAACGAGCTAACATTATCATCGATGAAAAAGGTAAAGTAGTTTTCATTAAAATCTATCCAATCAGTGAGCTACCTGATATAACAAAAATAATTGATGAGATCGGCAAATATTAAAATATGAAAGCGGGTTTATATGATACAAGCTGTTAATAAAAAGAGAATCCGCACCCTGAATAATGAGTCAAATGGAAGTGGACCGGTTATCTACTGGATGAGCCGGGATCAAAGAGTTAACGATAACTGGTCTCTTATTATTGCCCGGGAAATAGCCCTGGAAAACAAGGTGCCGTTTATTGTTGTCTTCTGCCTTGTTCCAAGTTTTTTAGAAGCGACAGAGCGGCAGTACGGATTTATGCTAAAAGGATTAGCCGAAATCGAAAACCTGCTACAGACCCTTGATATCAGCTTCTGTCTGCTAACCGGTAACCCGGAAGTTGAGATAGATAGTTTTTGTAGAGAACAGCAGGCTGGCGCCCTGGTCTGCGATTTTTCTCCGCTTAAAATTAACCGGCAGTGGAAGGAAATGTTGGTAAAAAAGCTGCCGGTAGCCTTTTATGAAGTAGATGCTCACAATATAATACCCTGCTGGGTAACATCGTCCAAACAGGAATACGCAGCCTATACGATCAGGCCAAAAATTAAGAAGCTTCTGTCCGAATACCTGACAGATATTCCTAAGATTGGAAAACACCCATTTCCACCACCTAAACCAGCTGTGCCTATCGACTGGCATAAAGCAACACAGAACCTTAGAATTGACAGGAGCATAAAAGAAGTGATGCAATTTACGCCCGGCGAGAAAGCAGCCCGGGAGACCATGCGCCATTTTATTGAAAACAAATTAGTCCGCTATGACAAAGATCGCAATAACCCAAACCTTGACGGACAGTCCAACCTTTCCCCTTACCTTCACTTCGGGCACTTAAGCGCCCAGCGCCTGGCGCTGATGGTAAAAGGAACTGAAGAGCCGGGTGTTCAGCCGGAAAATTATTTGGAAGAGTTGATCGTCAGGCGCGAGCTCTCGGTTAATTATTGTTTCTACAATGACCATTATGATACTGTGAAGGCCTTTCCCCGCTGGGCCAGTGAAAGCCTGGATAAACATACCGGAGACCCCAGGGAGTATCTCTACAAGCCGGAAGAATTTGAAAAAGCAAAAACTCACGACCCGCTCTGGAATGCGGCCCAGATGGAGATGGTTAGTCAGGGTAAAATGCACGGCTACATGCGCATGTACTGGGCCAAAAAAATCCTTGAATGGACAGATTTACCGGAAGAGGCAATGAAAATTGCAATTTATTTAAATGACAAATACTCTCTGGACGGACGGGATCCAAACGGCTATGCCGGGATTGCCTGGAGCATTGGCGGGGTTCACGACCGGGCCTGGAAAGAACGGCCTATCTTTGGAAAGGTACGCTATATGAGTTACAGGGGAAGCAAAAGCAAATTTAATGTGGATGAGTATATCGCAAATAACAGTTAGTGTACCAGTTCAGTAAATTATATTTTAAACTGTAGAATATGCCTCTTCTTCCTATCATTAATGAAACCAACACGCTGGTTATTAAACAGAGTTTGAATGTAGTATGTTATAATTTAAATAAATTGTATTGATGGAGATGAAGATATGAACAAGAAAAGTCCTGGCGTAATCGGCATTCTAACC
>JBNJHL010000031.1:0-16809 GCA_051748445.1 Bacillota bacterium
CTGGCAGGAGGTGTAGTATAATGACAGCAGCAGATAAACTATTAATGGAAATCGGCTGTGAAGAAATACCGTCCCGGTTTATCCCGCGGGCCATGGAGCAGCTTGAAAAAGAAGCGGCTTCTTTATTGGATGAGAACAGATTAAAAAGCGGATCGATTGAAACCTGGGCCACCCCCCGGCGCCTGGTCATTCTGGTTAATGACCTGGAGATGAAGCAGCCTGACCTGGTGGAAAAAGTTAAAGGGCCTCCAGTTGACAGGGCTTATGATGATCAGGGGCAACCGACGAAAGCATTGCAGGGTTTCATAAAAAACCATGTTATCACCATGGAACAAATTGAAGAAGAAACTATAAAAAATGCCAGGTACATTGTGGTGGAAAAAGAAGTAGCTGGTGTAAACACCGCGGAGCTTCTGCCTGACCTGCTCCCGCAGCTTATTCAGAAGCTAAACTTTCCCCGTCCCATGTACTGGCAAAGCAAGGATGTCCGTTTTGCCAGGCCAATTCGTTGGATTCTTGCCCTGTATGACAATAAACCGGTAACATTTAGTTATGCAGGTGTCGAATCGGGAAATAAAACCTACGGCCATCGTTTCCTGGCTCCGGGACCTTTTGAAATAGACAGTGTCAGTAATTACTTTCGCTGTCTTGAAAATAACTATATTGTTGTAGATCAGGAACGCCGCCGCGAAATGATCCTGGAGCAGCTCGAAGAAAAAGCCGAGGAAAATAGTGGGAAGGCCCTGGTAGAGGAAGATTTACTTGAAGAAGTTACTTACCTGGTTGAATATCCAGTTGCGGTGGACGGTACATTTGATTCTGCTTTTCTTGATTTGCCCCAGGAAGTGCCGATTACTTCTATGCAAAATCACCAGCGTTATTTCCCTGTTGTGGAAAAAAACAGTGGGAAATTGATGCCCTGCTTTGTAGGTATTAGCAATAACCGTTTTCATGAAAATATCCGTAAAGGTTATGCCAAGGTTTTACAGGCTCGTCTGGCCGATGGCAGATTCTTTTTTAATGAAGACCAAAAGGAACCGCTGGAGAATTACGTGGAAAAACTAAATGGCGTAATATTCCTGGAACAGCTGGGTAGTGTGGATAAAAAGCGAGAGCGTCTGATTAAGCTGGCAGAAACAATCGGAACTAAAATGAATATACCTGTCGAACAAATTGAAAAGGCAAAAAGAACTGCTCACCTCTGCAAAGCGGACCTGGTAACCAATATGGTAAAGGAATTCCCTGAACTGCAAGGAGTTATGGGCAGGGAATATGCCGCTTTAAGCGGAGAGGAAAAAGAAGTCGCAATAGCAATCTATGAACATTATCAGCCCCGTTTCGCCGGCGATGAAATACCCACTACGATTGAAGGAGCCCTGGTTTCATTAGCTGATCGTATAGATACACTGGCTGGATGTTTTGCTATTGGTATACAACCTACAGGGTCCCAGGATCCTTATGCACTACGCCGGCAAGCCCAGGGGGCTGTTGCAATATTGCTTGGTTTCAAGATGGAAATATCTTTGGAAGAGTATATCAATGCTGCTCTAGATACCCTGGAAAACACCCTGAAGTTGGGTTCAGAACAAAGAATACGAGTGAATAATAATCTTTATGATTTTCTGATTCAGCGTATTCGCTTTGTGTTAAGAGATCGCGGCATTGGTCATGACGTTACAGAGGCAGTACTGGCAGTGCCTTTTAAAAATACTTATGATCTCTTTAAAAAAGCATCAGCCTTGGAAGACTACCTGAAAGGACCTTTGCTGGATGACGTAATAGTTGCTTACAACAGGGTAGCTAACCTGGCTCAAAAAGCAGACGGGTATGACATTGAGAAAAAGCTTTTTGAACATCCTGCTGAAAAAGAGCTTTTCAGCAGCCTGAAAACAGTTGAAGGGGCACTAGGTAAAATAACTAATTATGATGAGGCCCTTGAACATTTGCAGAATTTAAGGATGCCGGTTGATCATTTTTTCGATAATGTTATGGTTATGACTGAAGATCAGAAACTGCGAGAAAATCGGCTTAACCTGCTTGCTGCTTTGCAAAGAAACTTTAACCGGGTGGCAGATTTTTCAAAGCTTCAGACGCCATAAATACTTCGAACCAGGCAGGAAGATATCCACCTTGTAGAGTATATATAATCTATGGCGGTTTCTGCTCAATGGCGGGAGACCTGATCTTAATTAAAAGGAGATATCTTTTATGCAAGAGGGGTTAGATAAACCGGTTGTCTATATAGTTTCCGATTCAATCGGCGATACGGCAGAGTTCGTGGTTAAAGCTGTGGCCAGTCAATTCGATTCTGGTAATGTGGATATGCGCCGGGTGCCTTTTGTTGAGAATGTGTCCCAGATTCAGGATGTTTTCAAGGAAGCATCCGACTGTAATGCAATTATAGCCTACACCCTGGTTGTGCCAGAACTTCGTAAAGCAATGGAACAGGAAGCTATGAACTATAGCCTTTGTACGGCTGACATTCTTGGCTCGTTAATGGGAGCTTTCAGCAGAGTAACCTGCAGAGAACCGTCCCTGGAGCCGGGAAGAGTTCGCCAGCTTGATGACGTTTACTTCCGTCGGGTCGCCGCGGTAGAATTTGCTGTTAAGCATGACGATGGCAAAGACCCCCGGGGGTTGACCCAGGCGGAAGTTGTCCTGGTAGGCATTTCCAGAACATCAAAAACTCCACTTAGTATGTACCTTGCTCACCAGGGAATCATGGTTGCAAATTTGCCGCTTGTTCCGGAAGTTGAGCTCCCAGAAGAACTTTACTGGATTCCACCTGAAAAAATAATAGGCCTGGTAATTAATCCCGGCCAGCTGCGTAAAATCAGGCAGGAACGCTTAAAAGCCCTGGGTCTTGGTGAAGATGCCGACTATGTTAACGTGGCTAGAATTGAGGAAGAGTTAACTTATGCTCGCAGGGTGATGAAAAAAATTGGTTGTACAGTTTTTGATGTCTCTAACAAAGCAGTTGAAGAAGTAGCCAAAAGAATTATCCAGATTGTTAAAGGAGGGGAGTCAGCTTGACGAAAAGAAATTATGTATACCCTTTTGAAGATGGAGACAAGTCAATGAAAGGCCTGCTGGGTGGCAAGGGAGCTAACCTGGCCGAGATGGCACGTATAGGCTTACCTGTTCCTCCTGGTTTTACTGTTACCACCGAGGCCTGTAATCGCTACCTGCGTGAAGGGGAAAAGCTTTGGCCGGAACTAAAGAAAGAAGTTCTGGAGAACCTGAAGAAGCTGGAAGACCAGACAGGTCGGAACTTTGGCAAGGAGCAACCCTTGTTATTGTCAGTCCGTTCCGGTGCTGTTGTTTCAATGCCTGGTATGATGGATACTGTTTTGAACCTTGGTTTAAATAAAGAATCTGCAGAATCCCTGGCTAAGGAAACAGGTGATCGCCGTTTTGCCCTTGATTGCTATCGCCGTTTTATTCAGATGTTTGGTAATGTGGTCCTTGGGATTGATCATTACAATTTTGATAATATACTTACAGAAAAAAGACAGCAAAAAAAGGTGAAGATTGATGCAGAGCTAACCGAAGAAGATCTTGAAGATATTGTTAACGCTTTTTTGGAGTTAACCAAAAAAGAAACAGGGTCTGGGTTCCCCCAGGATCCCGAAGAACAATTATTCCTGGCTATTGAAGCAGTTTTTAAGTCATGGAATACAGATAGAGCTGCTGTTTATCGTAAAGCTAACAAGATTGCCGATGATCTGGGAACTGCTGTTAATGTTCAGGCAATGGTATTTGGTAATCTTGGCAATGATAGCGGCACCGGTGTTGCTTTTACCCGGGATCCTTCGACGGGAGAAAGAAAACTATATGGCGAATATTTACTTAATGCCCAGGGAGAAGATGTCGTGGCTGGCATTCGTACTCCACGTCCGCTAACCGAGCTTAAATCTGATCTCCCTTCAGTTTACCAGCAGTTTGTGGAAACCTGTGAAAAACTTGAAAACCATTATCGTGACATGCAGGATATTGAATTCACAATTGAACGCGGCAAGTTATATATGCTGCAAACCAGGACCGGTAAACGGACAGCACCAGCAGCGGTCCGCATTGCTGTTGAAATGGTTAAAGATGATTTTATCAGTAAGGAAGAAGCCCTGCAAAGAATCGAGCCTGAGCAGTTGGAGCAGTTAATGCACTGGCGGATAGATCCTGAAGCTAAAAAAGAAGTTGTGGCAAGCGGATTGCCTGCTTCACCGGGAGCAGCTTCTGGGAAAGTGGTATTTGATGCCGATCGCGCTCAGGAGATGAGCCAGAATGGTGAAAAGGTGTTACTGGTTCGCCCGGAAACAACCCCCGATGATATTCACGGTATTATTGCAGCCGAAGGGGTTTTAACGAGCAGGGGTGGCATGACCAGCCATGCTGCTGTTGTTGCTCGCGGAATGGGCAAGCCATGTGTCTGCGGCTGCGATGCTTTGAGAATAAATCTGAACAAGGGCCTTTTCTACATTGATGAGGTTGAACACGAAGAAGGTGAATTACTTTCTATAGATGGAACCAGCGGCGAGGTTATCATTGGTGAAGCGGATCTGATTGAACCGCAATTCAGTGATGAATTCTACGAACTGCTTGGCTGGGCCGACCAGGTGCGCCGTCTAAAAGTTAGAGCAAATGCTGATAACCCGGACGATGCAAGGCTGGCCATTGATATGGGAGGAGAGGGTATCGGCCTTTGCCGGACAGAACATATGTTCATGGCCGCTGAACGGGTTCCCGTTGTACAGAAGATGATCCTTTCAGGACAACTGAAAGAACGAGAAGCCGCGCTTGAGGAACTATTGCCGATGCAGAAAAGTGATTTTAAAGGTATTTTAAAGGAAATGGCCGGCAAACCGGTTACGATTCGCTTGCTTGATCCACCCCTGCATGAGTTTTTACCGGATAGGGAAGAGTTAATATTAGAAGTTGACCGGCTGCAAAGGGAAAATAATGATCCTGAAAAACTGCGTTTTAAGGAAGAGCTGTTGCAGAAGGTGCAATCCCTTTCAGAATTCAACCCCATGCTTGGACACCGGGGCTGCCGTCTGGGGATGGTTTACCCGGAGATCTACCGCATGCAGGTCAGGGCAATTTTTGAGGCAGCATTTGAACTGATGGAAGAAGGTCTTTCATCCGGGGAACTTTTGCCGGAAATAATGATTCCTCTGGTCGGGCACCGCGAAGAAATGGAAACGATGAAGCAGCTTGTCGAAAGTGAGGCCCAGGCTCTGTGTGAAGCAGAAGAAAAAGAACTGCCTTACCTGGTAGGAACAATGATTGAGCTGCCCCGTGCCTGCCTGGTTGCTGACCAACTGGCTGAAGCAGCTTCTTTTTTCTCGTTTGGTACTAACGACCTGACTCAAACTACTCTTGGTTACAGCAGGGATGATTCGGAAGGAAAATTTTTGCCATTTTACCTCCAAAAAAGAATTTTAAAAGCAAACCCCTTTGCAGAGGTTGACCAGGAAGGAGTCGGCTGCTTAATAAAAATTGCCATTGAAAAAGGGCGTTCAGCCAGGCAGGATTTAAAAATGGGAGTTTGTGGTGAACATGGAGGGGATCCTTCATCAATTGCATTTTTCCATGATTGCGGGCTTGATTATGTCAGCTGTTCTCCATATCGTATTCCGATTGCCCGCCTTGCCGCTGCCAGGGCTGCCATGAGCTGATAGAATAGTAAAAAGATTACATCTTAAAATTGTCAGTTCATATAAACAGGAGAAAGTATTTTTTTGGCGAATAAGAAATAAGTTAAAATAGTCGCAAGGAGTGATCTAATTGACCCAACATGATAACTATGAATTAACTTTAGACAGTATTCACCCGCCCTGCCAGTCTGCTTGCCCGGTAAACCAGGGTGTTCGAGATTATTTGCTGGCCATAGCAACCGGCGATTTTGACCGGGCACTGGCAATTATTAAGGAAACTAATCCTTTGCCATTTATTTGCGGTACTATCTGTGCGCATCACTGTGAAGATGAATGCCGCCGTAATGATGTTGATAAACCCTTATCTATACGGGGATTGAAACGATTTGCAATCGAAAATGGCAAGGCCAAGATTCAGCCGTCAGAAGATGGGCCCAAGCTAAAAGATAAGGTCGCCGTGATTGGAGCAGGCCCATCAGGTTTAACTGCAGCTTTTGATTTGGCCCGCCAGGGAGCAGAAGTAACTGTTTTTGAGCGGGAAGAATCTGCAGGTGGAGCAGTTCGCCACTATATACCCCTCTACCGTTTGCCGGATCAAGTAATTGATCAGGATATTGATGAAATTGCTGAGCAGGGAATAGAGTTCAAGTATGGTGTAGAGTTTGGGAAAGATATCACAATTGATCAGCTTAAGGAAGAAGGTTATAAGTCGGTTATCCTGGCACTCGGTTTGCCGGTAAGCAAGGGCTTGAACATTCCGGGTAGTGAAGGTGAGGGAGTTCAATACGCTCTGCCTTTTCTGAAATCTGTGAAAAGGGAAGGATTTAAGTTTGAAGGAAACCCCACTGTTATCGTTATCGGTGGTGGTAATGTAGCCATGGATGTTGCCCGTTCTGCCCTGCGGACCGGAGCGGCAAAAGTTAAACTGACCTGCCTTGAGTGTGATGAAGAAATGCCCGCTTTTGAGTGGGAAATTGAAGAAGCCAGGGAAGAAGGGGTCGAACTTAATACCTCATGGGGTCCTGATACAATAATTAGGGATGACGGCAAGATTACCGGTCTTGAAGTTGTAGAGTGCAGCTGTGTTTTTGATCCGGACGGACGCTTTAATCCCGAATTTAACAAGGACAACAAAAAGGTGTTGGATGGAGATATTGTCATATTTGCAATTGGTCAAGGTGGAGATCCAGAACCACTGCGCAACCAGGTTGAACTAAATGAACGTGGAATAGTCGTTTTTAATCGTAACAAAATGACCACAAGCCGGGAGGGAGTCTTTAGCTGCGGCGAAATGATTACCGGTCCCGGTTCTGCCGTTCAGGCTATGGGTAATGGCAGGCTGGTCGCCCAGGCAGTTTCTGCGTACCTGCTGGGCAAGGATTTTGATGTGGCCAGGGTGGAATATGAACAAAAACCGGAGCTTGAAAAACTTGATGAAAAAGTTGCCGGTGAGATCGGCCAAATGGGCCGTCATGAAATACCAATGTTAACCCCTGAAGAGCGGGTAAAGCATTTTAAACAAGCTGAAATTGGTTATGATGCTGAGATGGCGGTATCTGAAGCCCGTCGCTGCCTGACCTGCGCTGCAGGTGCAACCCAGGATGATGATTTATGTGTGCACTGCCTGACCTGTGTAAGGGTATGTCCTTACGATGTTCCTGTGGTTAATAATGAAGGAAAAGTTGAAGTTCGTAACGAGCAATGTCAGGCCTGTGGTATTTGCATTAGTTTCTGCCCAGTTTATGCAATTAAATTCCGTGCTCCTTATGTAGAAGAAGCAGTTGCTTCTATTGAACCGACAGTTGAAAAACTGTTAGCCGGTAAAAATGGAAACGATTCTGTTCTGGCAATTACCTGTTCTTACGGGGCTTTTGCTTTACCTGAGTTTGTTGATAGAGAATTTAAAGATATTGGAGTTGTCCGGTACCCCTGTGTTGCTAAACTTGACACCGCACACCTCCTTAAGGCTATTGAGGTTGGCGCTGATAAAGTTGTGGTGGTAGGTTGCAAAGAAAGTGATAAATTCGAGTGTCAGTATAAAGATGTTAGTTACTGGTCACAGAGAAAAGCCTCTCATGCTGCCGACCTGATGGAGATGCTCGGCATGGAGCGTGAGTGTGTCGCTTATACTGAAATAGCTGGTGAAGATTTAAATAAGTTTGAAGAGCTGGTAAGCGAGGCGCTAACTAAGCCGGAGCCTGAGGAAGAGGAAGCTTAAAGGATATTTATAACTGACCTCTAACAGCCCCGGCATCTCAGATGGTGTCGGGGCTTAAATATTTTGAGCAGGAAAGAAAAAAGCCCTGTCGAATATAGATAATTTGTGGCAGTCATTTTTTATTAGTTAAAGCACTCTTTCAACTGACAGTAGGTGTTTGTGATGTCCCAGGGTATACCGGAAGAAATAGTTGATGAAATCAGGCAAAGAACTGACCTGGTCAGTCTGGTCAATGAATATATCAAGTTGGAGCGGAGAGGCAAAAATATGGTTGGTCTCTGTCCGTTTCATAATGAAAAAACGCCTTCATTTTCTGTTTCTCCTGATAAACAACTTTATCATTGTTTCGGCTGTGGCGCTTCAGGCAACGCTTTTAGCCTAATGATGCAAATGGAAAATTATACCTTTCCAGAAGCAGCCCGCTATCTTGCTGACAGGGCTGGGATAACAATTCCGGAACAAAGAGTTCAAACCAGTGTGGAAAGTCTGAAAGATAAAATCTATCGAATGAATGAGCTGGCATCCCGATATTATGCTTACCATTTACATAACAGCGAAAACGGTAAAAAAGCTTACAGGTATTTACTGGAAAGAGGAATTAAAGAAGAAGCAATAGAATTATTTAAGCTGGGCTATGCACCTGCCGGATGGGCGGATTTTTATAATTTTGCCTTGAAAAAAGGTGCTCCACAAGAACTTATGGTTAAGAGCGGTCTCGTGTCACCTGGCAGAGAAAAAGGCTATTATGATCGTTTTCGAAACCGGATTATATTCCCTATTTTCAATATCAACGGTAAGATTGCCGGTTTTGGCGGCAGGGCGATTGCTGAAGGTGATAAAGGTGGACCGAAATATTTAAATTCCCCCGAGACGCCGATTTTTGAAAAGGGCAGAATGCTTTATGGCTTGAATATAGCACGGGATGAAATCCGGAGGCAAAAGAAAGCAGTAGTAATGGAAGGTTATACTGATGTAATTACCGCTCACCAGTCCGGTATAAAGAATTGTGTGGCATCACTGGGAACTGCGTTAACTGTGGAGCAGGGGAAGTTACTGCGGAACCAGGCAGATACAGTAGTCACTGCCTATGATTCTGATGCCGCTGGACAGGTCGCAACATGGCGTGGTTTGGCCATTCTTCAATCAACTGGCTGCCTTGTGCAGGTTGTTGAGATGCCTGAAGACAGTGATCCTGACACATATATAAGAGAAAATGGGCCAGAGAAGTTTCAGGATCTTGTCAGCGGGGCCGTGCCTTTGATAAAATACCGGATTCAGCAGCTTGAGAAGCACCATGATTTAACTTCAGATAAAGGAAGAATAGATTTCATTGAAGAATTAATGCCCTTCCTTTTGACTGCTGTCAATCAGATTGAGCAAGATTACTATCTTAAGAAAGCTGCTGAAATTTTGGGCATTGAGGAAGATGCTCTGCGCCGGGAATTAAAAAATCGACGAAGATATGACAATCGGAAACGGGAAAAAGAGGATTTAAACGAAGAACCAGAGCCGCAAAAGATAAAACTCAGGCTGGAAGAAAAAAATATATTATCTTTGATGCTTCAGAGCAAGGAAATAGCCGAAGAAGGGCGAAATCTTTTAAAGCTGGATTATATGGAAAATCCAGAGGCAAAAAAAGTTATTAAGGAAATTTGGAACCTGAGCGCAGGAGAAATGGTCTTCAGTGCAGAAAAACTGCTTAATAAGTTTGAAGATCAAAAGGTTGCAAGCATTATTTCTGAAGCAGCAACTAATCCTGAGATGCAGGATATTGCAGATCAGACCGCGAAGCGTATGTTAAGTGAAAGTATAAAGAAACTGCATATGCTCTGGATAGATAAAAAGATAAAAGAGTTGAGGAAAAAGATTAAAACCTATGAATCCCGTGGTATGCATAAAGAGGCAAACGAATTGCTTATGAAAGAAAAGGAATTGAGGAAGCAAAAGGGCAATAACCCTGATCCTTTAGGGAAAGGAGGGGATTTCAATGGCTAAAGATTTAGAGAAAACGATTTCCCTGGAAGATGCTCAGCTTGAATTAGTTGAACGTGGAAAAAATAAGGGCTCAATTAGCTATAAGGAAATCATTGAAACCCTGCAGCCGTATGAGCTTTCAGTGGAAGCGCTGGATAATTTTTATGATAAATTGGCTCAACACGGGATTGAGATTATAGACGATACAACCGCAACAGTTAAGGAAGCAGCCAAGGATGATAATTCTGATGAAGATACTAAAAACGAAGGTAGTGAATTACTTTCTGTTCCTGAGGGTGTTACTGTAAATGATCCTGTGCGGATGTACCTGAAAGAAATTGGCAAAATTCCACTTCTTACTTCAGAAGAAGAAGTAGAGTTAGCCAAGGCTATTGAGCAAAATAGTGAGGATGCCCGCAGGAGACTGGCGGAAGCAAACCTGCGCCTGGTGGTCAGTATAGCTAAAAAATATGTAGGCAGGGGTATGCTTTTTCTCGACCTGATCCAGGAAGGAAACCTTGGGTTAATTAAAGCGGTCGAAAAGTTCGATTATCGTAAAGGCTATAAATTCAGTACCTATGCCACCTGGTGGATCCGTCAGGCTATCACCAGGGCCATAGCTGATCAGGCCAGGACTATTCGGATACCGGTGCATATGGTTGAGACGATTAATAAACTAATTAGAATTTCACGACAGCTTGTCCAGGAATTGGGACGTGAGCCATTGCCTGAAGAAATTGCCCAGGAAATGAATATCAGCGAAGACAGGGTCAGGGAGATCCTGAAAATTGCCCAGGAACCTGTTTCACTTGAAACCCCAATTGGGGAAGAAGATGATAGTCACCTTGGTGACTTTATCGAAGATCATGAAGCACAGGCTCCTGCCGATGCGGCTGCCTTTGAACTGCTAAAAGAACAGTTGGAAGATGTACTTGATACTTTATCAGCCCGGGAAGAAAAAGTTTTAAGACTGCGTTTTGGTCTTGACGATGGCCGATCCCGGACCCTTGAAGAAGTCGGGCAGTATTTTGGCGTTACCCGGGAGCGCATTCGGCAAATTGAGGCAAAAGCACTGCGCAAACTACGCCATCCAATGCGCAGTAAAAGACTTCGCGATTACCTTGAATAATAAGTGTATCGCTGCTAATAAAAAAACTTTTATTTTCACAAAGAAACCCTTGACGGGTTCTATCCCTTTCAGTATAATACTAATGCCGATAAGGTTCCTCAGTAGCTCAATGGCAGAGCGACCGGCTGTTAACCGGTAGGTTGCAGGTTCGAGTCCTGCCTGGGGAGCCATTTTTATGTACATTAGCAGCAGCCCAACCGGGCAGCTTAACTAATTCAAAAACAATTCACTTGCTAACCAATATTAAAATACGGCTGCCTGCTGAAGAAAACTGAAGCGATCCGCGCGCAGTTTTTTTCAGCAGGTGCTCATGAAGCCGTGAGTCCCGCCATACAGGTAAAAATGGGAAATAGTACTTTTAAAGGTAACCTTTGCAGTTGCAAAACAATACTTAGTTAGCCGGCCTGCTTATTCTTACGCCACTCGCAGCGGCTTTGTTTTGAGCAGAAATCACAGGGGGATACGCTGTCGCTTAAAGCTTTGCCCCTTGGAATAACAAATGATACCGACTTTCTTGGAATCATCAGGCAGGTTTCTGTCAGTCTTATTCCAATTTCCTCACCAGGCAGGATTGAAAAAACTTCTCTTTGTTGTTCGATTGGCCAACCCTCCTGGCCGGGCTGGGCTCGCATTCCAAGATTAGTTTCAAGTTCACAGGCTTCTTTGCTGATAATATCTTTAACTGCCTGGGAAACTTTGCTGAGGGCAGCTACACCAGCTCCATCAAGGGTCACTGCCTTAACCGGGTTTTCATTCATTATTTCTAACACCCTGTTTTCCAGGTCTGGCCCAATTGTGCATGCTGCAATATTGAGATCATCGGCACCGGCCAATGCTTTCGCAACCAGGGGACCTTCGAAGCTCCCCCCTTCAAAAGTTATCTTTTGATGATTGAAATCAGTTACCCTGACAACTGTATATAGGGCAGAGGGTTTCATCAATGATTGTGTTTCCTCTATGACTGATTCTGCAGAAGCATGCAACCGTTCCGAAGCACGCTCGGGATCTATACCCTGGCCCTTCAATACATCATTTGCTGTTAGCTGAAAATCGAAATCAGTGATCTTTTTATACATTAAATTACCTCCATTTATTATAATAGCATTTTATAACTACACAGCCTGCTTGAGAAAATGTGAGCGAGCATCAAGTGCAGACATGTAAATGCCGGTGAAGCGAAGCCTGGAGCGGGTTGACCTTTAGTGAGTCGGCCACCGAGCGAGAGCTCTGAATGAGCTTATCGCAAGGGCAACCCAGACGTAAGGCTGAAGCTGAGCCGGGCAGTTCAAGCCTAAACGATCAGCGAGCGCAGTTTTCTCAAGCAGGCTGATCAGTAACAACTTTTTTTATTTTAACCCCATTTAATGTTCTTGACAAGAATCTGCAGGGTGTGTTATATTCATATAGCTGTTAGGAAAGAGACCATAGAATTGGCCGCGATTAATAATGCGGGCCCATAGCTCAGCTGGAAGAGCTACCGGCTCATAACCGGTTGGTCCCAGGTTCGAGCCCTGGTGGGCCCACCAAATCCTGGCCCCTTCGTCTAGTCGGTTAGGACACCAGCCTTTCAAGCTGGCGGCAGGGGTTCGAGTCCCCTAGGGGTCACCATATATTTGGGCGAATAGCTCAGCTGGGAGAGCACCTGCCTTACAAGCAGGGGGTCACAGGTTCAAGCCCTGTTTCGCCCACCAGCAACCGAGGGGCTTTCAAGGATCTAAAATACTTGAAAGCCCCTTTCAGTGTGCGGATTAGTGTGCGTGTTGGCTTGCAATTTTAAATTTTTATTTGTACCCTTGAAGATAATATCTTCTAATTTGTCTGCGCAGGATTGTTGAATATCTGGCAGGATGGGGCTGTAGGTATCTCAAGTTAAAACAATTGAAGCGTAACCAAGTATTTCAGAAAAAATTTTTAGGATATTTTCCAACACCAAAAAGCAGCCTGGATTCCTCGCAATAAATGCTGAAAAAAAGAGTTTTTAGTTTGAGGTGGAATTTAGGAAATAATTAAATGTCGAGGAAGTTATTTTTCAGGTGGGTGCCTCTATCTAGAAAAAGATGCCTGTAATAATTGGAAAGGAAAGATGATAGGTATGCAAAAGCCTTACAATGTGTGGATTGCAGTGTCTTTAATCTTTTTGATTGCCATAGTAAATGTTGCATGTGAGGAAAGTTCAGAAAACAGAGTTTACACCGAAGATAATGCAGGTGAATTAATTGAAGTAAAGGTCGGAAATAGCTTTATAATAGAATTAGAGGAAAACCCTTCTACTGGCTTCCGCTGGCAGTGGGCAGCAGAAAATGATGATATAATTGTACTGGAATCAGATTTATTCAGGGAACCAAAAAACAAAGACGAAAACATTGTAGGCGCTGCAGGTACCCATGAGTTTGTTTTTGAAGCAATAAATCCCGGTGATACAGCATTACAATTCGAGTACCTTCGACCCTGGGAACCTGATAATATTGAAAAAACATATATCTACAACATCAAGGTAAAAAATTAAATTTATTTTTAAAAAATAAGCTTTTAATTAGTTTATCCGTTTATGAGCTTTCAAGGCTTTGAAGCAGTTTCCCGGCTTTATTGGTGGAGTCCATGATGGAGCGGGACATGGTAAAAGTGCCAAGCCCCACTTTAATGCTCCGGACTTCATTATAAACGCTACAATATGAGTGAACCATTTTTAGCTGCACTGCTACCCTCAATCTGACATTAAAAATCTTGAAATAAAAACGAAGATAGTAAGATCATAACTCCACCAACTAATAAGTATATCCCGATCAACACAATTATTAGGGAAAAAACTATAATAGAAGAATAGATCATGCCTATCCCAAAGGCCAGGTGTATCAGACCTGAAATGATGGTAGGAACTATATTCATTTGGCCTTTAAGCCTGTTGGCTGTAACAAAACGATCAAAGGCCATGATAATAGCAAATACACCGATAATAGCACCGACAAGGGTTATGGTGACTGCTGGATTGAAAAGCATAAATATACCGAGCCCTGAAACAAGTATACCGAAAGTAAGCAGTATCCCCCTGTTATGCATTACTTTCCAGCGTCCAGCAACAGTAGCTATGCGTAAGATCCCGAATACTGTTATTACTGCACCAACAAATATTGCCAGAAACTCTGTTACCCGATCGGGAACGGTTAGAAAAACAATACCGAGGACCATCAGTAAAATAGCTATCATTATGCTCATAAACTTTATCCTGCTGTAAATATACATCACCTTCACTCCTTTAACTCAGACTGAACTTATTTATGATCATACTATATGTTCAGAACTTTGCAAACGTATCCAGCGTTTTATTTGCTTGGAACCAAAGAAATCTGTTAGTTGTCTAAAATAATAAAGAGGCAAATAAGTGAACCAATTTTATTAAAAAGGGGGTTAGATGTATGTTTAAGCAAAGATGGTTATTCCTGCTGCTACCACTAATGTTTTTATTAGTTATGGGCTGCGGCGAAAAAGTCCCGGCTGAGCCGGTTAACGGTCAAGAAGGTAATGGCGAAGAAGTTGAGGTTGTTTCGCCTGATCAACTGCCGGCAGAGATAGAAGAATGGATCGAAGATTCCAGGCAGGATTTTGCAGGACAGATCTATGAGCTGGAAGGAGTATTGTACATCCTGGTAACATATGGGGAAAAACCGACCGGTGGCTATGATGTTGAAATAACAGAGATTGTTCTTCAGGATGAAAAGGTAGTTGTTACTGCAGAATTTATTGAGCCTGCAGAAGATGAAATGGTAACCCAGGCTTTGACCTACCCTTACGACCTGGCTATGATTGAAGACCCGGGCTTGCCAGTTGAGTTTATAGCAACCGGGGCAGAAACAGAAATACCGGCTCGCTAAAAACCAAAAAGTATTAAATTTTAAAACAGGGGAGAACTGTTTAGTTTTTAATTAACCCCCTGTTTTTTTTAAAAGTGAAACTGCTCACCTATGTCAACTTGTAATGGCCAGGCTGCTCAGAAAAACTGAAGAGAGCATATAAAGTTAATATAACAGGGATAGAAGCAAGCCCACTGCAAGCATGATTCCACTTGCGCCTGATTAACACGATAATTAAAAGTATTGATATTAATACTCCTGCACCTTCAATTGTCACTGAGCCAATCTGGTTTAGCAATCTATTACCTCGCCTGTTAGTTGTCACTTAATATATCATAAACTATAATAGGGAATAATAAAAGTTAAGTAAATTACTGAGACAAGGTGGCTGTGAAACTTGAATTTAAATAATAGTCTTCCTGGTTCAGGTAAAAAAGTAATGGTTGCTATGAGTGGCGGTGTTGACAGTTCTGTGGCAGCTCTACTTTTAAAAAAAGAAGGCTACGAGGTTGTCGGGGTAACCTTACGCCTCTGGGTAGACCCGGAGGCAGAAAAGTTGGCCGGCGAAGAATTCAGGAGCTGCTGCGCTGTTGATGCTGTTGCCGATGCCCGTAGTGTTGCCGAGTCTATTGGAGTGCCACATTATGTTTTTAACATGAAAAATGTGTTTTATCAAAAGGTAGTTTGTAATTTTATTGAAGAGTATTTAAAGGGCAGAACTCCCAATCCCTGTGTTGAATGCAACCGGGCCATCAAGTTTTCTGCCATGCTCAAAAAAGCAACAGATCTTGGCTTTGATTACCTGGCCACCGGACACTATGTTCGCAGTGAATATGACTCTGATAAGCATATCTATAGGTTGTATAAAGGACTTGATCATAAGAAAGACCAAAGTTATATGCTTTACACCCTGGGGCAGGAGGAATTATCTTCTGTTATTTTTCCTCTTGGCTATAAAACCAAAAGCCAGATTCGCGAACTGGCCCAATCTGATGATCTTAAGGTTGCTTCAAAAAGTGAAAGCCAGGAAATTTGTTTTATTCCTGACAATGATTATCGCTCTTTTATGGAAAGGTTATGTTCCGGAGCTACTGAACCCGGGGACATAGTTTCAACGGAGGGGAAGATACTTGGCCGGCACAAGGGCATTGCTTACTACACAATCGGTCAGCGTAAAGGGCTGGGACTAACTTCATCGGAACCGCTTTATGTGATCAGTATTGATGCAACAAATAACAGAATTGTTGTGGGCAGTGATAAAGATACCTGGTGCAGTGGGCTGTTGGCGGAACAGTTTAATTTTATTTCGGGCAAACTTCCTGGTTCACCGTTAAAAGTAGAGGTAAAAGTCCGTTATAAGGCCAGTCCCGTGCCAGCTGTTCTTTATCCTCCCGAGAATGGTGTTGTTACAATTATTTTTGATTACAATCAGAAAGCGGTAACTCCCGGGCAATCGGCAGTTGTTTACAGCAGAGATGAAGTAATCGGAGGTGGAATTATCAAAGCAGCGATTTAATAGTTAAAAGAGGTAAGTAGTTTTTATTAATATTAACCGGAGGCATTGGCTAAATGGCAGAAAAAGGTATTGCTCCTATTCAGGCAGTGGAGAGAATCAGTGAAATAGATATAGTGAGAGGTATGGCTTTATTCGGTATATTGATGGTTAATATGGCTTTTTTTAAGATGCCGGTAATGCTGGACCGGTTTCCTTCCAGTCAGCCTGCTGGGCTTGACCAGATGGCTGCCTGGTTCATTCAGCTTTTTTTTACAGGTAAGTTTTATGCAATTTTTTCGTTTCTTTTTGGGTTGGGATTTTACATATTTATGGATAGAACCATGGACAAAGGTTTAGAGCTTGTTCCACTTTATCGCCGCAGGCTGCTGGTCCTGTTGTTGTTTGGTTTTGTGCACTTATTTATACTGTGGTCCGGGGATATTCTTTTTGCTTATGCAATAACCGGTTTTCTTTTGCTTGCTTTTCGAAAC
>JBNJHL010000032.1:0-16782 GCA_051748445.1 Bacillota bacterium
ATTATGAAGCGGGTAGCAGAAATGCCCAAAGGGGAAAAATCGCCGTCAAAGCGCTACTGGTGCCTGACCTGCAAAATGCTTTTTTCGATGGAAGAACCTGTTTGTCCCTATATGTCCAAGATATGCATCAATACTCCTATCCCCGTGGAACTGGCCGGCCCGGAGTCGACAATTAGCCTGGAAAAAATCGGCCTTTTTTATCCAAAAATCCCGCAAAAAATGTTAGCCTTTTTGGCAAAAGGCGATCCGAAAGAAATTGCCAGGCAGTGGGTCGAAGAATACTTTGAATTTCTTGAGCAGTGGAACTTTGCCTATAAGCATGAACCGATGCAGGCCATTAAAAGCTTTATTATAACAATATCGGGCAGTGAAACCGGGCAGCGGATCCGTTCCGGTGAAATCACCCTGATCATCACTGATTTGGAGAAAGTATGGGACCAGGAAAGATTTTTTAATATTTTAGAGCCGGCCCTGGAACTATTAAAAGAAAAATTAGCGGTAAAGGAGACAATTAAACTGGACATCCTTGATATTTTGGGCGATATGGATACAGGCAAATATTTTTGCCCGATGTGCAGCAAATTCTTTGAATTCTCGACGCAGAAAGATTCGATCACCTGCCCGCTGATGGCGCAGAAGTGCATGGCCGTGCCAACAAACATCAATGACATCAAGTACAAACTCGATCACCTGGTCCGGGTTTACGATTACACCCCGGATATCTACAAAAAAATGGCTGAAGCATTAGGTGCACAGCCTGGTGCCAAGGATTATTTGCGTAAGATCCTGACCGAAGAGTGGCATTTCGAAGTTGATGCGCAGGCACTGGATCAGGCAAGCAGTTTACTGGGGGTAAAAGATTACTAGAAAAGCTGATTTCTGACGCATGGCAGAGCAGAGCAGGCTAAACTTACCGGGTCACATCGAGGTTTTTATAATTATCATCGCTGTCCGGCAAGCTTAGCTGCCTGTAGTCAAAATGCGTTGTGGCTTTATTTTGCCGAAAGCTTATTTACTTCTTCCTTTAGCTGCTCTACTTCTTTTTTTAAAGTACCGACCTGCGCCAGTGCGGCCAGGGCAAAGACAAAGGCAATCGGAGCCAGTAATCCTATGTATTGCATGATCAATCACTTTCCTTTCTTTTATAGTTTTTCGATAACGTCTATGATCCAATGATTAATCAGTCGTCCGCAGCCAGGTTGTTGCGGAAGGCGCATATAGCAAGCTGGGTGCGATCCCGCAGACCCAGCTTCTCAAGCAGGTGGCCTACATGAGATTTAACGGTCCGCTCGCTGACAAAAAGCTGCTCGCCGATTTCCCTGTTGCCCAGCCCTTTGGCAATGAGCTTTAAAACTTCCAGTTCCCGCGGGCTGATTTGATCAGCTATGTCCGTAACTTTATTTGTCCCGCTTACCTCCTGTGCCATTTTAGTTGATGCTACCGAGTGAAGGGTAGGCTTGCCGGCTGCGGCATCGCGCACCGCCCCGGCCAGTTCTTCAGCCGAAACGTCTTTTAACAGGTAAGATAAGGCCCCGGCTTTTATTGACGGCAGGACCAGGTCGTCTTCTGCCTTGCTGGTTAACACGATTACTTTTGAACTTGGGCTGGCGGCAAGGCAAAGCCTGGTCCCTTCAACCCCGTCCACACCATTCATAATCAGATCCATCATAATCACATCGGGAGTTAGCTTTTTCGCCAGTTCTGCTGCCTCCCTGCCGTCACCTGCTTCTCCGACCACGGCAATATCATCTTCTGTCTCAAGATAATATTTCAGGCCTTCACGAACCATGCCGTGATCATCAACCAGTAAAACTGAAATCATCATTCATCATTCCTTTCACCAGCAAATGGCACTGTAACTTCAATTTCTGTCCCCCGGCCTGGAGAACTTGCAATTCTCACCCGGCCGGCTGCGAGTTCCGCCCGCTCGCGGATGCCGGCCAGCCCTAATGCCGTGGGCCGGGTTGGGCGGCTGGGATCAAAACCGGCCCCGTCGTCGTTGATGATTAGCTTAATTTGTTCACCATCACCGGATAAAACCACTTCCACCTGCTTTGCCCGGGCATGCTTACTGGTATTATTCAGCGCTTCCTGGGTAATTCGAAAAAGGCTTTCCCCCACCGTTCCGGCCGGGTGGATTGCCGGATCGATTTTATCAGATACCCTCCAGCCTTCTTTTTCCGCCATGTTTTTCAGGTATTCTTTTAACGCCGCTCCCAATCCCTCTTTTTCAAGGGTTACCGGGCGTATTTCCATAATCAGTTCCCTGATCTGACTGTGGGCCTGGCGGGCTAATTCCTCAAGGCTTTCCAGTTCGGGAAGCAGACTTGAAGCTTCACCGGTCTGTTCAAGACGCCGCCTGACCGCTGCGATGCGCATGGCTAAAACAAAAAGCTGCTGGTTAACCGTATCATGAAGATCACGGGCAAATCGCATTCTTTCTTCCAGGGCTGCCCCCCGGCCCGCTTCCTCTCCAAGGCGCCGGTTTTGTTCCGCCAGTTCTCGCAGAAAATTAACCGCTTCTTCGAGCTGGGCTGCCATCTGGTTTAACTGTTTTTCCAGCCAGCCGACTTCATCATCGGGTCCGGTTTCAAGCCTGGTCCGGTAATCACCGCCGGCAATCCGACCGGCCATGCGTCCGGCTTCCCACAGCCTGAGCTTAACGGAACGGGCAATAAACGAGCCGGCCACCGCCCCGGCCAGGCCAACCAGCAAGCCGGCTGCAAAACCAACACCCAGGGCAAGGGAAAAAGCCAGCCCGTAGTGCAGGCCGGCCAAGTAGGCCGTCAGCGCCGCCAGACCACTGCCGGCGCCAACAACCAGATAGATTAATGCTAACTTCCACTGTAAACCAAAACTGCGTTCCTGGCTCAACGTATCTCTCCCGGTATAGCAGGCAGGTATTGAACCGTCAGGTCGCCAATACCAAGCCTTGCCTCAATTTGCAGGGTCGCCTCCGCTCCTTCAACAGCGACCTTCCTGTTCAGGGAAAGGCCCCCAAATCCGGAACGGGTTTCGCCGAACAGGTCAAGCTCACCAATACCGACTGAAGCTTCCACGTCGATGTTAACCCCGTCGGGAATCCTCATTGTTACTTCACCGATTCCTGTCTTCAGAAAGATTTTATAAGTTCCCGGTTTAATCTCCGCCGTGGTGAAATCGATGACCACGTCACCTATACCGTGGTAAAATTCTTGATCACTATCCAGCACCCAGGGAGCGCGGCCGTGGTAGAGATCGCCGATATGGCGCATTTTGGCATGGGAGGCCCAATCTTTTTTATCTTTTCCAAAGAAGAATCGTCCTTTTACACATGACCGATCACCGATCAATATTGAAAGACCGATTGCTACAAGAATTATTGGCCATCCGAAGCGGGCCAGGTCTCCGCCTGTTAAATCGGTTGCCCCGGCATTGGAAAGTATGCCGAACAGGCCGATACTGCCAACCCACAATCCCAGGCCGAGTAAAAACCAGGAAACGATACCGAAGCCGATGCCTTCCCAGAGAATTGCTATCCCCAGGAGCAGCAGGACTACCGGCCAGAAAGATAGGCCGAAGTTGTAAAGCCCGGCTACCTGTAAAAATACCAGGATACCTAAAACCAGCAGGATAAAACCCCAGATACGTTGTTTCATTAGTCCAACCTCTTTCCTTTTCAACTCGCGGCGTTTGTCTTCAGACCGCCGCTGTTGATTCAAGGTTACCACCGTCTTTGGGGCAGGCAAAGGTTCCGGGGGCGGATTATCGATCATCCTTAAGTATGATTCTATACCGGTTTTAACTTACTCATAATTTTCCCTCACTATATAGGATTCGGCTATATAAGAAAATTTTGAACAGGGCAGAAACCAGATCTCCAACAACTCAAGTGGTACCTCGATAACATAGTCCACAAACAATAAGACAAGGTATTCTTTTTATGAATATGCTTCATTTAAAAGTAAATGTAAAACCCCGCCCAGCAGGCATAGATCCTGGGCAGCCATAATCTTTGCCGGGATTATTTATAACAGGATGTAATCAATATCATCTCTTATAATTATTTGTTTGCTCTTTGCCTTTAAACTTCATTTGTGCCAGCTTTCTCCGGGCAGAATGCCTGGTTAAGGCCAAAAATAAAGGCCTGGTATCCAGTTAGCTGAAAGCGGCTACCGTCAAGACTGGTAATTGATTTTTATCATGATAGGTGTTGTGTTCTGCATCTATATTTCTCACGTAAAGCCTGATTAGAAGCTTTGCTTTTTTTTAGGGTAGTAATCACCAGTTTTCCTTCCGGCTTTAGCACCCTGTGTGTTTCGGTATTAACATATCATGAATTTGGATAGATGATCGATCACGATTCATAAAATACTTTTAACAAAATATCAGAGGGGAAGTACATTACACCATCCAATGCATCGTCATCGTCAGTTACCTCTTTACTAAAGTGCAACCTGATTTGAAAGCGCTCACTTCCATCATCAATATAACTTTGGAGTTCCCCAATCAGTTTTGCGTCATCTTCACAGTAACCAACATCATAACTTGTATAAGTGTTTATTCCTATTCCGGTAAGATTGTAATCACTTAGCTCCAAGGGGCGATTTCCCCAGTTAACAACTCCTATCCATAAACCATGCTCCTCCTCATCAGGACTACCAAAAATATTTGCACCCGGTAAACACAATTCAACTGAATGAACAGTGGCATTTTCCAGGCCGGTAATATCGAAGCTGATATAGCCCCGGCATATCGCATTAGTTTCGAAATCGCCTACAAAAACTTCTTCATCTGAATAAGCAACTTGGTCTTTAACAATAAAACCTGTTTCTGTCTCTATCGGGGATAGGGTTGCCACCGGTAGAATCTCCACCGTTTGGCTGTAAGCAGATTCGCCTCCCCGGTCATCCCTTACGGTTACTTCTAAGACATAGTCACCTTGAGCCGCAGGAGCTGTCCATTCCATGGGGTTAGCCCCAGGATCTGCTATGGAGGTATCACCGGTACCGGTTATTTCCCAGTTGTAGTTTAGAGGATCCCCATCAGGATCGCTGGCTTCGACGCTTACAGTATACACTTCCTCGCAAAATAGATGCTCCGCCGGTAAAGTAATTCCACTAATGACAGGTGCATGATTAAAGGAAGCTTCTTCTTCTTCTTCAGCTTCTTCTTCAGCTTCTTCCTCTTCTTCGCTTCCATCCCGCTCATCAACAACCAGTTCCAAAGAGTCCTCTGCCCGACCCTGAGAGTTTGAGGCAACAGCTGTTAAAGTCAATATTTCCCCCGGATCCAGAAGGATCAATGCACAATTTTCTCCGGCTTCTCCTAAACTGTCATCCCGATTAAATAAGACTTCAGGAGTAGGATTTCCCGTAACCTCAGCTTCTACTTCAAACTGGTACTTGCCGGTACTTGCATCTAATTCCGGACCGTTTACTATCTCAAGAACTATGCTTGGAGCACTCTTCTTTGAAAATACCATTTCCCCGATCGGGGTAAACCATATTATTATTGCAATTGCCAATAGTACTATTATTGCTATTAATAAAATAAATATACTTCTATGATGGCCGCTGTTACCATTTGTAGGATCTCCTCCCTTTCCCCCCCTTTGCAATCCTTCATTGCTAAAATTATTTTTGCCATCTTCCACGGAAATAGTCTCCTTTCAGATTAATTAACCTGAGGACTAAGTTTGCTCAGGTTTTGTTTATGTCCGGCCATTTTCTATTATTCTATTTCGACTATGAGTTGGCAATCCCTTTGTATGTTATTCGAATATGTTTCGGGCCTACAGTAGTTTTGTGCCAGGGGTTTCTTCTTCAGGGCAAAGTGAAAGCAAAGGCAAGCGTATGACTCAAGCTGGGCCGGGTTGGTTTAAACGATCTGCTTATTTAGCTGCAGAAGTGGCCAGGCAGGTAGATCCGCAATTGGCTCATATCTATACTCGTTCCATGGTAGAAAAAGATAAAGTGCATACCCAGGCAGTCTATGAAGTAGCTACCCATATGATGGATAGGGTCTTTTGTGTCTTAAAAGAAGAACGACCATATGAGTTCCGGGACTTGGAGCAAAAACCAATCGATAAGAAAGAGGCGTGGGCCCAGGCCCAGGAGTTAAAAGTCCCGCAAAGCGTGCGACAGCGGCTGCGGCGAGGTAAAGGGAACCCTAAAAACCAAAAGAGGGAGAGTATGAGCGTAAGGGCCACTGCAATCAAAGCAGTCCCGGTCAATATATCTCCCTCTGTAAAGAAGAATAACATGTGTGCTGACGCTGGATCAAGTATGGATCTGGAACCGATAGGTGGAATATTAAAAGACTAATAAACCTTGTAGAAGCTGACAAGACGACTGTGGATAACTTTTCTTATCGGGGGGCTTGACATGACTTGGAACATCATGTAACTCACAGCCTCTGCTGTTAGCTTTTTTGAATTCAAAAATTAAGACCACTTAATAACGGGGTGGGGAAATTTCTCCGCCATAAAAGGGGAATTTTCATTGATAATAACACATCTATATCGAACTGGTATTGTTCTTTAATCATGGATGTTCGATCTCCCTGCCACAGGTAATGATCACTATATTAATTGTACATAAAAATACTAGGTTCCAACAAACCTTCAGGATTCACCTCGGGAATAAACCTCGCTGACCTTCAACAGCTGTACTCAACCGTCTCTAAAGACAACCTCTTCCAGCTTCAGACCAGTTCCTTCAATTCCTTCGTGCAGGTAATCCAATGTTTCCCGGCTTGGTTAAGGCTTCACCCTTAACTTTCGCCTTTCCACTCTGGTGCCTTGCCACTTGCTGACGTTCTTGGATAGTTCCAGTTTCCAATCAAAGCTTACGCCTTTCTTTTCAGCTGGTTTTTCCCTTCGTGTCAGACACGGCGAACCTTCCAATTTCTTAGAACCTAGCTTTATAAATATAGCATAGGTTTGCTGAAATGTCAAGGGAATGGGAAAAATTTTTCAAACTTTTCAGAAAGAAAAATTGCATTAAAAAATTATAGCACAAAATAACAATCTCCTAGTGTTTGTGATATTTTCACTTTATAATTGACATAACCATCTATATAGCATACATTTAAATCGTATAAGTGATTTTTTTCACTTAAAGAGGCATAACAATGATTATCAGTTTCTCTATAGAAAACTGGATGTCTTATTTTGAACGCTCTACACTATCCATGGTTGCCAGCCGTGAGCGGCAGCAGGCAGCCGAAAGAGCTGATGGCGCAGCCGGTCTGCTGCATAGTATAACCAGAAGAAAACCTGGGCTTGCCGTCTTTCCAGGTCAAATGAGCTCCGCAATTACCACAAACAGTGACATTTTCGGAAACAAAGGCATTACACTTCGGGCATTTTGCTTCTACCGTAACCCTTGGCTCTTCATCAGTGCTGTCCTGGGTGAGATCATATATTTCCGGTTATGTTTCATCTGTCAAATCTAACTGGCAGTACCGGCATTTTATCGCCTTGCGCCTGATCTTCTCGTCACAGTACGGGCAATTTTTGTATTCATTCTCGTTCACAACGCTGCTCCCTGTCGGTAGGTTTAAATCTGAGTCAAGAGGACATTTCCATCATCTCCCCTTAGGACCTCCGCTTCACTAAGGTGAAGCTCGAACAGTCCCCATTGGCTCAGGTTGACGTTAAATATTATTTCTATGAGCCAGGATGTTATCCTTTTTTATTATAACCGGGACTAAGTGATATATATGACAGGTGCAAGTTAAACTGGTGCTTTAAAGCAGGAAAACAACTTATTGATGAGAAATCAAAAATTATGGAAATTAAATGGTTTGGTACTGCAAGCCTTTACCGGGAAGAGGAATTTGAATTACAATACTACGTTAAACCAGCACAAATCAAATTAGCCTTTTTTCTGCGAAGGGACAATAGCTACCGTTACTTTAGCCCTTACAATCTTACCCTTCTAAGTAATTGAGCATTAATGGCCACGATTACAGTACTCGCCGACATTAATAAAGCGCCTACAGCTGGCGAAAGAAGAATTCCCCACCCGATCAGCACTCCTGCAGCGAGAGGAATGGCCACAATATTATAACCTGCCGCCCACCATAGATTCTGGACCATCTTCCCGTAGGTGGCCCGGGAAAGAGTGACAATACGGGGGATATCGCGGGGATCGGATCTTACCAGCACAATATGTCCGGCTTCCACTGCCACGTCTGTGCCGGCCCCGATAGCAATCCCGATATCAGCAGTTGCCAGGGCCGGGGCATCGTTTACCCCATCTCCAACCATTGCTACTTTTTTCCCACCAGCCTGGAGCTCTTTCACCTTGGAGGCTTTATCTTCTGGGAGCACTTCGGCGAAAACCGTATCGATACCAAGCTCTCCGGCTACGGCATCCGCCACAGCCTGCGCATCACCTGTCAGCATAGCCACCTTGATTCCTCTTTCATGAAGATCGCGGACAACCTCACGACTCTCCTGGCGAATAGCGTCGGCTACTGCGAACAAAGCAATTACTTTACCCTCACGGACCAGGTAAATCGCTGCCTGCCCGCGTTCATCAGCAGCCTCTGATGCTTTTTCAAGAGCCGAAGGTACTTCTGCATCTTCCGCTTTTATAAGTGCAGGACCACCCATGTGATATTCAGCATCCTCTACCGTAGCTGCTACGCCTTTGCCCGTCAGGGCCCGGAAATTTTCGGCAGCAGGAATATCTATCTCCCGGTCTTCTGCTGTTTTCACAATACCCCTGGCAATGGGATGTTCAGACTCAGACTCAACTCCCGAAGCGATACGAAGTGCTTCATCTTCTGAAACACCGTCTATAGTGGACATGTCCACAACCCGAAATTCACCCAGTGTCAGGGTTCCGGTTTTATCAAAAATCACTGTATCCATGTTCCGCGCTTCCTCAAGGCCTCGCCGATCCCGGACCAAAAGTCCATTCGTTGCTCCCAGCATCGTGGAAATGGCCACTACCAGGGGCACCGCCAGGCCCAGGGCATGAGGGCAGGCGATAACCAGGACAGTTACAACCCTGACGATGGTAAAATCTATTGGCATACCTGCAAACTGCCAGGCAATAAGGGTAATCACTCCAGCTGTAATTGCTACACCGGTTAGCAGTTGAGCGGCGCGGTCAGCAAGATTCTGAGCCCTTGACTTTGATGTCTGAGCTTCAGCTACAAGCCGCATAATACCTGAGAGCTTTGTCTCTTCACCGGTTCCTGTGACTTCTACATGTAGTGATCCCTCGCCATTGATAGTACCGGCAATGACTTCGTCGCCTTCCACTTTTTTAACCGGCTTTGATTCACCGGTGATCATTGATTCGTTAAGATCACTTTTTCCTTTTTGCAGCACCCCATCCACGGGGATGCTTTCGCCCGGGCGAACAAGCACCAGATCGCCTTTCTTTAGTTCGCTTACAGCAACTTTTTCCTCTTCGCCCTGATCATTAATACGCATTGCGGTATCCGGGAGAAGTTTCGCCAGTTCCTGTAATGCGCCCTGGGCCTGAACTATAGAGCGCATCTCGATCCAGTGACCGAGAAGCATTATGGCAACCAGGGTGGCCAGTTCCCACCAGAGAGCTTCGGCTTCAATCAGCTGAAGCTGGACTATCCATGAGAACAGGAATGCAACGGTAATGGCCAGGGAAATGAGGGTCATCATCCCGGGCAGCCTGTCTTTCAGCTCCCGTATTGCGCCCTGAATAAATACCCATCCACCATAAATAAAGATTATAGTGCCAAGGACAGGAGGAATCCAGTCCGACCCGGGAAACTCCGGCGCCTGGTAACCAAGAAGTTCCTGGATATGTGTAGACCAGAAAACCACCGGCAGGGTCATAATCAAAGATAGCCAGAACTTTTTACGAAACATCTCGGGACTGTGTCCGGCGTGTTTATCATGGCCGTTGTGGTTATTCTTCATGCTTTCCATTATTAATTTCCCCTTCCTTTAAAACAAAATCTCTTTTTTTACCTTTTCTAAATCATCTATTTTATGGTTGCCTGTCAGAACCTTAACCATAGTTAAATTGTTTCATTTACATATTATCATGGCACTCATTGATTGGCAAAATGTTTGCTGTTGTAATAAAAGGAGGATTATTCGTTAGCAGGAAAATCCTGCTGAAATGAGGAATTTGAATAATTATGAGCAGATCGGCATTGTTAATTATTTAACCTGACCAGAACGAAATTAAGGGGTTGTCATGATGTTAATCACTTATCCTCTATATATCCTGCGCCTGCTTTTTACAATAGCAGCCAATATCTTTAAAAAAGGGCTGCGCCCGCCTGAATATGTCACCTTTACCCTGCACGGCAGCTACACCGACCTGCGCCACCCGCCAGAAGGTTTTCTGCAAAGCAGGCTGAGCCCCCGAAAAAAAAGCCTCCAGGAATTGACCAGGGATCTAAAAATAGTTGCTAAAAACAGCCAGGTCAAGGGCATTATATTCTTCTTTAACAAACCTGAGCTGACACTATCGCAGGTCCAGTCCCTGACCCGGGTGATCGAAAAAATTCGGGCAGGAGATAAAGAAGTAATTGCCTGGAGCACTAATTATGATACCTTAAGTTACTGCCTGGCCGCTGCGGGAAGCAGGGTATTGCTCCAGGAAGGCGGTGTGGTCTATACCCTGGGGTTTGCCAGTCGCCAGCTTTACATGAAAGAAGCCCTCGCCTGGTGCGGTGTCGAACTTGATGTGGTCCGGGTAAGCCCCTTTAAATCAGCCCTGGACAGGCTGATTCGATCCGATATGTCAGATGAAGTAAGGGAAATGACCGAATGGCTGATGGATTCTTATTACCGGCAGTTTATTGAGGCTGTCGCCCGGGGCCGAAGCCTGGAAGAAAAAGAAACGGATGCCATGGTTGAAAAAACTCCCCTCTTTGGAAACAAGGCAGTCGATGCGGGTGCTATAGATGGCGTGGTCAATGCTGAAGACCTGCCGGTCTACCTGGGCAGCAGGAATAAACCGGTTCGCCTGGCCAGCTGGGACGAATGTAAAAAATGCTTTCCCAGACCCCTGCCTCTTCCACCCGGCAGGCATATTGCTATTTTGCGGGTTCAAGGCAATATTGTCGACGGAAAAAGCAGGCGTCCACCGGCCAGACCGCCTCTGCCGGCACCCTTCATTTTCAACGAGCAAACCGGGGACTTGAGCTTTGTGCGGCAGGCCCGGCTGGCCCTGAAAGACAGGAGAGCGCGGGCTGTCTTGCTATATATTGATTCCGGGGGAGGTTCGGCTGCTTCCACCGAGGCAATTACTTCAATCCTCGGAAAACTTGCTGCAAAAAAACCGCTTGTGGCACTAATGGGACCGGTTGCTGCAAGCGGAGGGTATTACGTAGCTACTGCCGCGTCCCATATCGTCGCAGAACAGGCCACCATTACCGGATCAATCGGTGTAATTGCTGCCAAGGTAGTTAATGCCCGCCTGCTGGAAAAATTGCTATTGAACCGGGAAACTATTGAACGGGGTAAGAAAGATCTTTTTGCCTCCCAGGATGAACCTTTTACTGAAGAGGAAAGAAGTAAAGCCCTGGGATTTATCAACCACATCTATGAGATTTTCCTTAAGCGGGTTGCGGATAGTCGCTCCATGGAACACAAAGTGGTAGAAGAAGTTGGCGGAGGCAAGGTATGGACCGGACAGCAAGCCCAAGAGCACGGCCTGGTCGACGAGCTGGGCAGCCTGGAGACAGCTCTTGCCAGGCTGCGCCGGGAAGCAGGACTTCCGGATAACACTCCCTTGATTGACATCCCCTACTCAAGGCATGATACGGCCCCCCTGCCTTTAAGTTCAGACTGGATAGAATTTACTTTAAGCAACCTGAACCAATTCCAGGACGGCAAAGCCCTGCTGGCTGGGCCGCCATATTTTCAGCGCCCATAACCTAAGGTAAAAAGATAATTTCGCTTACCTGCTGTTCGGACAGTTTATCACTGCTGCTATTTAGCCGGTAATAACGCCCTTCCAGCCAGGTTTCAAGGTATTGATCATATTGATCGCTCATAAAGTGTCCGCTCTGCCCGCCGGCAAAAACGCCGTAGGCCTCTATCTGCGGTTCCATTACTGCTATGAAGCGCAGGCCTGCAGCCAGGGTCACATTGAAGGGATCGTTCAGGGAATAGTTGGCCCGGCCGACCGTTTCATTATCGCCTCCGTAGGGATATGGCCCGCGATTGAAGAAAGGCTTTAGCATATCTACCTCGCCTAAAGCGTGATCGAAGGAAATGGACTGCAGATCCTGCCACTGCCATTGAGATAGATCGGAACCCAGCTTTTCTTCAAGCTCTTCTATCGTTTCCTGGTAACTAACCAGTAAAATCTCGTCGAGACTGCCATTAAACCAGGCTGAATTACCTTTTTCCAGCTGATAATCAAGCGCCTTGCAGGCAATGTAGGCGTTTGATATAAATCTTTCATACATTTCTTCGTCCATTTCTTCTTTAAACACTTCTTCCATGAAATTCAGGTACCAGTTGGCATAGATTGCCGGAGCTGCGGCTTCCGATGAACTGATCGGGTTTTGTGCCCATTCTTTGAGAAGCTCAAGCCCTTCCTGTTCGTTATCACCCAGTTCGGCTGCGTGACCATCAACTAAATCCAACCACTGTTGCAGCCTGGCCGCGGCATGGGGGTTAAACCAGTCGGTCTGCATTGCTTTTATATCCTCCAGGGTAAGGGGAGTGCCTGCACTTAATTGATCGACAATCCTCTGCATCCGGTAGGGTGTTGCGTCGTCGATGGCAATCATATAGGGATAGCTGTCATCGGTTACCCGGTGATTGGCGGTGGCAATGTAACCCTGGGGCGGGTTGTAAAGCTCGGGCATTTCTTCTGTGGGAATATAACCGTCCCAACCGTAATCAGCGCTCCAGCCCGGGGCAGGTTCCAGTCCTAGTCCTTGTTTGCGGATCGGGGCCAGCCCGGCAGTGCGGAAACCGATATTACCATCTACATCGGCATAAACGAAATTCTGCATGGGGATGGTGAAATCGAACAGGGCCAGGCGAAACTCGTTCCAGTTTCGGGCCTGGTTTAAGTCTATCACTGCATCGACCGCGCTGGCTTCAATATCGTAGGCTGTCCAGCTCAGGCTCATCGGGGGATCATCTGAAATCAGAGGGCCGTTGCGGGTAATAATTATTTCTAAGAGCTCTGGCTGATCCTGTCCCTTAACCTTGATCTCTTCTTCTATAACCTCGGCAGTGTACCATTCTTCTTCGTACTCGAAGCGGTGAGGGTCTTCAGGGTGCTGATTTTCAAAAAAGAGATCCTGGGTGTCGCCGATATTGGTCATGCCCCAGGCGATGCGTTCATTATGGCCGATCACTACCAGCGGCATCCCTGGAATAGACCAGCCGTAAACCGGCATCTGGCCTTCGATTTCCAGGCAGTTTTCAAACCAGATGCTGGGCAAACTTATACCCAGGTGAGGGTCGTTGGCCATTATGGCTGTCCCCCCTGCAGAGAGGTCAGGGCTTATAACCCAGCTGTTGCTGCCAAGGCTGGGCAGATAAGCGGAAAGGCCGTTTAAATCGGCAGTATCGAGCAGATCGAAGATAGCCTGGGGATCGACATTGGCTTCTGACTGCTCACCTGTGTAGATTGCCGGCGTATCCCACTCTTCGAAAGGCGGCATGATCTCGGCGTAGAGCTGCGGTGATATTGTTTCTTTCAGGGCCAGGCGTACCTGCTCTATGTCAAAGTTGCTGCCCAGGTCATAAGTCATCAAGGTAAGGATGCCGGCAACATCAGTTTCATCCCAGGGCTCGGGAGTTACTCCCAGCAGCAGCATTTCCGAGGTTTGTTTAGCTTCTTTGAGGAAGGCATTAATACCCCGGGCATAGCTTTGCAGAACAGCAAGCCCCTCGGGCGAGGTTTTATCAACAATGCGTTCGGCAATACGTTGCAAACCAATTTTGCGCAGGAAAATATCAGATTCCAGCAAGTCTTCCCCAATAGTTTCGCTGAGCCTGCCCTGAACAACCCGGCGGTTGAACTCCATCTGCCACAGCCTTTCCTGGGCGTGGGCATAGCCCTGGGCAAAGTAGAGATCTTCCGGTGAGGAAGCCTTGATGTAGGCTACTCCTCTCTCACAGCGCTGGATGGATGCTTCATCTGCTGTGCCTGCTGCTATAGTGCCGGTATGGCTAGCCATGCTTGATCTCAGGGTAAAATAGAAAAACCCGGCGCCACCTAAGATAATTACCAGGAGAACTACGAATATAATCAGAAGTCTTTTCTTTAACCTGGACATGAACAGACCCTCCCGTTTTTTAGATCTAGAGGTAGATAAGTATTTTTTATCAGAAATTTTTCACTTTAATTATAACTGATTTTGCCTTAAGTTGACAAATATTTTGTAATTACCGCCATTTGATTCTCGTCCGCTAAAATTTATGTATTCCATGGAAAATTTTTTTTCTTTAGGGAAGGAATATTTGATTGGTAGTGGAAATTTAGAAAATAGGAATAATAATCTGAACAATGGTCCTGTAATGGAGAGAATGAACATTACCAATTTTTATGATTACTAACTGCTAAATTATGATGGTAACATCATGATGGGTGAAGTAGTTAGAACTCCTAATAACAAAAGTGGAAGGGAACCGAACAGCGATTATTTTCGTGCAGTTTTGTTAATTATCCATGATTCGGTATTTTAGGATCCGGTAATTTATATGCAGGTCGCTTGGCCCGCAATAATGGCCAAGAACCATTATTAATACAATTCTATAAATCTATAAGAAAATGTTGAGAGGAGTTTAACCATGGAAAAAGTTCAGGGAAAAGGGAAAAAAACAAACCGATTATTACCAATCATTATTCTTTTAGTGGCGTTTATCCTGGTATTGTTATTTTTGCTCACCCCGCTCAAGGAGACCTTTTTTCCTGCGGCTGCTGAACCAGGGTTAACTCTGCTGGTTATAGATAATGACGGCCCCGATTCAGGAACAGGGCTCTACCAAATTGTTGTAGAGGCACAAGTTAAGGGCAATCCAGAACCGCAGGTTGCATTTGCTCGAAATGATGGAGTCGGAGAAACAGCAGTCAACCAGACATTAATACTATTGGAGGAAGGAGAAACTTATTTACTCCAGGCTCTTGCCACTAACCCCCAGGGCAGGGCCGAAGCAGAACTTGAACTTTATGCCGGGATCACAGTCGGCACTTCTTCCGGAGAAGAGGCTACAGGTGGGGATACAGCTACCGGGGAACCCGCCCCTGGCAGTGGTGATGATGAAACTGAACCTGATGTAGATTTAAGTGATGAAACAGCCCCGGATGAGGACGAGGAGGAAATTGAAGCTGGAGAGGTCGATGAAACTGAGCCGGAAAGCCCAAGGATTGTAGATATCCACCTGGTTGTCGGATCAAATACTGTAGATTTGCTCGAGCTTCCTGATGAATCTTATCCCATACGTTATGAAGAAGCCACTCATATTTTCCTGGTAACAGTAGAATATAGTTCTGATGAAGAGCTGGATTTTCAAGTTGAGGTAACTGACGGTGTTATCGTTGATTTTGGTCCGGGAATGTTTGCCGGAGACGCTCCAGAAAACCATTGGCCCTTTACTTTTACCTGGCACTCCCCGGCTAATCCTGCCGGAAACCTGGAAGCGTTAAATGTTCCAATTTCAGTCACTGCCAGTGATCCATTCGGATCTGGCGCCAGCAGGGTTATCAGGCTTTCTCTCTTGCCGGAACCGGAAGATGGCCCGGCACTTTCAGAAAGCTATAATCCGATTGCCACACTGACCGGACAGGTGAATGAAGAAGGTCAAACCTTTAAATCTTCTGATAGCAGCGGGGTTCCCACTATTTATGTTGGTGACCTGCCAACCAATTTAAATGTAAAAGGTTTCATCAGCTTTGATATTAGTGAACTTGCCGGAAAAAACATTGTAAGTGCCAATTTAAACCTGTGGGGAACTGCCGTTGGTAACCCTTCGGCACATTCGGGTAACCTGGGGATATATTCTACAAATTACGGCAGCTCCCTGGATTCTGCCGATTACTCTTCACCCGTGGATAGCATTCGAAGTTTTCGTCCCGGTTTTAGCGACCTAAGTTTTAGCAACAACCAGCTTAGAGACTATATCCAATCGGTTGCTTCAGCCGGAGGAACACATGCACAATTTCGTTTAGAATACCCCAGCGCAACCAATAACGGGGTTGCTGATGGACGATCCATCCTGGTCCAGGATATTAGCCTTGATATTAACTACAACTAATCAACGTTCAGAATCAGGGCAGGGGAGGGGAAAAGTGCTACCTGCGAAGCACTACCCTGTCCCCCTGCTTTGTAACCTCTGCTGTATACTGCTTTTTCATTGGGCAAGAACATTAGGTGATCGCCCTCAAAGAGCATTCACTCCTAAACTGCTTAACAGCTTCATAGACATGCCCGGCAATAGACTGATAGATCGGATCTATCCTTTTCCATTTATTGGAACCAAGCTCTAGTGTTTTTTCTTCCAGGTAAAAGGCCAGACCGTCTTTTGTGTACACTGCAAAATCTGCTGTTTTAATCTCACGCTCCGGTATTTTTTCTACCCTTAAACCTCTTTTTTCGAGAAAGGCTTTTACGGCATTTTCGCCTGATTTTGCCAAAATAATCACCTGTTTTATTAACCTATCGATCTGATCGGCCAGCAATCTTTAAAGCTATGATAACGCCCAGCGTTGTTATGATTAGAGCGCCAAGAATGGCCCCGATGTAAGTCGCCAATTCGTACCCCGGCATTAGAGGGTAATTGGCAAGCTCAACCCAGCCAAAGAAAGTTCCACCGAT
>JBNJHL010000033.1:0-16141 GCA_051748445.1 Bacillota bacterium
GCGATCAGCTATTTTAAAAGGATCAGAGGAAGTCGAGGGATATTTATTCCATGATGGCAAGTACCAATCTTTGCTCCTTAACCTTGGGTCTTTAACAAGAGGGGAAAGGGATGTTCTTGCCGCTGGTAGCTTGATTAACTACTATCGGAATGAAAAGTTAAAGGATGCCTGAGCAGCTAATTCTTTGAGCTAAAAACTCTATCTTTGCAGCACCAGGGTCCACATTAGCGGCGGCGGGCATTTCTAACACGGCTAGTGCAGCTTATTGGTTGTTCCTTATTAAACTCCCAGGAATTCTTTCCAGCTGGGCAAGTCCTTCTGGCCCTGGGCATAACCCAGCTGGTAACTTAGCAGTAGTTTAGCATAGTTTGTTTCCATGTTTTTTACCGGCATGATTTCAGGACAGACCAGGTAGGCCCTGCCCTCATTTTCAAGCTCATCGAGCTCATCTAAAGTCTGGTTATATTTTTTATGACAGCTTATAATGGCATCTGCCAGGTAGGGTTGTTTGCGAAAAAATGTCTTGATTAAGCCGGGCAGCTTGAACGGTCCTTTTCTGAAACCTTTCGGGCGGCTTAAAACAACAAAAAACTTCTTAAAACCGTCCTTTTTTGGCGATATCTAAAGCGATGCCGCTGTGCAGTCCGCCGTCCAGGTAAGTTTTGCCCTGGAACTGCGTCGGCAGCATAAAAAAGGGCAGCGTTGAGGAAGAGCGGACAACTTTTACCAGGTCGTGGACCGTGTTAATGTCATCTTTTGTAAAGTAGCGCATTTTGCCGCTGTCTATTTCAAAAGCGCCAATCCGCAGCCGGGCCGGGTTGGCCATAAAAGTTTCAAAGTCTAAAGGCAGTGCGGCATTGGGGTAATGGGTTTCTTCATAAATATAGTGGGCCCGGAAATAGCCTTCACCTTTCAAAAAAGAGATCCACCCGCCAAACTCGGGTTCAAGAACCAGATCAACAAAAGATTTCCTGGCCCGTTCAGGATCCCTCGATAAATAGTTAACAGTGTTACTGGCTCCGGCAGAAATGCCGGCTACATAATCGAAGTAGAGTTTGTTTTCGAGCATGGCATTAAGGAAGCCCGAAGTATAACTTACCCTCATTCCTCCACCTTCAAAGATTAAAGCAGTGTCGGTTATATTGTTTTCCATTACCACAGGTTATCCCCCTGCTTAAACTATATTATATATTTACCAGCCGGTAAATATAGTTTTGTTCATTTGACACCCTTGATCGAAGATTGCTATACTTACGCCATGGAAATAGCAGGCTTACTCCCTTGATTCAGGCAACATAATAAAATAGGCTACTAACAGGTGATCAATCTTGGAACACTACAGGCTGCTTGGTGTTAAAAAAAATGCTTCAACGGAAGAAATAAAGAAAGCTTATCGCAGGCTGGCAAGAGAGTACCATCCTGATTTAAACCCCGGCAAAAATACATCAACTAATTTTATCCGCATAAAAAATGCTTACGATACTTTAATCAACCCGGCTGCCAGACGAGCTTACAATGAATCTATTAGTTACGCAAAAAGGCCATATGAAAGAGAGCAGCAGGACGTATATGCTGGTTACACTCCCAATGATGAAGTAGAGTATAAAAGAAAAGAAGAGCCGCTTAAAACTGCAGAAAACAGGCCTGTTCAGATGCTGGCCTTTTATCTTGGTGATGAAGAGTATGCTTTGAAGATTGAAGATATCCTGGGTATAGCAAGCTGTGCATCAATCACTCCCATAGCTGATGAAAATAGCTTTATCGAAGGCATGGTTTATATGCGCGGAGAAGAGCTGCCGGTGATCGACCTGGCCAGGCATTTCGGGTTTATTATGGCTGGCAGCCCAGAAGCAAGAAGAATTATCCAGGTTAAGATTGAAGATCTAAAAGTTGGATTTATCGTTGGTTCGGCTCCCTTGATGGTCGATATCCCCAAGGAGATGATTTTTGATATGCCGTCCAGTCCGACCGGTAAGCAGGTTAATTACATGAAGTTTGGAAATGTTGATGGACGAATCATCTTTATTTTGGATCTTGAACAGATATTATCACCTTTAGACTTGGCCGTGTTGAAAAACCTTGTTCCTTAAGCCATTTAACCTCTCCTGGCAATTTTTACAGTTAACAGGTATCTGCTGCCGATTTGCTGATTATCCCAAAAAGATTATAATGAACAGTAAAGTGGTAATGCTTATTACTAAAAAAAGCGGGGTCCCGTTATGAATCCTGAGGAAAGACGCAGTAAAATAGTTGATATACTTGGCTCAGCTTCAGAGCCAGTTGCCGGTTCCAGGCTTGCTTCTGAGCTTACAGTAAGCCGGCAGGTGATAGTTCAGGATGTTTCTATACTCAGGGCTTCGGGAAAAGCAATTCATGCTACGCCCAGGGGCTACATGATCTTGGATAATAGTGCCCCGACTTCATATAAAAGAACATTTGCCGTTTGTCATAATATGGAACAAATGCACAATGAACTTAACATAATCGTTGATGCTGGTGGCATAGTTCTCGATGTTATTGTCGAACATCCTCTGTATGGCGAGTTAAAGGGTATGTTAATGTTGAAATCAAGATATGATGTGCAGAAATTCGTGGAAATAACGAAAAAAACCGGCTCGAAAATGCTTTCATACATAACCGGCGGGGTTCACCTTCACACTGTTGAAGTGGAAAATGAAGATCAATTTTCATATATTGAAGCTGGTTTAAGCAGAGCAGGGTACCTGCTTGAAAGTTATGATTGACCCGGAGCGCTTGTTAGGGTAAAATTTTTTCAATGAGCTGACAAGACACCTGTAAATACATTAAAAGTGGGGATTAACTCTTTTGGATTTACTACATTTAAAAGAAGAAATTATTTGTTTGAAAAGGGATCGACAGGCAGTTGTTCTCGCCCATAATTACCAGCGGAATGAAGTGCAGGAAATTGCCGATTATACAGGTGATTCATTTGCTTTAAGTAGAATAGCGGCATCTACTGATGCTGAAGTGATAGTGTTTTGCGGGGTATATTTTATGGCAGAAAGCGCCTTCATTCTTTCCCCGGGCAAAACCATTCTCCTGCCGGATTCAGGCGCGGGCTGCCCGCTGGCCGATACTATAACTGCGGAAGCATTGCTGAGCAAAAGGGCACAGTATCCTAATGCGGCCGTGGTTGCTTATATCAATAGTCCTGCCGAGGTAAAGGCGGTGAGCGATATTTGCTGCACTTCTTCCAATGCTGTTCAGGTTGTTAATTCCCTGGATCAAGAGGAAGTGATTTTTGTCCCTGACCGAAATCTGGCAGCATTTGTATCCGGCAGTACTGACAAGGTTATCATCCCCTGGGATGGCAGTTGTGTTACTCATGACCATATGACCAAAGAAGATGTTTTCCGGCAGCGCGAACTGCATCCGAATGCGCCGATTTCAGTTCACCCGGAATGCCGGCCAGAGGTTGTGGCTATGGCAGATCACGTCGGCAGCACAAGCGCAATCATTGAATATGCTGCAACAGTACCGGCGAAGAAGATAATAATCGGAACAGAAGCGGGGACCTTCTACAAATTAAAGAAGGATAATCCCGGCAAGGAATTTATTCTTCTTTCACCTGATCTGGTTTGTCCTAATATGAAGCTTGTTACCCTTGAAAAAATAAAAATATCTCTGGAAACCATGGTCCCGCAGGTCACGGTACCGGATAAGAGCAGGGAAGATGCTCACCGTTCCCTGGAAAGAATGCTTGCAGTCAGACAGGAGAGCTAAACGATGTTTCCCGGGGAATACACAGGGAAATTTATCAAAGAGGCAAAAAAGTTTTCCTGGATGCCACAAGCTTTAGGGAATCCTTTTTTAAAACCCGTTTTCCATCAATTTATGCTACCTTGAGTGGTGTGGGCCTCAATCCGGCCAGGCAGTGGATCCCTGTGGCACCAGCAGCACATTACATAATGGGTGGAGTCTGGACTGATTTGAAAGGTAAAACCAGTATTGAAGGATTATATGCCTGCGGTGAAACAGCATGTACCGGTGTTCACGGAGCAAACCGTCTGGCCAGCAATTCGTTGTTGGAAGGGTTGGTTTTCGGCTTCAGGGCATCCAGATCGGCGGTAGATGAACTTTTTTGCCCCGCTGAGCTACCCGAACCGGGTGGTTCAGAAATTACAGGCATTGAACCTGATCATGAGGAAATTGCAGCAAGCAATAGAAAACTTAACAACCTTATGGATGAGGATGTTGGTATAGAAAGAAATGCCGGTGGGCTCAAGGGTGCGCTAAAAGAAATTAACAGCATGATGATTCCTGTATCGGTTTTTAAAGCTGGCAGAGAATACCTGGAACTTCAGAACAAACTGGAGGTGTCATTCGAAGTAGCTAAAAGTGCGCTGGCAAGAGAAAAAAGTTGTGGAGCACATTTCAGATCCGATCAGAGGAAAAAAGAATAAGGCAGGAGGCTATAATGCTTTTAAATTCGGCAGTAATCGAAGCTATTGTTGAAAAGGCGCTTAAAGAGGATCTAGGCAGCGGAGATATCACTACGGATAGTATCTTTAATGCCGATCAGAGAGGCTCAGCAGAAATAATCGCCCGGCAGGAAGGCGTTGTGGCGGGCCTTCCGCTGGTTCTTGCTGTTTTTAAAAGGCTTGATCCTCAGATAGAGTTTAGCTTTATCGTATCAGAAGGAGCAAAAGTAGAAGCTGATATGGTTTTGGCGGAGGTCAGCGGCAGGATCAGGTCACTTTTGAGCGGTGAAAGAACAGCGCTTAATTTTTTGCAGCACATGTCGGCAATTGCAACAAAAACAGCTGCTTTTGTCGAGAAAGCAGCGCCCTACAATGTAAAAATACTGGATACCAGGAAAACAGTTCCGGGATTAAGGTTGCTGGCAAAATATTCGGTTAAAATGGGTGGCGGTTACAATCACCGTTTTGGGCTATATGATGGGGCATTAATCAAGGACAATCACATTATAGCTGCCGGCAGTATTAAAAATGCGGTGCTATTGCTTAAGCATAAACTTCCTGAGAAAACGACAATTGAAGTTGAAACGGAAACTTTAAAAGAAGTACGCGAAGCACTCGAAGCCGGTGCTGATACAATTATGCTTGATAATATGTCAATCGAGACAATGAAAGAGGCAGTAATTCTGGTTAAGGGCAAAGCACTTCTTGAAGCTTCAGGGGGAATTACCCTTGCCACGGTTGAAGGAGTAGCAGAAACCGGAGTTGATTATATTTCTGTCGGAGAGCTTACACATTCGGTTAATGCCCTGGATATCAGTATAGAATGGTAAGTCCTAACCCGGACAAGCCGGTGCCATGAAAAAGGCAGATAAGGTTTTAAACCGCCTCGGTAGCGAAATCATTTTGTTTAGGTTTCAGCATATTTCACTATTGCCCGGGCCGCGCAATTTACCACTATAGTATATAGGTTTTTAATGAGGCCGGATCCGAATATTTCTAACTGGAAAACTAAAAAAGAAATTTGCAGGGGCATATATCAGGTTGGCAACCTGGTGGTTACCCCGATAATTCCAATATTATTCAACTTGTAATAGAGCACTTGCAGGATGCTTGCCAGTACTTGTAGAATCAGTTCCCTGACTAATAATAAAAATGCTTGAAGCGGTGATGGCAAACAGGTGTCTAAAGACTACAAGAGCATTATCGACAAGTGCTGGCAGCTGCGCAGGGCAAAACGGTTTGCGGAAGCTGAGATATTGCTGCAGGAAAACCTGGAAAACTTTTCTTCTGGCAGTTTTGCTCATAAAGCCTTGAAAGCCAACCTGGCTGATGTTTTGCTGCAGCGGGGTGATAAAAAGGCTGCCCATGAGATGGCTCTCCAGATTTTAGCCGAGGACCCCGATCAGGCGGTTGCCTTAACTGTTGTGGGAATGATTGCTCTCGATAAAAAGCAATATGACGAAGCCGTAGAAAATTTGAAGAGAGCGCTTGAACTGGTTCCTAGCGGCTACCGGGCCGGGCGTTTGGCCCGTGCGTACGAGCTGGCAGGCAACCTGGAGAAAGCTCTGGATGTGCTGCGTCAGGCCTTAGAGCAAAATCCGCGGGACGGCTTCCTGCTGCGTCAGTATAATAAGCTGGAACAAAAGACCGCTGCAGAAGCACCGCTGTCAGAAACTAAGAGACGTTCGAAGCCGCCTGCTGCAGATATTCCGGATGAGAAGGACCACTTCCCTTATGCCGAGCAGATACGGGTAAAACTAAAGGGCCTGGAGCCTTCTGATGCCGCAGCACAGCTGCAGAAAGTAATCAAGGTCGGTGAAAGAAAGCTTAACCCTTACCTCTATTTGCTCTTAGGCGATCTGAATCGTGAAGCTAAAGATGAGGAAAGGGCTGTTGACGCTTACCGGCAGGCCTATGGGTTGGATCCTCAAAACATGCAGGCTTTATCGCAGTATCTATTTGCCCTGCGGCGTAGTGGGCAGAAAGAGGATGCCTGGCCTCTGCTAAAGGAGTTGCTCTTCCATCGTCCTGATGATGTTACGGCAAAATCGTCTTTTATTAAAGATGCAGGAGATCTGAACAAGGAAGAAGAGGCAGCCTTGTTTTTCGAGGAGCTGCTGGAAAAATACCCGGAACGCAAAGAATTTTTTGGTGCAATTCGAAAACTGAGTAAGACAATCGCGCAAAAGGAGGGGCAGGAATAGTGAAAATCAGGGATTTGGTCGAAGTTCCTCCTGTCCGCACAGTAATCCGCCTGGCCGACCTGGCCGACAGCGATCTGCGCCGCCACCTGGTTGAAACATTTATTTTTACCGGTGAAGTTACCTTTACCCTCGCTAATATCCTGGAAAAAGTTGCAGAATTAGAGGGTAAAGGATTTTTTGTAATCGGCAATTTCGGATCCGGTAAATCACATCTTTTAAATGTGCTAAGCTTGACTATTAATGATTCAGAAGCCCGCGAAGCTTTTAAAGCCTCCTGCCGGGAAGGGGTTGCTTCTGAGAACAGGTTGCCTGATCTGCTTGAAAAGGCAGCACAAAAAAAACCACTGGTAGTAGAAATTTCCCTGGTTGAACACAGCAACAGGGAATACCTCGAAGAAATTGTCCTGAAAGAAGTATCTGCCCGCCTGCAGGCTGCTGCCGGAAGTGGGCTTGGAGCTCCCCTGCATATTGAAAATCTGCCCCGCCGGGAAGCCTTTGTAGCAATAGCCCGGGCACTTAAAGAACTGAATCGTGGTGGCCTGCTGCTTTTATTTGACGAACTGTCCGAGTTTCTCAGATCGAAAGAAAATCCCCGCGCTTACAACGAAGATGTCCGCTTTTTGCAATACCTGGGCGAATTTGCCGAAACCCTTCCGGCATGGATAGTTGCTACCATGCAGGAGAATATTGAAAACACAGGTTCTTTAGCCGGAGAGCTGCTTCACAAGATCAAGGATCGCTACCCCGTCCGCTTTCGCCTGAGCGGAGAACATGTTAAGGAGATTGTCGCCGGGCGCTTAATTCGCAAAAAAGAGGAGGCGGATCAAGAGCTGCCCTGCATTTATGATCAGCTGCAAAGTATGTTTAAGCGCCTGCCTTTTTCACGCGAAGACTTTATGGATCTTTATCCTGTTCACCCGGCTACCGTGGAAATGCTTGATGAACTGCGCCCCCTTTTTTCACAACACCGGGGAGTAATTGATTTTATTCATCACCGGTTGGCCGGGGATACGGGAAGAGGGATTGCGCCGTTTATTGAAAACTCCGGGCAGGAGCTGCTCACCCCAGACTATATTTTCGATCATTTTCGTGAACGGCTGCGTGAAACGGTAGAGACCAATCCCTACAGTGAACAGGTTTTTCATCATTATGAAAGGGAAGCTGGAAGGCTTTTTGATGATGAAGATGAAGTGCGAATTGCCCTGCGCATTTTGAAATTGCTGATTCTTGGGGCAGTAGCGCGCGACCCTCGTTCATTTAGTTTGACAGAGATCACCACCCTCCTTTTATATCGTTACAGTATCCTGGAAAGCGCTGTAAACTATGAATTTATTAAAGAGATCATGGATCGGCTGCTTATTCATGGTGCATATATTTCAGCCGTGGAAGAAGAGGGTGAAACTTATTATTCAATTGACCTGAAAGCTGATGTTGGTCTGCTGCTTGAAAAAAAGTTAAAAAAAATTAAGAATGAGCTAACTTCGGGAGACAGGCGCGTTATCGAAGAATTAATTGCCTGGGTAGATGAAAGCTACCTGCCACTGAAAAGGATGCAGCAATACCCCAGTCGTGATATCGAAATTACCTGGCAGAATACCAGGCGGGAAGGCAAGATCTTTTTTAGCAGCCCCGCTGAGTTGAAAAGTGAAGATACTGCCGGTTTGGAAAAGGAGCTAATTGAGGGTGAAACAGATTTTTTGTTTTTCCTGGTTCCCCCGCAGCTGCCCGGCGAAAAGGTGGACTCAGTTGATTTCTGGCAGGCGTATTTTAACCAGTGCAGTAATGAAATGCGGCAGTCTATGATCCTTTGGGCGCCGCGCAGCCTGAACAGCTCAGAAAAAAATATTTTACAGGATGCATATGCTTACCAGCGCTTGTATGAAGAGTATGCTGGTGATAACAGTCCGGTTGGCAGGCAGGCTGAGAGGCAGCTGGCCCTGCTGTTAAATGAGGAAAAGTCAAAAGTTAAAGAGCTGTTTCGTAAACTTTACTTTAGCGGTCGGCTAAAAGCAGGGAGCCAGATGCCGTCCCTCTCAACTTTCGGCTATCTGTCATTTACGGATTTTGTAGCCCGGGCCGCCGCGGAAGTTCTCAAAGAACGCTATCCCCGCCACGCTGAAATACGACCCTTAAGCGAGCAGGTCTCCGGAAGCCTGGTGCAGCGGACGATTGACCTGCTATTTTCCACTGAACTGCAGGGAGAGAGCTTTGAGCGGGGAGTCAGGCTGGTCATCGAAAATTTTGTTGCTCCCCTGGGCCTGGTCAAAAAAAAGGGACAGGGTTTCTTCCTTGATATCAACCCGAAAACGTCTCCTCTGGTGGCTGATTTCCTGGCCAATATTCCGGGGGAAGGAAAAATATCCCTTGGTGAGCTTTACCGGATTTTGCGAAAAGGTCCCTTTGGACTAAGTAAACCAGCTTTTCAGGTTCTTGGTATGGCAGTGATCCTGAGTGGGGCTGTTTCGGCTTACCAGAGTGGCAAACGTTTGGCTCCCAGCCAGGTCAATTATTATCGGTTTTGGAATATAGAGGAAATTGGAGCCGGCACTTTAATTCGGGCAGAACTGCACAAGGTTTTGGTTGACGTGCCCTTCCTGCCGCAAAAGCTGCGCAGTGGTCCGCTTACTTTTGCTGCCCAGCAGCAGGCCTGGGAAGCGGTTATAGAATTTAAGATGGAATGGACCAACCGGATGGCTGACATCAGCCGCCGCATTGATAGATTGTCGGAACATCCCTTTTTCAAAACAGTTAACTGGGATAATATTAACAAAACGGCAAATCGCTTCCAAATATTTTTGGATGAAATTAAAACATCTTACGCTTCACGGGAAGGATTGGAGCGCTTTTTAGCGGCCTGCCAGTCCTCCCCGCTTTATGCTTCTGACTGGCAAAAGCTAAGGGCTTTAAATGATTTTTTTAATAAAGATCTGGCCGAAATTTTATTTATTGCAGACTATCTTCATGATGACAAGCTGGTTATTCCTGCCACAGATAAATATGAACAGCTGCAGCGCCGTTACCGGATTTTAAAAGATTTGATTGAGGCGGATAATTTGCTGTGGGAAGAAAAGTACAGGGAGCGTCTGAAGCGGGAGTTCGAACAGTTTCGGACAGAATATACTGCAGTTTACCTGGCTGAACATGATCAGGCGGTTGGTCCGAAGCGGATTAAGCCATACCGGGAGCTAACCGGCTCAGGAGCTTACCGCCTGCTTGAACAGTTCGGTCGCATTAATACCCTGGTAGTGGATAAGGACCTGGTGGGTATAAACAGGTTCCTGGCCCCGATTCTGGAGAAAGAATGCAGCCAGGCCGATGAAACCCGCCTGGTCAAGCATGCCGCCTGTTCCTGTGGTTTTACCCTTGGCGATACTTTTGATTTGCCCGGGCGAAAAGAGATTGAAGGGCAGATTATAGAAGCTGTTAGATCTTACCTTGAAGCACTGCAATCGGAAGATATTCAGCGGAAAATAATAGAACATGCCGAGCATTTGGAGCTGGTCGGCCGCCGTCCGGAAGCTGAACCCCTGCGCAAATTGCTGAAAGTGGATAGCACTTTGCCTCCTGATCAATTAATCAGCCGGCTTGAGGGCCTGATTAACAGCGGAACGGTTAATACGATCAACCGTATTCTGACGGGGGATGCGATCATCGCCGAGCGTTCTGCTGAAGATTTGCTGGAACTGCTGGAAGGCAGAGTGTTTAATCAAACCCAGCTCAAACAGCTTTTTGAGGATTGGCTCAGCAGTGATGAAGCGAGCCCACCGGCTTATATCAGGGTTACTTCCAGAGAGAGTGGCGTGTTGACGGTTGGTAGTGGCAGTAATGATGGGTTGGCAGAAGAAAAAGGGATGGAAGCTCAGGAATTTCTGGAAACTAAGTTACCCCGGCTTTTACCTTATACATCAAAAATGAAGGTGGAAAAACTTTTTGCCCTGGGGTTACTATGCGGCTGGTTTGGCTATTACAGGCTTGATCATGAAGGGCAGGCTGAAATGAGAAAGCTGGTCACTGATAGCGAAAGCAGCGGTGGATTTGAGGAACTGCTGCCCAACCTGGAAAAGTTGGGGGAAACCCTACAAGAAGAAAGAGATGAGCTGCGTTCATCTTTATTGGAGAATGCAGCCGAAAAAGCGATAATAATGTTTCCAGCAAGTGAGCTGATAGAGATGTACTTAAAAGAAGGCGGTAATGCAAAATATAGTTTTGATACCCTGCTTAATCTATTTACTGATGAACCTTTTTTCCCGGATCTGAGCAGGGAGGTGGCAGGGCGGATGGCCAGGCAGATTTCTGCCGAAGAGTCTTTATCACAGTTGAATATTATGACTGGAGTGCTAAATGAAGCTCTTAGAAGAAGCACCAGCAGAGAAAGAATCGGTCTTACTGAGACACACAAAAAAGAAAAAGAAACTCTGCTTCGGGTGCTGCAGGAAGCAGCATCATGCAGCTTAATTCTGCAGGAAACAGAAAGCCTGGCTGCCGGGCCGCCCGATAATGATAAAAAATGGGAGCGATTTTATCGTTTCCTGTCACCTTTCGAACTATCCCTGGCCAGGGTTGAAGAAGCACCGGTTCGCAGCCTGGTTCCCGAGGTTACAACAAAAAGATGGCACCGCCGCTATTCCTCAGTTCTTGAGCTGCTGCACGCTGCATTTTCTTCGTACCTGCAGGAAAGTGTTTCGTCAAGGCGTCAGACCCTGCGCAGCCTACTGCAAAAGCTGCCTGAATGGGCGGCCAAAGAAAACAGTGTAGCCGGGGTATTCCTGGTAATTATTGATGGCGCCCGGCTTGATATTTGGTCTGCCCTGCTCGAGCAGGCCCTGGAAACTTATAACTATCAAACTTTGCGTGAAGGATTGGTGTGGGCCGAGCAGCCTACTACAACGGAAAGCCAGCTGCAGCCACTTAAAGATAAAGGCCTGCTGGGTCACATGCTCAACATGGATCAGAGCCTTCTCGCTGAACTGGTTGCCGATCCCGCTGAATTTCTTTCCGCGGTTAATAACCGGGTATCAACTGAGAAGGAGAGAGCCCCGTTGAGAGCCATAAAATATGGCTTTGTTGATGATAAAATACACGTTTCCCGGGATGCCTTGCCGGTGCTGCTGGAAGAGCTGCTGATGGCCGGTAAAAAACAGCTGCATCCCTTGCTCAACTATATTCCTGCCGGGGCCGTCGTGCTGCTGGCAGCCGACCACGGCTTCAGAACCAATTTGGACTACAATAAGGCAGATAAAAACAGCCTGCGTTATCTGCATGGAGAAGATACATTTTTTGAAACCCTGGCTCCCTGGGCCCTGCTACGCAAAAGGTAATAGTTTTATTTGGGTTAAGCTTGTTTACATTGGCTTAGCTGTAATTCACCTGTTTAGCAGATAACTGGCCAAATGTTTTGTAGCAAACTAGCTGAAAGGAGATTGATGATGACCAAAGTCCTTGTTTTATATTTCAGCCGGACCGGTCATGTTAAAAAAATGGCCGAAGAGATTGCAGTTGGGGTTAAAGCAACAGGAGCAGAAGCAAGCCTGTGCGACATTGATGAATGCATTATCGAGAATTTAATTGACTATGACGGGTTTATTATCGGCTCGCCAACTTACTACGGACTGGCAGCCGGACCAGTCAAAGATTTTTTTGATCGGTCAATAGTCCATCACGGTAAGCTTGAAGGAAAAGCAGGTGGCGCTTTTTCCAGCGCCGGCGTTTTAGGCGGTGGCAGTGAAACGACGGTTATGAGCATCGTTCAAATGATGCTGGTCCACGGAATGGTTGTCCAGGGCCAGGCTAAAGGGCACCATTACGGAGTAGTTGCTATTGGTGAACCTGATGAAAAGGTAATTGAACAGTGCCATGAGCTCGGCAAAAGAGTTGCTTACCTTGCGAAAAAAATGGTTGATTAATGCAGAAATGATGCAGCACCAGAGTTATTAAGGCAGCGTGGAGAAGGTTAAGTGAGATGTTTGAGGAAAAAAGAAATTTGAGATCATACCAGGTTTCTGGATGATTGCCCGGCAAGATACCGTGACGGCAGTTATTGAGCTCACTGGTTTGAAGTTAGGCCCTGGTCTTCAATTGCAGATCAGGGTTTTTTGTATCACAAATTATACTGGGGGCACAAACCGAAACCCATATTGATGCTATGGCACACTTTATTTATAAATGGTGCAATGCTCGAGCAGCTACCTGCCAGTAAACTGATGGGATGATATTACCTGATCAACAAAAGTGCGCGTGCATGGCAGGGATTTTCTTTATTTTAATCGTTTTATCGCTGAGCGTGGAGTTTGCCTGGTTGAAGATCTTGAATCCGAAGTAGTTCAGCAAGTCCGGGCAGGTGGAGAGTTGATTGTTTTGCCGTTAAGATTAACAGGAGTTAGCAGTGCACCACGCCGGGTGGTAGGATTGTTAAACAAATAGTATTTACAGGATGGACTAATAGAAGTAGTTTTGCCTGTTAAGCCGGGTTTTATTGATAATGACTATATGCTGTAAATCTATTATAAGTATAGTTAATAGCCTTAATAATTACTTATGCTTTTTGTATTAAAAGGATTATGCCGGCAATTGTCTAATGAATCATATGTAATGACATATGAATAATTTCACATGCAATGCCTGAAATTATCTTATGAGAGGATTGTTGGCCAATATGCTTTTATTACGTCAGCATCAAAATTCACGTCATGTTAATCTGAGTGCAGGTTAAACTTAAATTTATGCAAATCACGGTTTTCGCAGGGTAACCGGCAGAAAGAGCAGCTGTTGTTATTTGGTTATATATAAGAATACCCTGTTAAGACTTAATTTTAATAACTGGAGGTGGTTTATGCTCTAAGGGTTAGTGTTTTAGTAAGAAGTTGTGATACTGGATTAGCCTGATGAAATCATTTCAGTAAGATTGAAATCCTGCTTCTGGTTTGCAATAAGTTATTGGCAATCGGGTAGTTCGGATGAAATTCATGGAGGTAATAGTTATATGTCAGAAAATGAAAACAAATTAGTGATAAACAGAAAACAATTTATTAAGAATACCGGGATTGCTCTGGCAGGTGTGACCCTGCTCGGCGGCATGAGCTCACTGTTTGTTGGCTGCGATGAGGTTCCCAGCACTGCAGCCCAGCCCGATCCGATGGCCTGGCCGGTTGCTTTCCCTAAAATGGATCCGGATCAGGCGGCCCAGATCGCCTACGATTCATACAAGTCCGGCCATGGCTGAGGTACTGCTGTTGCCGATGGTCTTTTCGGCTTACTAGCAGAAGAACACGGATATCCCTTTAACCAGATTCCCCCCCGTATGTTTTGGAGCCAGAGGGGCGGAGTAGCGGGCTGGGGTACTATCTGTGGAGCTATAACCCCAGCTGCAGCTTTGATTAGTTTCGTAGCGGATGAAGAAACCCAGATGAGTATGGTTAATGAATTGATGGCCTTTTATCAGCAGGCAAACTTTCCCATATTTCAGCCTGCTGGCAAAGATATCCCTCAAACTGTAGCTAACTCCTGCCTCTGCCACGTTTCAATAACAAAGTGGTTCCATGAAACTGGGTTCGATAAAGATTCACCTGAGAAAAAAGAGCGCTGCGGGGGACTTTCCGGCGATTTGGCTGCATTTGCCGTAAATATGCTAAATGCTCATGCAGACGGTACTTTTGAAGCGCAGTATGCGCCCGCGGCAGTAGTAGGTGAGTGTCAGGACTGTCACGGTTCGCAGGTACAGGGTAAAGAAAACTGTGTGACCTGTCACACTGATCCGCAGCCGGCTGACCTGCACAAGGATTTTATGCCGTAGAAATTTATGGCATTATATTTTGCAGTATAGAAAAAAGCTATGGGCTTCGTAATAGATGCCCATGGCTTTTTTCGGAGTTAAAAACTACAATTGAAGTGGTACCGGAAGGAGTTCAGTTATGATCGGCAGTACGGGAATTTATATTGCTTTTTTGGCAGGCTCTGTCGCAACCCTTTTATACCTCTATTCTGCAGTTAAGGACGATCCAGGGGTCCTGCGGGTTTCCCATTTTGCATTTTTTGTTCATACAACTGGAATAGTGGTAGCTTCTGTCTACCTGTTATATGCATTGCTTGGTCATAAATTTCAGTATTACTATGTTTATGCTTACACCGAAAGAGCGCTGGAACTCAGGTATATCATCTCTGCTTTTTGGGCGGGACAGGAGGGAACCCTTCTTTTATGGGCTTTAATAGCTGCCTTGATTGGGATGGTCCTGCTTTTCCGCGAAAGAGAACTCCTTGCGCCGGTAATGACGTTCCTTTGTGCCGGTCAACTGTTTTTGCTGTTTTTTTTAGTGGTGGAGAATCCTTTTCGCCTGCTGCCGCAGATGCCTGCCGACGGAGCGGGATTGAACCCCCTGCTTCTCGACCCATGGATGACTTTACACCCCCCGGTTGTTTTTGCAGGCTATGCTCTGTTTTTTGTGCCTTATGCGTATGCTGCTGCAGGACTATGGAAGAATGATTACATGGGATGGGCTAAAAAAGCTCTGCCCTGGTCACTGGCAGGCTGGTTTTTCCTTTCGGTAGGGATTTTTATCGGAGGCTACTGGGCTTACCGTGTTCTGGGCTGGGGTGGTTACTGGAGCTGGGACCCGGTAGAGAATGCCTCACTGATTCCCTGGCTTACCGGAGCAGCCCTAATACACGGATTGCTGCTGCAAAAAAAGCTGAACAGGATGCTAATCAGTAATGCTTTATTTGCCATTGTAACGTACGTGCTAATTATTTATGCTACCTTTTTAACCCGGAGTGGCGTGCTGACCGACTTTTCAGTTCATTCTTTTGCTGAAACTCCGTTAAAAAATTATTTGGCAGCTTTTTTGTTTCTTTTTCTGCTGGTGGGATTTGGTCTTTTTACTATAAGGTTTATTAATTTTAAAAAGCATGGTCAAGGCAATCCGCTTACCTTTTCTATTTCACTTTACTGGCTTTTTGCAGGGGGGATTATCCTGCTCCTGGGTATGGCAGGTTTTATTGCCCTGGGAACTTCTTCGCCCCTGATAACTTCGCTACTCGGAGCGCCTGCCAGCGTTGACGAATCCTTTTATGTGAGAACCAGCACACCACTTGCCGTTCTGCTTTTACTGCTTCTGGGTCTGGCACCGTACCTGTCCTGGCAGGAGAGACCTGCCTCATCGGTATTGTATGATGCAATGCCGGCCGGACTCGGCGGATTAGCCGGGGTAGTAACTGCGCTTTTTGCCGGAATAAGAGAACCCTATGCCCTGGTATTTGTTTTTGCTGCTGTATTTGCCCTGTTTGCTGCTCTTGGGGGCTTGTATTCTGCTCTGCGGAGAAAGAGGCTAAGACTAAGCGGGGCCTATCTGGCCCATGCCGGGGTGGCAATGCTATTGATTGGAATGCTCTTTTCCATGGGCTATACCAGCAATGAGGTAGTCAGCCTGAGCGAAGGCGGCAGCAGCCAGGCTCTTGGCTACCAGGTAAGCTATGTGCAAAGGATTGACGAGCAGAATGAAGGAC
>JBNJHL010000034.1:0-16084 GCA_051748445.1 Bacillota bacterium
ATCTTCTGCGATCCTGATAAAAAATCGGCGATTATATAAACCGGTGAGCTCGTCAGTTGTAGATAAATAGTACAGTTTTTCTTCAAATTGCTTGCGTTTCGTAACGTCGCGTATAATTATCATTTGGCCGTCAATTACTGGCCCTTCATTCTGAATGCTAATAATATTTGCCTTCAACCACGCTGGTCTTTTTGTTTCTTTATCCTCCTTACTTTCCATTACTCTATCAACTTTTATTTCCAGGTTAGTTTTATCACCGTTAGAGTATATTGATTCGACAAGCTCCGGAAAACGAACCAGGGCTGTTTTAATCAGCTTTCCAATATCAGCCTGTGTTAAATGCAGGTAATGCTGTGCGGCACTGTTTAAGTCTAAAATTCTCATTTTCGGATCAACGATCAGGGCGCCGTCAGGGAGCTCTTCAAACAGTTTCGAACGGGCAATCGGAATTAATTCAAACAAGCCGTGCCTGACCAGGCCCCAGGCAATGATAATACTGCCGGCTGAAATAAAATAAGGCATGAAATCTATGTACCACGGCCCCAGCCTGCTTATATAAAAAATAAAGCCCAGCCAGGGGATTATCGACCCCACAAGCACGGTGGAAATTGGCTTTCTGTGAACCGGGTTTGTGTTAAGCCACAATTGCAAAAGCAGAAGATTAGAGAAAAGGATCCCAAAAATTATATATAAGACGTGGACCCAGTACCATGGTCCCATGTTGAAGCTAATAATCGGGAAAAGACCTTCCATATTTAAATAAACATCCTGGTAAAGCAGATCATGATGTTCGACGGTGAAGACCAGGATCAAGGTAATGACAGGTATAATGAAGAGTGCTGCTAAACTGTATTTAGAAAGATTATTTGCTCTGCCGGTAAAATGAAGCGAAAACAAGATAAATAGTGCAGGGATTAAGGCTGTTCCAATGTATTCGGCTTTAATCCAAAACACAATCAGGCCCAAACTCGCTGAGGATATTTCCATGGCGTAAGCGGAGCTATAAGTTGCACAGGCAACCAGCAGGAAGGCGAACGGCCTTTCGCCCCTGGAGGAGCCAAGGCTCCAAATGCGTTTAGCAGCCGCTATCATAATAATGCTGCTTAGAATTAAGGGAATGCCAATTGGGTTTAACTGCATTTTATTACCTCAAAGTGTTACTACATATTACCTGCTCACTGCCTGCTGCAGGCGGTTCATTAGCTCGCGTTTCTTAAGATCTTTCGCCTGCTCGTAAGTTGTTTCAATCTCTTCTAGTATCTCTGTGGGGTAACCTTTGCGGTTAAGTTCGTTTTCCATCTCTTCCAGCAGATCATAAAAAGTTTCGTCCACGTTTTCTTCAAGCATTCGCCCTGCCTGGATATATTTATTGGTCAGCATGAAGCGGTCGACCGTTCCTTTACCTTTGCCGTCCCGGTATTCAGCTAAAGCTTCCTGGAAGAGTAAATCCAAACGCATCGAAGCTTTCTCTTCCAAAGCTTCGAAGGCAGGTTCATAGTTGTCAATTATTTCTTCTAAGCTCTCGCCGTTGTCCCTCTCCGGCAGCTTATTAAAATCGGCAAAGAAATCAACACCAAACTGGCTCTGCAGGTGACCTTCCAGGAAAGGGTTATACCCGAGCACCACCGAGCCTGTAAATAGCAGAACGGACAGCGCTACCACCGTCAGGCCGGCCAGCAGCCAGGTCTTAAAGCTGCCCTGCTTATTCAAACCGTCCAGCTTTTTTCTCCGCTTGGGGAAATGCCGTTTCCTGGGCCTGCGCAGTCCTTTCTTTTTCTGGAAGATCATTTCAGGCCCAGCTCCTCTAAGATATTATCGCAGGCGTCAAAATCAAGGAAATAGTAATAAATATCACGATTGATCCGTTCCTGGTAGACCATTTCACCTTCACCGGGCATAACAATAGTTTCAATTTCATTGGGGTCCCGGTTATAGAGTATATTGATCATATCCAAAATATCCCAGTCATCAAGGGATGTGTAAAACCTGTTTTCCAGCTGTTCCACCACATGCATCAACTCATCGCTGCCCATAGTTTTACACTGCTCCATCATTGCCTTCAGCAGTCTCTGGTTACGCCTGACCCGGTCTCCATCCTGGCTGGTCGAACCAGGCTCTGGTATGCGCGGGTTCTGGCGGTGACGGGCATAAATCAGGGCTTGTTCACCGTCTAAGCGCTGCAGCCCTGTTGGCAGAGAAGGGCCTTCCCGCTCGGCAAATTCAGGGTCCACCTCAATTTGCACCCCACCTATTAAATCAACGAAAGCGGTAAACCCTTCAAAAGATACCATGGCGTAATCATGCAGCTCGATTCCCAGCAAATCTTCCACCGTGTGCGCAGCCAGGTTAGCCCCCTCATCATAATCGCCATCACCCAGCATCCCCCGGTTTGATGCCCAGGCCAGGTGATCCTGCCCCGATTCTTTTTGGGCCCAGGTTTGATTATCCACGTAAGTATCGCGTTTAACCGAAACCAGCGCGCTGTCGAAAGTCTGCAAATCATAAGAAAAAATCATAATTACGTCAGCCATGCCGTGATCGTCCACGCCCAGCAGTAGAATATTGTGGTGGGTAGTCGGCTCTTTTGGTTCCCACAGGTTTATAAAGCCTTCCGCGGCATCGACAACTTCCGGCCGTTCCGGTTCATCTGCAGCGAAATCAACAGAGTTGGTGGTATATTCGTCATTTCGGCCGGTCATCACCGCTGACAGCCAGCTGACCGGTCCCCCGGAAGCAAATAAAACACTGTGAGCCAGGAAGCCTGTTCCGGTTAAAACTAAAAAGGTAATCAGGATCATCCAGAAAATTGTTTCCGGCGATCTCCTTTTATGGCGAACAGATCTGCGACGCGGCTTTTTCTTGAACATAGAGATACCTCTGATCAGGGTAAGTTTTTAGGCAGTATTAACATAGTGCCGGGTAAAAACCCGGCCTGGTTAAATTCTATTTATCCCAAAAAGATTGTGATCACAATAAATCCAATTTTCCGGATTAACAATTGAGTTATGCGCTTGCTCCCAATATATTAACCTGTAACCGGAGATACAGACTGCAGAAGATAGTGAGTAGCAATACTCCGGGTTGATTTCAGTCCAAATGGTCAATAATTACCGCAAGTAGAAACGTTTAAAGACCAGTGCTGCACTTCCGGTTGCAAGCAATCCAGCTACCAGGTGAAAAGTAGGGAACCCTCCCGTTGAAGGTGTAGGCCGGTCTTCAGATGTTGTGTCATCTCCAGTTTCAAGGGCCTCAACGTTTATTGTAGCCGTTGCCGTATGGTCTCCGTCTTCAGTAGTGACGGTAATTACTGCTGTTCCAGCTCCGACTGCCGTTACCGCTGCATCGCTGTTTGCCTCAACAGTGGCCACATTTTTATTATTAGAATCCCATTCTACATTTTGGTTGGTCGCACTGGCCGGGCTGACCTCTGCCGTTAAATACTTAACTTCACCCACCAGCATTTCCAGCGACTCCGGAGTAACGGTAACCCCGCTTACCGGAACCGGGCTATCATTATTTTCGCCATTTTGTGCGGCAGCCAGGCCGCTGAAGGCAAGTAAAAAAAACAGTACCACAACCGTAGTCCAAAATAAATACTTCATAACCGGAACCTCCTTGATTTATACCCTGTTATAGGGACTACTATCCTGACAGCTAACAAACATCATTATAAAAGTATTGTAACATATCTTTCGCCCTTTTAAATATTAAAACATGAAATAAAGCTGATAATTTAAATAAAACAAATAATTTTTTATACTTACCGCCGGTTCTTCTTTTGACCGGCAGCTTTTAAGTCGCTATAATAGAAGAGTTGAAAAATTGTGGTTATGCTTACCAGTAACATTAGCATTCCCGTGCAGAAATCTCAAGCCTTTTTCAGGCAGAAGGGACCGGTCCAGCACAGATGCCCCTGATGACCCTTTCAAATATAACTAAAGCGTACGGAGTAGATACGATCTTAAACGGTATTTCCCTGCAGCTGCAGCATGGGGAAAAAGCCGGCTTAATCGGGCCAAACGGATCCGGCAAAACTACCCTGCTAAGAATAATTACCGGTGAAATTGAGCCGGATGCCGGAGCCCTGCATCTATCCCGTGATGCCAGGGTCGGTTACCTGTCCCAGCAGCCGCCGGACATTCCTTCCGGCACTCTGCGCGATCACCTTGAACTGCCGCTCAGGCATATCTTCAGCCTCAGGCAAGAGATTTCTGAGCTGGAAGAAAAAATTGCGACTGATGCCGGGGCAAATGGCGCTGCGAAAGATGCTGACCTGGAGCGCTATTCTGCCCTGCAGGCCCGCTTTGAAGAAGCAGGGGGCTACCAGGTTGAGAGCAAGCTGACCGGTGTTGCCCGCGGCCTCGGTTTCAGTGAAGCCGATTTTAGTCGTGAAATATCCGGTTTCAGTGGTGGCGAGAAAACCCGGGCCCGCCTGGCCGGGCTGCTCCTGCAGGAACTTGACTTGCTTTTACTTGACGAACCTACCAACTTCCTTGATCTTTTCGCCCTGGAGTGGCTGGAAAGATACCTGCGCGAACTTAAATGTGCCTTAATTGTGGTTTCCCACGACCGCCTCTTTCTCGACCGGGTGGTCTCAAAAATATTTGCCCTGCAGGGACACAGCATAAAGACATATGATGGCAACTACAGCTCCTACCAGCAGCAGCTGGAGCTTGAAATACAAAGCGCCGAGCACAATTACCGTCACCAGCAGCTGCTCAAACAGCGAGAAGAACGCCTGGTGCGGGAAGCAAAAGCCGATCAGCGCTCCAAACGCCAGGCCCGCAGCCGCCAGAAAAAACTCGATAAAATGGAAACTACAGACGGACCGCACCGCCAGGATCAGAGCTTTAAGCTGGGGCTTGGCTACACCGGCCGCAGCGGTCAGCAGGTGATTATCTTCGATAAGGTTTACAAGGAATTTCAAGAAAATCAAAAAGATGGCGCCGGTCGGGCAGGTCACCCAGCAGCCCCGGACAATAGCGTCGGGCAAAGCAGGGAAGAAGAAAACAGGAAATATTTAAACGGCGATCTTGATAAAAAGAATACCGGCCCTGCATCCCCGCCTGTGACTTCCCCGCCTGGTAAAATCCTGTTCCGTGATCTCTCTTTCGAAATTCGCTGGGGAGACCGCATTGCCCTGATCGGGCCAAACGGCTCCGGTAAAACAACCATGCTAAAGCTGATCTCCGGTGCCCTTAAACCAAACGAAGGTTCAATCCGCCTTGGCCCTTCGGTCCGCGTCCTCTACTTCGACCAGGAACAGGAACAGCTAACCCCCCGCCAGAACCTTATAGAAACAATTACCTCCGCTTCCGAACTAGACGTAAGGCAGGCCCGCAACCACCTGGGCCGGTACCTGTTCCGGGGCGATGATGTTTTTAAGCAGGTCGGCGATTTAAGCGGCGGTGAAAAGAGCCGCCTGGCCCTGGCCCGCCTGGCCCTGAGCAGCGGTAACTGCCTGCTGATGGACGAACCGACCAGCCATCTCGATTTACCCGCCATGGAGGAACTGGAAAAAGTGCTGGCCAGCTATCCGGGCACCCTGGTCATCGTCTCCCACGACCGTTACTTCCTGAAAGGACTGGCCAACCGCGTATTTAAACTAAACAACGGCAACCTGACTATCTTTAACCGCACTTTTGACGAATACCTGGAATTAAAAGACTCATCATCTGCCGGCAAAACCGGGATAAAAGAAACAGAGAAGAAAGAGGAGAAGCACAGGCGCCAGGAAGAACACCGCGCCCGCCAGGCTGCAGCAAAAGAACAGCGCCACCTGCAGAAAGAGCAAACCCGCCTGGAAGAAGAAATTGGCGCAGCCGAAGCAGAAATTGCCCGCCTCGAAACCCTGCTCTCCGACCCCGGCCAGTACGGCGATCACACCCGCCTGGCCGAACTGGGCGCTGAACTCGAAGAGGCTAAAGCCCGCCTCACCGGTCTCTTTAAGCAGTGGGAAGAACTATCCACCCGGCTTGAAACCTAGCTCAGCGGCACTCAATTTCCAGATCTTTAGCCCTATCTTTAAGTCTTTTATCAAAAGTGAGCAGGCCGGCTTTTTTCCTTTGGCAAACTGCCAGGTAAGCCATATCGCAGGCAGAACTGTTCATTTTACAGGCTAAATTAAAAACACCTGCATATATTTCATTGGCGGCAACAATTTCGTCTGTTAACCTAATACAGTTTAGGGTCACTTCCTTTAAATTGTCTGGTTCAAGGTAACCGCCTTTATAATATTTCCATAGGGTATTTGAAACTTCATAAAGATAGATAGAGGGAACTATTACCCAGTCAGATTCTTTTAAAACTGCTGCAATTGTTTCTTGCTCTTTTTGACCCAGGGCCAGTTTTATCGCTGCGCTGGCATCCAGTGCTGTAATCATCTGTCACGGTCCTCCCTGCTTAAATTAACCGGGTCCGGCAAAGTATTTGCGCTTTTGACCGGATTTTGCCGCATCGATTCAACCAGAGCGAGCCGTTGCTCCCGTTTGTTTTCATCCATATCCAGTGATTTTTGGATTAAATATATTGTTTCCTGTGTAATACTGGTTCTATTTGCTTTTGCCCTCTCAACAATTCTGCGATAGATATGTTCCGATAAGTTTCTCACCTGCAGTGTCGGCATCTCTAATCAACCCCTCAATTTTGGGCTTTAAGTATATACCAAACCTGTATGCATGCAATATGCACCCACTTTATCAGGCCCGTATAGCAGGTGTAAATGTGGTTACGCCTTCTCTATTTGCATAGCCCACTGCATAAAGCTATAATTGAGCAAGAAAAGGTGGGATAATGTGCAGCATGCCGATGCTTTTTTAACTACACGCAAAGAAGAAGAAACCGCTTATGTTGGCGAAATTCTCGGCAGCCTTATTAGCGAACCGCTGGTTGTTGCCCTGCAGGGCGAACTGGGCGCAGGCAAAACAGTCTTTGTGCGCGGTGCTGCCCGCGGATTCGGGGCAGCAGACCAGGTTGCCAGCCCAACCTTTGTTTTGATGAAAATCTACCAGGGACGCCTGTCACTTTACCATTTTGACTTCTATCGTCTTTCTGGTGCCGAAGACGAAACCCTGGAACTCGGTTTTGAAGAGTACCTGCCCGGTGACGGGGTCGCCTTTGTTGAATGGGCTGAGCGTCTGCCCGAACTAATACCTCACGAACACCTGCTGGTCAGACTCGAGCTCTTTCATGATCAGTACGGGGAAGGCCGCCGTATCTGGTTTATACCTTACGGAAATACCGCCCGGAAAGTAGTGGGTAAAATCACAGAAGCTGTTGCCTGGCGCACCGATGGCAGCCTGAAGCAGCCGTAAAGATCAAAAATACTTAAGTTGCCGGAAACAGTGCAGGTAACTCTGCTGCCGGCACCATCTATGGTATAATTACCATAGCAGCTACCTGTATTGCAAGGAGTGTTTTATGTTTACCAGCCAAAAAAATCTGCCTGTAATTTCAGGCTTAAGCGTAGAAGTAACCCTTATACTTATTATCCTCTTCACATCCGCCCTGCTATTGTCCGGATGCCAGGCCGAGGGCACAATCGAGTGGGAAGGGGGCACCTACACCGGTGAGCTCTCCATGGGCAAACCGGAGGGTGAGGGAATCTGGACCCACCGGGATGGAGACAGGATGTCAGGCCAGTGGGAAGATGGCCAGCTGCACGGAGAAGGGACAGTCTCTTTAAGTGACGGAACCTACTACGAAGGTGAACTCAAAGAGGGCCTGATGCATGGTGAAGGGAAGGTTACCCGTGCCGACGGGACAATATACGAAGGTGAATTTTATGAAGGCCGGGCCCACGGTGAAGGGAAAACCATCAAACTTGACGGTTCAGTTTACCGCGGCCGCTATGAAGACGGACGGAAATATGGCTGGGGTGAGTATGAATTGCCTGAAGAAGGCATTAGCTATGAAGGTGAATTTGTTGATGATATGTTTCACGGTTACGGCGAAATGGAAGTAGAAGACGGCTTTACCTATAAAGGGGATTTCCGTGAAGATTTATTCCACGGGTATGGTGAAATGACCTATACCGACGGGAGAACCTACAGGGGAGAATTCAAAGCCGGCCGTTTCCATGGCAGCGGTGAATTAACCCACCCCGACGGAGCAAACTATAAAGGGGAGTTTGAAGATGGGCTGTTCCACGGCCAGGGTACTTTTGTCACAGAAGATGGTTCAAAGTACACCGGAGAGTTTAAAGACGGCAAGTACCACGGCAGAGGGATCAAGGAATATGCAGACGGTTCCGTGTATGAAGGTCAGTGGGCTGACGGCAAATTTCACGGTGAAGGTAAGCTTACCCTGTCTGATGGCGAAGTGCTTGAAGGCACCTTTGAAGAACATGAATTTGTGGAGTAGGGGGTTAATGTCCTGCTGATTCTGGCGCTTGATACCACGACCCTATCCTGCAGTGTTGCCCTGCTGCAGGATAATACCCTCTTGGCTGAAATGACCCTGAATATCAAAAAAACCCATTCCGAAAGGTTAATGCCCCTGCTCGATCAAATGCTTACCGAGAGCGGTATTGAACGTGAGGAAATAGAAGCGATTGCCGCCGCCGCCGGGCCGGGATCTTTTACCGGCCTGAGAATTGGGGTATCCACTGCCCGGGCCCTGGCCCAGGCTTTAAATATTCCGGCTGTGCCTGTTTGCACCCTGCAGGCCATGGCTGAAGCAGTACCCGCCCCCGGCCCCCTGGTCTGCCCCATATTAGATGCCCGCCGCAACCAGGTTTATACTGCCCTGTTTAACCGGTCAGCCGGGGATCCCTATAAATTGGAAACTTTAATTGCGCCCACCGCCCTGGATTTACACGAACTGATTGCAGCCCTGAAAAGCTACAATCAACCAATAATATTTCTCGGCGAAGGACTGCATACTTTCGCTTTGACCTTAACTGAAGAGCTGCCTGCGGCGCAGATTGCCCCGGCCCCCTTCCGGCTCTGCCGGGCTGCCCTGGTGGCACAGCGCGCGCAGCGCATCCTTTACGAACAGCCGAATGCTTCTTACCTGGAGCTATTGCCCTATTACCTGCGCCGCCCCGAAGCTGAACGCCTGGCCGAAGAGCGGCAAAAGCAGGGAGGTGCCGGTTAGAAACCATGGCACAGCAGCCGGAAAAACTTCCCGATGACCTGGTAATTGAACCGATGGATGGAGCTGATGTAACCTCAGTCTCCACCATAGAAAATTCTTCTTTCAGCGATCCCTGGCCGAGCCAGTCTTTTTATACCGAACTGCAGAGCAATCAGCTGGCCTTTTACCTGGTGGCCCGGATTAAAAACGGAGAAAAAGCAGTTGCTTACATCGGGGCATGGCAGATTTTAGACGAGGTTCACATTACCACCCTGGCCGTAGCTGAAAAGTATCGCCGCCGCGGTATTGCAACCCGCCTGATGGAAGCCTTGATTGAAGCAACAAGCAGCCGCGGTGCCCGCTACCTGACCCTGGAAGTGCGTCCCAGCAATAAGTCTGCGATAAAGTTTTACGAGAAACACGGCTTTAAAACCCTCGGACGCCGCAAACGTTACTATGCGGATGAAGACGCCCTGATTATGACCAAAGAACTCTAACGTAGCAGGGGGTGGGGGCATGTCTCATACTGGTCTCATACTGTAGACTTTTTTAGCGGACCATAATAAATGAGACAAATCCTGTGCCCTTGTCTCATCCCTTGTCTCCGGAGTTTAGGAAATAAGCTGTGTTAAGGCTAAATGGAAAGGAAAAGATAGCAAATGCAGCCGGAGAAAAAAGAAACCCTGATTCTCGGAATTGAAACTTCCTGCGACGAAACTGCCGCTTCAGTTGTGGCCGACGGCAGGCGTATCTTAAGCAATATCATCTCATCGCAGGTCGAACTGCATGCCCGTTACGGCGGAGTGGTGCCCGAGATAGCTTCCCGCCACCACCTGTCTTTAATTAACAGCCTGATCGATGAAGCCCTGTTTGAGGCCGCTATTACCTTTAAAGATTTGCAGGCTGTTGCCGTTTCCCACGGCCCCGGCCTGGTCGGCGCGCTGCTGGTCGGCGTCTCCACGGCCAAGGCCCTGGCCTACGCCCTGCGCCTGCCGCTTATTGCCGTTAACCACCTGGAGGCTCACCTGTACGCCAACTACTTAAACGGAGCTCCCCTGACCTACCCGGCCGTGGTTCTAATCGTTTCCGGCGGTCATACCGAACTGCTTCTGCTAAATGAACCCGGCCAGATCATCTCGCTCGGCCGGACCCGGGATGATGCCGCCGGCGAAGCTTTTGACAAGGTGGCCCGTGTGCTTGAACTGGGTTACCCCGGCGGACCCCTGATCGACAAGCTTGCCCGCGAGGGAAACCCGGCTGCCATAAACTTTCCCCGTTCCTGGCTGGGTGAAGAATACCGCTATGATTTCAGCTTCAGCGGCCTGAAAACCGCCGTAGTTAACCATCTATACCATGCCCGCCGCAGGGAAGAAGTTATTGACATTCCCGACCTGGTCGCCTCCTTCCAGGAAGCCCTGGTTGAAGTCCTGGTTGAAAAAACCGTCTCCGCCGCCCTGGCCCACCGGGCCCGCTCGGTCCTGGTCGCCGGCGGTGTGGCCGCCAACAGCCACCTGCGCAGCCGCCTTAATCAGCGCCTCTCGGAAGCAGCCCCTGATATTCCCTTACACATCCCACCCCTGAAACTCTGCACCGACAATGCGGCGATGATTGCCGCCGCCGCCTATCCCCATTACCGGCAGGGCCGCTTCGCTCCGCTCAACCTCAATGCCTACCCCGGCCTGAGCCTGAGCCCTGGAAAATAGCTTGCAGCTAAACTTAAATTTAGATCAGAATCAATAAAATAAGCATGACGATCCTCTTCATATTTTTACCAGGTCCTAATTAATAAAATGATAATTGTGTTAGCGTTTTACAATAATTATTGCCAGCATATCATTATTATGTTAACAAGAGACTCCCGCTGTTCAAAACTAGCTAAAAAGCACTCATTTCGTGGAAAAATCTGTGGATAAGTCTGTGCATAGTGTGGATTACTTTAATTGGAATAAAAAAAAACTGCGCCAGATAACTACTTTAGAGCTGAAAACTCCTGTTCTGTTTACATAATAACTTAACGTAACTATCAAGTTGTTACAAAACCATCTCTACGATCTCGGGGATATAAATCATGACAGTGCCAAAAAATATGGAACACTCTGGCCAGATCACCGGTTAAACTTTTCATCACAGACTATATATTTGATGAAACTGTCACTGTGATAAAAAGCAGGGTGGACCGCCAGTCTGGTATTATATTAGGCAGAACCCTGCTTGAAAGCCAGGTTGTAACCATGGTCCGGATTAATGAAGAATATTTTAATATCGGCTGGGATCTACTGCAAACCCGTCCAGATAAAAATTACTCCTTTACCGAATGCACCAGTTTTACAGTGATGCATAGCTTCGAACTGAACAAGGCGCTGGCCTATGATCACCGTTTTGTGCAAATGGGTTTTACCGTAAATCAGCTATTTGAAAAGTGACAACTGGCGCACTGGTTGTTATAATCTAACTGGAAATTGACCAGCCCAAAAAACAGGGGATATAGCTATAAATGACATTGCCTGTAAAAACAAATCACGTTCACTTCATCGGCATTGGCGGTTACGGGATGAGCGCTTTAGCCGTGATAAACAATAGCAATTGCCTGGCAGGCAATAATCAAATATAATGGAAAAAACAAGGTGTCCGGTGGGCAAAATGATAAAATTAAATGAAAAAAAGTTTAGTAGACTAAAAAACTACTTCGCGTCATTTCAACCAGAAATCATTTTAGCAATACTATTTGGCTCTTATGGAACTGAACAGCAAAGAGCAGATAGTGATTTGGACTTTGCGGTTTTATTTAATACTAATGTTGATATCTATGCTGAAATGAGACTCCTTTCCGGTTTAACCGATCTGCTTGGCATAGAAAACATTGACCTTGTTAACCTGAATAAAGCTTCGATTGTGCTGCAGCATGAGGCCCTGTCAGGAAAGTTTATCTACGAAAAGGATCCAGTTATAACAAGTGATTATGTTGAAAGAGTTACTAAATATTATTGCGATTATGCCCCTGTCTTGAGCAGGTTTGATCGGGAGTTTTTAGAGGAAAGGATCCAATATGACAGGTACTGATCTAGATATTCGCAGAATAAACGAAAAAATATCCTTTGTTCTCAGTAATCTTGAAAAGCTGAAAACATTGCGAGAAATAGCTGAAACCGATTTTTATGATGATTTTAGGAATATTGAATCAGCTAAACACCTATTACAGGTTAGCATTGAAGCAATGATAGATATAGCCAATCATATTATTGCCAGGAAAAAACTTGACAGGCCTGAATCATACGGTCATAGTTTTAGAATTCTTAAGGAGCATGGGATCATATCAGGTGAAAAAGTTGAAAACTTGATGACGATGGTAAAATTCCGAAACCGAGTTGTTCATATCTATCAAGATCTTGAACCTAAAGAGATATATCGGATTTTGCATCAAAATCTTGCAGATTTTGCTTTTTATTTAGAAGAAATTCGCAAGTATTTGCACCCCGATCAAAAGGATAATTAAATCTCGAAGTTGCTCGAGCTACATATTGCCATAAATTGCAACTTAACTTAGGAGGACCTCTTGTTACCACCTGATACAAACCATGTTCACTTTATCGGCATAGGCGGTTACGGGATGAGCGCTTTAGCCGTGATCCTGCTAAAGAAAGGTTGCCGGGTCAGCGGATCCGACTTGAAAGAATCGCTCCTGACTGAAAACCTTATCACTGCCGGCGCCACCGTTCACATCGGCCACAGCTCTGCTAACCTGGGCAGTGCCGACCTGGTTGTCTACTCCACCGCCGTGCCCGCCGAAAACCCGGAACTTAAAGCCGCCCGCCAGCGCGGCCTGAGCCTGTGGCACCGCTCGGAGTTGCTGGCCGCCCTGCTCAACAACAGCTACGGTATCGCCATAGCCGGGGCCCACGGTAAAACTACCACCACGGCCATGGCTGCCCTGCTCTTAGAAGCAGGCGGTCTTGACCCCACTGCCGTGATCGGCGGCATTCTGCCTGCCTACGGCAGCAACGCCCGTGTGGGGCAAAGCCGGTACCTGGTGGCCGAAGCCGACGAAAGCGACAGCTCCTTTACCCGCTATTACCCCCAGCTTGCCCTGGTAACCGGGATCGAAGCCGATCACCTTGAACACTACAACAACGATTACGGCAGCCTGAAGCGGGCTTACGCAAGCTTCCTGTCAAATCTTCCCGCAGAAGGCACCGCTGTCCTCTGCGCCGACGACCCGGCCCTGCAAAAGCTGGCCGCAGAGCTAAGCTGCCCTGCCATATCCTATTCCCTGACCGGCAACCCGCCCGCCGACTATTACGCCGCCAACATTACCATTAAAGGCCGCGGTTCCACTTTTGACCTTTATCACAGAGGGGATCCTGCTGCCACCGGTATAACCTTAAACGTACCCGGCAGCCACAACATCAGTAACGCCATCGGCGCCCTGGCCCTGGCTGCTACCCTGGGCCTTGATCCTGCAGCCTGCGCCCCGGCTCTTAACGTCTTTACCGGTGTCGGCCGCCGCTTTGAAATTATCGGCACTGCCGGTGAGATTACCGTGGCCGACGATTACGCCCACCACCCGACCGAAGTACGCGCTACTCTCGAAGCTGCCCGCCCCACCGCCAGGCGGGTACTCTGCCTTTTCCAGCCCCACCGCTACAGCCGCACTGCTGCTTTCATGGATCAGTTCGCCCGCGCCTTTACCGACGCAGACCTGCTGTTCCTGCACAGTGTCTACTCCGCCGGTGAAGCCCCCCTGCCCGGCGCCACCTCCGAGGCCCTGGCCGCCCTGGTCCGCCGCAGCGGCGACACCGTCGTTCACTATAACGAGGATATCACCAGCCTGGAAGAAGAAATCGCCGCCAAAGCCCGCCCCGGCGACCTGATCATCACCATGGGGGCAGGCGACGTGACCAAATCCGCCCCCCGTATCCTAAAACTCCTCCTGAAACAGAAGTGAGACAGTCTGAAGGGGGGTTTTGACTCAGACAGTTAATGCCGCTCCTGTTTTGGCATACTTTTAATTTGAAACCATAAATCTGCATTGGTTTACGCTATACCGTAAGCAAGTCAACAATTAGCCGTTATAAATGAAACTGCTTTAGGCGAAAATGCTTAAAACACAGGTTATTCAGATTATATTTCTTTGTGATATAATAAAAACAAGTGATAGATTGAGGGGCTAAATGTTGGAGGTCAGGATAATGTATAAATATGAAATTATAATATTTTGGAGCAAGGAAGATGAAGCTTTTGTCGCTGAGGTGCCAGAGCTTCCCGGCTGCATGGCGCATGGTGATACTCAGGAAAAGGCCCTAAAACACATAAAAGACGCGATTGATTTATGGATTGAAGCTGCGGCTGAATTTGGCATGAATATACCTGAGCCGAAAGGTGAAAAGTTATATTATGCCTAAATGCATTCTGCTGTTATAATGCCTGTATACTATAACAACTAACGTCCGGGAGATTTGTCCCTTGTCCAATTATGTAGACCTGCACAGCCACATATTACACGCTATAGATGACGGCCCCGGAACCCTTGAAGAGTCAGTGACCCTGGCCCGTGCTTACCTGTCAGCCGGTTTCGAGACCGTGGTTGCCACACCGCACGCCACCGAAGGCCGCCCCGAACCGAACCTGATCCTCGAGCGCCTGGCAGAGCTTCAGGAAGAACTAAAAAACTTGAATATTCCCTTAACCCTCCTGCCCGGCAGCGAATATCATATCGAACCAAAAACTTTAGATCGCCTTCGCTTAGGCGAAATCATAACTTTAAACCACAGCCGCTACCTGCTCCTGGAGCTGCCCTTTTTCCAGCCCCTGCCGCCCTATACCATCACCCTGATAAAAGATCTTAGCGCAGCTGGCTATATTCCGGTCATACCCCACCCCGAGCGGACTTTAGACCTGCAGCAGAACCCGCACCTGCTCTTCGATCTGCACGCAGCCGGAGCCCTCTTCCAGGTTACCTGGGCGGCCTTAATCGGCAGACTCGGCCCGGCTGCCGGTAGCCTGGTCAGTTTTATGCTGGAAGCTAACCTGGCCCATTTTTTTGCTACCGATGCACACAAACCCGGAATCCGCCTGTTACAGCTGGAAAAACCGCTTGCTATTCTTGCAGATAAGAAGGGGGAGGACTTTGCCGTATCCGTTATCACAGACCGCCCCCGCAGACTGATCGAAAACCAGGACCTTGACCTGCCCCCGGCTATTAAACTCTCTGCCAGCCAACCGGTCCACAATTTCAAAACACCACTTATCTCCAGGTTTCTGCGCTGCATCGGTCGTTGAAAAGTAAGATATGATAAAAAGTGTTAGGCCATAGTAAATAACCACGCCCGCATACTCTCATTTAATGGGGTTTTAGTTTTCCAAGCGGGATATTCTTATCTCGTGATCAGTTAGCTGCTTTTCCTGTTCCCGGCATACCTGTTTGAGCTCAGCCGTGTCATGCTGCCGGATCTTGTCGGCATCAAGAAGGACATGAACCTTTGGGCGAAGGTCATTTTCAATATTTACAACAACTCTTTCTATCCTTGCCACGCTATCGAGCACTTTGTGAATAAGGCCCTCGAACTGCTGCTGACTGACTTTCATTTCACCCTGTTCAGTTTTTATCTCAGAGATATCGGCTTTGATTACAACCTGTTCAGTTTTCATCTCGGAGATATCTTTTCCCATTTTTTCCTGTCCTTTAGTAAGTTTGTTGATTGCTTCATGTATGGCTTTGTCCATTGGTCAACCTCCGCTATCAAAAGTATATGATAACAATAATTCTACATGGTTTTTTAAAAAACCTGCCACTTATTAGTTGTTATCAAAAATTATCCGGCACCGTTTGATACATAAATAGACTTTACCCGCGGCTTCTTTGTTCACTTCCCCCGGATCTGCTATAATCTGCTTAGGGTTATTTAACTAAAGATTTGCCGGAAGAGTTAATTGCTCTCAACTATTATAACGGTGAAAAGGTGAATACAGGTGGCAAATAAAGCAAAACCACATAAGACTGATATACAGCATA
>JBNJHL010000035.1:0-15747 GCA_051748445.1 Bacillota bacterium
CCGAATATTCCTGATCTGGAAGCAGTTTACGGTTATATGGTTACCGGGCTAGGAGAAAACACCGGTGTTTACCAGGCGGATAAATTTCGATGGATTGGGGGAAATGGCCTTAATGCAGAAGCATATGCTGACCTGTTAAACAGTGCTAACCTCAAAGGTATTGAATTTTTACCGGAAACGAGGGGCGAGGCTGGCGGAGTCAGGCTTATGATAACTGACCCGCATAAACTAAATCCGGCCAGAACTGGCATATATACCCTGACTTACGCTTTCCGGCTCGGTAATTATAATGTTCCGAAGAGCAATGACACTATCGTTATGTTTGATAAAATAATGGGTACCGATAAAATGGGAAAGTATCTTGAAGAAGGTTTAAGCCCACAGGAAATCGAAGATAAATTTGCTCCTGCTATCGAGGAGTTCAAAGAGGTTCGCAAAGAGTACCTGCTGCCTCAGTATGACTAATGCAAGAGAGGACAGAAGCTGGTTTGCTCATGTCCTCTTCATGAAAACGAGTTTGTCTTAATGCCTAATCGGGAATACTTATGAGTTTATGATTTGTTCAGCCTTTTCCTTGTCCACATCCATGACGTAACTTATTTTACTAATCATTGATGCCTCAGGAGTAAGGGAGGCGATATCATTTCTTGAGAGATATTCTAAGGCAAACTTTCTGCTGCCGCACATAAGCTGTTTTAACCCCTGGGCCAGACGTTCATAATAAGTGTAAAGACCGAGAGCCCCTGCCGGGACCTTTTTGAATGTATCAGCACCCAGTTTTTCTTTGAGCTTGGAAGCAGCAATAAATATATCTTCCGGGCTGTTTCCGTATTGACTTATTTGTGAAGGAAGCTTATTTTCTTCTGCCTGTCTGCCGATTGTTTTTCCAACCATAACGGCTGCTAATGGTGCCCGGGCCATGCCAATCAACTTGGTATATGGCGCTACCATTGCTAACCCTTTAAAGAGTTGATCTTCCAGGGTAAACCCCCCTGCCAGCGCAATATCGGGGATATACTCATTTTTGCCATTGAGAGTTTCGCAGTATTGATAAAGAAGTGAATGAAGTTCGACAGGTGGAATGCCCCATTCATTCATCATCCGCCATGGGCTCATTCCTGTACCGCCCCCGGCGCCATCAACCGTAAGTAAATCGATCCCGGCCAGGGAAGCATATTTAACCGCCTTGGCCAGGTCAACCGGCCGGTAAGCCCCTGTTTTAAGGAATATATAACGGGCACCGGCATTCCTGAGTTGTTGAACCTGTCCCAAAAATGTATCCTGGTCGATCATCCCTACTCGCGAGTGCCTTTCAAATTCCTTGAAAACACCACGGTTATAAGCTTCGACAACCCCTGGATTTTCAGGGTCTGGTAATACCAGGTAGCCGCGTTGTTTCAACATCACAGCCTTGTCAAGACTGTTTATTTTTACTTCGCCACCAATATCTTTTGCACCCTGTCCCCATTTCAGTTCAACTGCTTCGATGCCCAGCTTTTCTATAACATACTCAAGCACGTGCGTACGCAGATCTTCTACATTGGCCTGGACAACAATTGTCCCATAACCATCAAATTGCCAGTCCTGGTAAAGCTTTACACGCCGGGCCATATCAGAGGATCTGACGACCTTGCCGTTCATAATTGCGGTTTCCGGATCCATGCCGCATACGTTTTCTCCAATTGTCAGCATCGTTCCTGCCAGAGCTGAGCCTATTGCCAGGCCTTCCCAGTTGTTTCTGGCCACATCAGTTGATCCGATACCCGGAATAATCAGTGGAAGTTTAGATTTTATTCCGCCGTTTTTTCCTACCTGGTTTTCCAGGCTAACATTTGAAAAGGTGGCCAGATCACTGTTGGCTTCAATGCCGGCAGCACCATTTGCAGTGCCTAAAATAGTGAAATGGGAGTAGTCAACAGGATAATTTTTTTCTGAGGCTGTTGTCATCAGGCCGAAAGGTTGTGGGTAGATTGTTTCCTGGCCCCGGTATGCTGACTTGCCTATTTCACACATGCCAATACAGCCTTCAACACAGGTGGCGCACATTCCGCTGACAGTACTGACAGAATCCCTGGTTCTGTTTTTTGTCATTGTTGCGCTTGATGCATTCAGTTTAGATAAATTCATTTAAAACCACTCCTGGGGGGGCAATCAATATTCCGCATTATGGAATACCATGCCAATATATTGAGTAAGAAATATAATAATGACAATTCGATGATTTGTCAACCCCTAAATTTCGTATAGCGATAATGTATTTCATTATTATTGTTTGAAATAAAAAAACACCCACCGAATGGATGTTAAGAGAATAATTATTAAAGCATAATTTAATTACTGTATCCTAACCTGGCAGAGGCTTTTTCAGCAACTTCTTTTACAATTTCAGATAGTTCATTATTCATGTAGTGGTGGGTAATCCGACTGCTCGGGCCTGATACTCCGATACTGGCCACAGCTTTTCCCGCGTAATCGAAAATGGGGGCTGCAATACAGCGGACATTTTCCTCCATTTCACCCCAGTCAACAGCATATTGATCCTTGCGAACACGGATTAGCTCTTTTTTTAGAAGTTCTGGGTCAGTAATTGTCTCACTGGTATATTGCTTGTAATCAATAACTGATAACACCTGGTCAAGTTTTTCTTCAGGCAGATAAGCTAAAAGCGCTTTCCCTGATGCCGTACAATGGACAGGACCCCGGTTGCCCACCTGGGCAAACATTTTAACAATAATATAGTTATGTGACTCGATCTGGTCTATGTAGACAATTTCATTTTCATCAAGAACTGTAAGGTTAGATGTTTCATTGCATCGCGCTACCAGTTCTTCAAGATAGGGTCTTGCAACTGATCTGATGTCTGAAAATGAAGTGACCGCGTTGGCAATTTCAAGTATTTTTAAACCAAGACGGTACCTGGTGCTCCCTTTGTCCTGTTCTACGTAACCTCGGTACAATAAAGTAGTTAGAAGACGATGTGCTGTGCTGGTCTTCAGGTTAACCTTATTAGCCAGTTCTGTAACAGTGACCGGTTCGCTGATTTCGGCCATAACTTCAAGTATATTGAGGGCACGTTCAAGTGACTGGACATATTTTCCATCTCTGGTGCCGACTCCGTCTGGTTCCATTAAATAACCCCCATTATATGGATATATGCTAACATGGTTATTGCTTCGGGTCAAACTACAGTGAGACAGCAGAGAGTAGCATTCCCTTGTTTTGTATTTCGTTTAAAGGTCTTTATGGATGATTTCCCAATCCCAGTCTGGGTGCTGCTGCTTAACCAGCTTAATATACTGGGAGGCAATTGTATCAGGATCATAAGTTGAGCCTGAGCCAGGATCAATGGGGCGGGTGATTGTAACTGTAGCAGCATGAATTCCTTCAGGAGCAAGTTCCTGGTGCAGGGCATAAACCCAGTTGCGCAGGGCTGCCTTGCCTACTGAATGGGTTGTGCGTTCTATTGATGGTTCGATGGCAAACCCACCGCCTGTAAAGAGCAGTGTGCCGGATCCTCGCTCGCGCATCGCCGGGAGCACGGCAGCGGAGGTATTAAGGGCACCGAAAAAATTTAATGGCAAAGTGTCAAGAATTGCCCCAGGTGTCAGTTCGCTGGGCTTTTCCATGGTCATGGTTGCCACATTGTAAATTGCGACATCCGGCACGCCCAGCTCGCTGATGATGTCTTCAAAAGCATTAAGCATTTTCCGGTCATTAGTGACATCGCTCTGGAATAGATAGGCTTTTTGGCCAGTTTCTTCAACTTGTTTTTTATAAGGTTCCATGTTTTGTGGGTTGCGAGATATCATGGCCAGGTTGTAACCTTCCTTTGCAAAAGCGCGGGCGATAGCCTGGCCCATTCCACTTCCTACCCCTGCTATTACACACAATTTATCTGACATTCGATCGCCTCCTTATAGAGCTTATTATATCATGCTGGCTAAGCAATGTTCCCCGAATTGATTCATCAATCTACGAATTTGAGGGGTATTTTTACCGGCATGTTTTCAAGATTGTAATGGCGTATTTCTATTCCTGTTCAATTCCCAGGGCTGTTGTGGTTTCTTCATCAAGTTTATATTTGCGAAGCACAAAGAGGCTTGAACCCATTAGCAGGGCCGGCAAAAGAGCAAAACCAAAACGAACACCGGTTAAGGCTGGGTCTGGCTGGTCAATTAGGATTCCGGCTTCGGTTTCAATATATCCGGTTAAAGCAAGGATTGCTGCAAAAATTGCCGGACCCACGGCAAAGCCTGCTTTTTCACCCGCCATCCATATCCCCGTATAAGCGCCTGCGCGCCGCAGGCCGGTTCGTATTGTGTCGGAACTAATGGTGTCGGGCAGCATGGAGAAGGGAAATAGTTGAGTACCGGCATAAGCGGCTCCCATGATGAAGACAAATAAGTACACCATCCAAATTTGTTCCGGATCGCTTGCCATCAGGCTGACCCCTCCGACTGAAAACAATACGGTGCAAATTTTATAACCTGATAGCTTGCCAAGGCGGCGGCCAACCATGTTCCAGAAAGGCATTGTGATAAGGGCAGGGCCGATTAAACAGGCAAAAAGAATACTGGTTTGGCCGGGGTCACCCAGGATGTTAGCGGAGAAAAAATCAACTCCCGCCAGCATCGCTCCTATGCCCAGGACCTGGATAAAATAGGCCCCCAAAAGTATGAAAAATGGCCTGTTTTGTATGGCAGCCCTGGCCTGTACACGGAATGGTGCTGTTGAAGGAATCGGCCGGACGTTGGGCACTTTACTTGTTCCAATGAATGAGCCGAACATAAAGAAAAATAAGACTATGCCGATTACCCAGGCCATCAGGGCGTAACCTTCACGCCCGCCTCCCCCGGCATATACCAGTTCAGGAGCAGCTGCTCCGCCAATTAGAATACCGATAGTCATCAGAGCTATTCGCCAGGCCATAATTGCAGTACGTTCATGGTAGAGCTCGGTCATTTCTGCAGGCATGGCAATGTAAGGAATTTGGTAAATTGTGAAAGTTGTTGTTCCCAGGATGTATATGAACAATATGTACCATATCAGGCTGCTGGTTGGCAGGTCGGGCACTGCAAATAAGAGTACAAAAGCAACGGGAAGGGTGATGGAGCCTGCCAGCATCCAGGGCCTGCGGGCTCCCCACCTGGTAAAGGTCCGATCTGAAAGCGACCCAATGAAAGGATCAGTAATTACATCCCATAGTCTTGGAACCAGCAAAACTACACCTGCGGTTGCTGCAGGAATTTCCAGCTGGCGAACCATAAAGGTTAGTAACAGCAAGCCCGGAACAGTTGAAAAGACACCTGTCCCTGCCGAGCCGATGGCATAGCCAATATGAGTTGACCTGGAGAGGGAGTGCCTGACAGCCTCTTTTATCATTTTAATCAACTCCTAAAAAATAATACCATGATTCATTAATGAGTGTCAATTTACATAATTGGCAATATTACAGGCAAATAGTTTGACCTTTAAATCGTCAGAATGGTATACTAAATTTTGGAGGTGCTTCCATGGAAAACGAAGGTGCAATGCTGGAGAAAGGTGTTTCCCGTAACCAGGTTATTGAAGAACTGACCAGTTTTACAGGGAATGATGTGGATTGGCGGACCGGAAAAGTTTTAACGGGCCTGTATAACCCGGGTGAGGATGCTCATGAACTTGCAGTTGAAGCTTATACCAGGTTCCTGGCTCAAAATGCTCTTTATGTCAATATGTATCCCAGTATAGGTAAGCTCGAAAAAGATGTGGTGACCTCTGTTGCAAAACTATTAAGAGCGGGTGATGATGTCGCAGGTAACATGACCAGCGGGGGAACAGAAAGTATACTTATGGCAGTTAAAACCGCCCGGGACTGGGCGCGGGAAAACCGTCCCCAGGTTAAGGAACCGGAAATGGTTTTACCCGTGAGTGCTCACCCTGCATTCTTAAAGGCAGCACATTATTTTGGACTGAAGGTAAAACAAACAGGACTTGATTTAAGTGATTACCGGGCAGATATTGACTCGTTTATAAATGCATTGAGCAGTAACACTATTATTGCCATTGGCTCCGCGCCAAATTTTTCTCACGGTTCGATCGATCCTATTGAAGAAATGGCTGCAATTGCAGCTGAAAGGGATATCCTGTTCCATGTTGATGGTTGTGTAGGTGGAATATATTTATCTGTTATGCGCCGGATGGGTGAGGATGTGCCTCCTTTTGACTTTTCCCTTGCCGGTGTAACCAGTATCTCTGCAGACTTGCACAAGTACGGCTATACTCCTAAAAATGCTTCGGTAATTCTTTACCGCAATCGTGATCTGCGTAAATATGCCTGGTTTGTTTGTTCGTCAACAACCGAATATATAGTTATTAATCCGACGGCCCAGAGTACCCGAACAGGCGGGCCTGTGGCCGCTGCCTGGGCTATCATGCGCTACCTGGGTGAAGAAGGGTTCCGGGATATTGTATATCAATCCCAGGAAGCTACAAAGAAGATTATTGATGGAGTTAAAAAAATAGAGGAAATTGAAGTGCTTGGCAGGCCTGATATGTGCATGTTTACCCTGGCTTCAGACCGGGTCAATGTTTTTGAAGTTGATGATGAAATGGGCCAGCGTGGGTGGAAAATGGTCCCGCAGTTTGCCTGCGGCGGAAGCCCGCCCAACCTGCATGTCAGCCTAACCCGGGCCAATATTCCTCATACAGATCGGTTTATCCGGGATCTGGAAGAAGTTGTGGAAAAGCTGCGCCGGGAAGGTTCAAAAGTAAACAGCGCTGAATTAGAGGCTGTTGTGCAAGAAGTAAAAGACAGTCCACTTGAGGAAGTTATGGCAGCAATCATTCCCCATATTGGGCTCCAGGGCATGGAGTTACCGGAGAGGATGGCACCCCTTAATACTGTATTGAATTTACTGCCCGCTGATAAAAGAGACGAACTGCTGACCATGTTCTTTAATATGGGTTAACCGGAAGAAGTAGAAAGGGGGTATAAAATGAAACCACGTCAACGGGTTGAAGCAGCATTTGCTTTCAAGGAGAGCGATCGGGTCCCGATTGATTTTGGCGCCACGCACAACAGCGGTATAAATGTTATTGCCTACAACCGTCTGAAAAAACATCTGGGAATCAGTACTACTACCTATATGCGTGATCCAATTCCCATGTTAGCTTCACCTGACCTCGAGGAAGGACTGGAAGTTTTTCAGATGATGGGTGGTGATCTGCTGCCAATAACTCGTTATTATAATTTCGGTGTACCCGCTGATGACTGGCATCAGTGGACCTTGAAAGATGGTTCAACCTGCATGGTGCCGGGCGGCTTCAAGCCGGAGCGCAGGGAAGACGGGACCCTGCAGATGAAGCTCTTAAACGGTTTGGCAGTCCTGGCCAAGCCCGAAAGAGGGCATCATTACAACCTGGTTAACCGGCCTCTCGGCATGATCGAGGATACTTCCCAGTTGGAAAATATTTTGCCTGTGCTGAGGCAAAGCGGGGCGTTTACCATTTCCGATCAGGAAGTGCAGATTATAAAAAGTAGAGCCAGGCGCTTGTATGAAGATACCGACTATCCCCTGGTTGCAACCGGAGGCCCGCTGTTCTTTTCGCTCTACCAAATTGGCCAGGAACTGTTCGGGTATGAGAAATTTTTTACCTTTATGGGTTCAGACCCGGAATTTATTCACAGCTGGTTGGAATTTCTAACCTCCACCTGTATTGAAAGGCTTGAGAAATACCTGGGAGCCCTAAGGCCGTACCTTGATGTAATCATGATGGGAGACGATTACGGCTTGCAGAATTCGCTGCAAATGTCGCCTGAAATGTTTCGTAAGCTTTTCAAGCCTTACCTGGTCAGGGTTTGCCGGGCGGTTAAAGAGTTTGCCCCGGATATTAAAATTTTGCTTCACTCCTGCGGCAGTATTGCGCCGATTATTCCAGACTTTATCGAGGCTGGCATAGACGCTTTAAATCCCGTGCAGGTTACGGCGAAAGGGATGGATCCTTATTACCTCAAAAAAGAGTTTGGCAGGGAAATCCTGTTCTGGGGTGGTGGTGTCCGCACCCAGAGTACCCTGGTCAAAGGATCGGTTGAAGATGTTAAGGCTGAAGTGCGGGAAATGATTGATATTTTCAAGCCGGGCGGAGGTTATATATTTTGCCCGATCCATGATCTGCAGGAAGAGGTTCCACCGGAAAAAGTTTTAGCCATCTACCAAACTGCCCGGGCGCACGGAGTCTATTAACTGTCAAGATCAATTAGGTTCTTAATCCTGTTACGGGTGGGAGAAATAAAGCCATCACCAAGAGAGCTGAAAGGAATAATTCCGGAAACAAGCGGTGAAAGGTCAATTACCCCTTCAGCAATCAGCTTCACCGCTTCTTTGAACTCATCATGTGTTTTGCCAAAAGCTGTCTTGATGCTGATTTCCCGGGTAATCAGGCTTAAGAAATTAATTTCCACCGGTTGATAACAGATGCCAAGGATCAACACCTGCGAACCCCTGCCTGCCAGGCTGCAGGCTTCCTGGATCGTTGTCGGGAGGCCTACGCATTCAAAAACAACTTCTGCACCGGCACCCCGGGTTATTTGATCGAGTTTTTGCTGAGAGTTGTTTTCGTCAGGATTGATCAGTGCAGTTGCCCCCATTGCTTTCGCTGTTGCAGCGCGTTCAGGATTTGGTTCTATAACAATAATATTACTTGAACCATGATGCCGCACAAGGGTCGTTATAATCAGGCCGATTGGACCTGCCCCGATGATCAGGGTATTATTAAACCGGTCTGAACCTGCTTTACTAACAGCATGCAGTCCGACACTTAATGGTTCAGCCAGGGCAGCATGTTCCAGGGGAGTTTGATCGGGGAGTTTGAATACTTCTTCAGCAGGCATTAATACGTATTCAGCCATGGCTCCCTCGCCGGTAATGCCCAGCCGGATCATTTCACTGCAGTGATTTGTAACACCTTTAAGGCAGGCCGGACATTTTCTACAGGCAATCAGGTTATTTCCGGTAACCCTGTCTCCGGGGGCCGGGTTGCTACAGCCCGGCCCGGTTTCTGCAATTATCCCGGAAAATTCGTGACCGATTGTAACCTCCGGCGGCAAGAAACCGGTATCAAAGGCGTGAAGGTCAGAACCGCATATGCCGCAATATTTAATTTTAACCAGGACTTCTCCCTCACCTGGGTTAGGTCTCGGCTTTTCTATGATTTTCAATGTGCCGGGCCCGGTTATTACAGCCGCTTTCATTGATTCCCTCCTGTTATAAAACCTTTCATATTTAAAATTTACGCGGTCCAAGAAATTTAAAAAGTTTAAGCAGGATTAAGGACAGGATCATTAAGCCGGCATAAATTAGGGTAACCAGCTCGATACTCCAGCCCCACCAGAAAGGAGCATGCATCAGCATCATATAGCTTAATACGAAGGGAGCAGAAAAAATTGCCTGCACCCCCAGTTCAATTCCCACCGGGGTCTTGAATTCAGGGTCGGATATCCTCAGTAAAAGCAGTCCGGTAGAAGCATTTCCAGTTGTAATGCCGTAAATCCCAGCCGTTCTTTCCAGGCTGTAGGCCCAGGTTCTTCTTCCCAGTGATATCACCACAATCGTTGTAAGAACTCCGCTGAACATGGAAATTACCACTATAGGCAGGATATAATCCCATACAACAACTACCTGGATGGCCATGACCGTGGCAATGATCAGGAAGTCTACGGACCATCCTGTTATCCTGCGCTGGATACCGGGATCGAGCAGGTAATCCAGACCAAGCCTGGTGATCAGAAACTTTAAAAAGATTGCGACTAAAATGCCGAAGAAAAAGAAGAAACCCCACATGCTTTGGGCGGCGTCAACAGAAGTGAAGTGATTGATGGCCAGGACCAGCAGGTAAGTCAAAACGTAAACCAACCCGACCAGGGCGACATGAAATGCCAGGACATCGGTGCTTCCGGAATGAGTAGTCAGTGCGCCGGCGGTTTTCTTTTCGGCATCTTTCTGGGTGATACCGGTTAGAAAATCTCGGGGTAGTTCCTTGGGCGCTTCAGCGGAGTAACCTTTGCGAATGCCCCAGTTGACAAGAGGAACCCCGACGAAGAAGGCAAAGGCAAAACCAAAAACTGCAAAAGAAAGGCCCAACGTGGCGGCATTTTCAAAGCCAAATTCCTGCCAAACTCTGCCGATAGACAGAGCCTGGCCGGGTCCCTGTGTAAATCCCAGTGGTGATAAAAAACCGAAGGTAGGGTGCAGCTCAAAGCCGGTTGTGTTAAAGAGAAAAACAAAAAGGGCCCCGATAATTGCCTGCATTGCCATTACAACACCGGAAACAAAGCCCATCCAGAGAGAGCCCCTGACCGGGCTGATTACAGAAAACTGGCTATCTTTTTTAAAGTTGGTGGTCAGGCCAAGGGAAATGAAAGAAATTATAAATAGGTGGTAGGCAAATGTTTCCAGCAGATCTGTTGAGACGCCAACCAGGCCGGTACTGACCAGGACCAGCCCGGCAATACCGCCAATAAAACAGCTGGGTATGAGGAACGTCTGGAAAAATTTAATGGTGGACCTTAGCAGCATTCCCAGCAGCAGCATGATTGCCATAAAACCAAATACCAGCAGCGGTTCAAAGGGAAAAGGTGTGTCCATGTTATCCTCCCTATTGGTTTATTTTGATTAAATCGACAAAACCAGTATATATTTACTGCAGCACTAGATTTCCGGCCTGGCGGTAGCATTTCCTAAGCCGTGGCCACCGGAAACATTGATCACTTCACCGGTCAGGTAATCTGCATCCGGAGAGGCCAGGAAAGCTACCACGCCAGCGACATCTCCAGGTTTACCCAGTCTGCCGAGCGGAGTGGCCCTGGCTATCTCTTTTTTGATTGCTTCAACAGTAGTTCCTTTAACCTGGGCCTCCATTTCAAGCCCCCAGTGCTTCAGTTCAGTTTCAATATCCCCGGGCAGGAGTGCGTTCACACAGATGTTAAAAGGGGCCAGTTCAAGGGCCATTGATTTAGTCAGTCCGAGCAGCCCGGCTTTTGAGGCGCTGTAAGCATGCATCCACATTGCACCCCTTTCAGCAGCCCGGGAAGAGATATTAATAATTTTTCCGCCACCGGCTTCAATCATCAAGGGGGCAATTTCCCGGCAGCAGAAAAATGCACCTGTTAAATTTACCGCCATTGTTTTTTCCCAGGCTTCTGTGGTGAACTGGGTCAGCGGGGCCGGTCCGGGTGAACAGCCCGCATTATTAACCAGGATGTCGATCTTTCCAAGCTTTCCCCTGGCGCTTTGAACCAGATTTTTTACTGATCGAGGGTCGGAGATATCGGCAAAAAGGGGCAGAACTTCCACGCCCAGAGTGCGAATATCTTCAGCGACTGCTTCTAATTGACCCTGTGCACCTACCTTGTAATTTGGGAATTCACTAAAACCGGCATCAATATCGGTTATAATAATTGCGGCGCCTTCTTCAGCAAGCCTCCGGGCACAAACACTGCCGATTCCCTGTTTTCGGCCGCTGCCTGTAACCAGTGCCACCTTGCCTTTCAATTTGCTCATTATTAAAACCCCTTCCAGGCTGCGTTAGTCCTTCAGCTTTAAGGTAGAATCAGACCGGCAAATCCGGTTTAGTTGATTTTCCAGGGTAAATCCATACCGGAGAACCCTGATTCGGGATCGGTCCGGACATTGATGCATGCAGGCAAACCGCTGCTTAATGCCTGATCAAGGGCCGGTTTTAGTTCGTCCAATTTTTCAACATGGGCACCAAAACCGCCCAGGTCGGCAGCAACCTTGTCGAAGCGCAGTGAATTAAGATCAACACCTACAGTTCTGCCGTAGTCGCGGATCTGGCCTCTCCGGATCTGGCCCCACCCGCCGTCGTTGGCGATAACGCTGATCACAGGTAGGTTATGGCGAACCGCCGTGGCAAACTCCATCGCGCTGAAGCCAAAAGAGCCGTCTCCGGTGAGTAAAATAAGCGGTCTTTCCGGGCAGGCCAGTTTTCCGGCCACGGCAAAGGGTAGTCCAACTCCCAGCTGGCCGAAAGCCCCGATCCAGATCAGTGATGAAGGGGCCAGTGCATCCATGGTCAGGACAGCAAACCCGGCAATATCTCCTCCGTCTATGACCAGTGAGGTATCAGGGGGGAGGTTGTTCTTCAGCTCCCGGCATAATAAGGCAGGATGAATGTACTCCGAGTCAGGGTCTGCATTTTGAAATGCATTTTCCCTTGCCGCTTCACGCATCGCTTTAACGTTGCCCGGCCAGCTTTCTTCCACCTGCATTTGACCGGGTTTTGTTTCTTTTTGGAGCTGTTTTAGGATAGCTTTAATATCGCCAACCAGGCCTAAATCAGCCGGGCGATTCTGGCCAATTTCTGAGGGTTCTATGTCGACATGAATCGTTTTTGTCCTCATTTTCATCAGCGGTGGACGCCCGTAACCAACAGTCCAGTCAAGTCGGGTGCCCAGGATAAGGATCAAATCGGATTGCATTAAGCCAATCGGGAAAAACCCTCCGGCCAGTTCATGGTTTTCAGGAAAAGTTCCCCTGCCCATATTCCGGGTGTAAACAGGGATGCCCAGTGATTCGGCGAAATCTTTTAGTTCTTGAGCAGCGCCGGACCAGAATACTCCGCTGCCAGCCAGGATAACCGGCCTTTCAGCTGCTTCCAGCATTTCTGCCGCTTTTTTTACTGCCTGTTTTTCCGCACAGGGGCGGTTGGTACAGTAATAGGAAGAAGGAAAGCGGACCTGTTCAAGTGAGATTTTCTCAGTGATGATATCCACTGGTATTTCCAGGAAAACCGGGCCGGGCCGTCCACTCACTGCCTGCCTGAAAGCAGTGGCAATGTATTCCGGTATCCGTTCAGCCTGGTAAACCTGGCGGGACCACTTGGTCAGGGGGCGCATCAGTTCAAGCTGGTCAATGTCCTGCATGGAACCAATATCACGCCGGGCCAGGGAACTGCGTCCGCCAATTAAGACCAGGGGTACCCTGCTCTGAGCTGCCACGGCTATTCCGGGCAGTGCGTTAACCACTCCCGGTCCGGCAGTAACCACTGCAACGCCGGGTCTGCCTGTATAACGGGCCCAGCCTTCGGCCATATGGACGGCAGCCTGTTCGTGATGGGTGTCAATAATACGAATGTCTTCCGCAAGGCAGCCGTCAAAAATTGCATTGATGTGACCACCGCTTAGACTAAAAATTAGGTCAACTCCTTCATTTTTTAATGCTTTAGCCACCAGGCCGCCACCGGGCAGCTCCCCTTTGTTTGTCATGTGGCAGTAACCTCCTTATTTTATTTATTCTGAATTCTGAATCTGCAATCGAGATTCCTGCAATATTTTATTCTGAAAAGTAATTTATTATTTAAAATACCAGGGGGGCAAAAATTAGAAAGGCGGCAGTTATACCAAAAGGGACAACCAGGGTCAGGAAGATGCCGGCCCTGGCGAAATCTTTAATTGAAAAATATCCGGCGCCGTAAGGGATTACGTTGGTGGGGCTGGATGTGACCAGGATAAAAGCCATGGAAGTTGCGATAGCTACAGGCCCGGCCAGGTACCAGGGGTTGATATTAAAGGTAGCCGCCAGGGCAATTACCATCGGGATCAGGATTACTCCCGTCACCGTATTACTTGAGAAGAAAACTTTAAGGGCTTCTACCATCAAAACAGCAAGAAAAATACGCAGGGTATGTCCCATTATCCCCAGGGGTGAAAAAGCTAGCAGGGCCAGCCAGCGGGCTGCACCGGTTTCGTATACGATCATACCGAGAGATAGGCCGGCGGCAATCAGTACAATACTGCCCCAGTCAATATCACCCTGAGCTTCTTTCCAGGTTAGGACATTCATACCGGGCAGGAAAAAAGCGATGGCAGCCCCAAGGGCAACAATTTCGATCGGGATTGAAAAGCCGCTTAGATGGTTCAGCAGTGGATCGCCCAGCCAGAAAAGCACAGCCAGGGCAAATATAACCAGGGCTTTCCACTCTGCGGTGGTAAGGCTTGCAGGCAGCGGCGTCTTCTCAAGACCGGCTTGTGATTTTTCTATAAAAATAGTTTCGGGAGGAAAAACCCGCACCAGAATCAGGTAAGCCGGTGGCAGGATTAAGAGAGCTGCCGGAACGCCAACAACCATCCAGGTTAAGAAGTTAATAGGGATCCCTGCCAGTTCACGCAGGTAGCCCAGGGCAACAATATTTGCCCCGTTTCCGACTGGAGTAGCGATGCCACCAATAGAAGGCCCCCAGGCAACTGCAATCAGCAGGGCTTTGCCAAAATTGCTTTCCATAGGTTTGTGGTTGATTTTATTAAGGATAGATACAGCCATTGGCAGCAGAATCGCAGCAACCGACATGTTGACAATCCACATCGATAAGAAGGCTCCGAGACTCATGAAGGTTAAAACAATTTTGCGGGAATTAAAGCCTACTCTATTGATGATAATGGATGTAAATCGTTCGGCCAGGCCTGACCTGGTCAGACCTGCTGAAAGGGTAAGAACACCGATAAAGAAAACAATTACTGAATTCCCAAAGCCGTACCCGACAATATCATCGAACGGGGCCAGAGTGAATGAATAAGCCAGGAAAAGTCCAAACAGGGCTGTGACCGGAAATGGAATCGCTTCGGTTAGCCAGAGGATAATCACAAAAGCCAGCACGGCAAGTGAAGCTTTGCCTTCTGCACTGAGTTCAAGAACTCCTTCAGCTGTCTCAATGGGTTGAGGCAGAGGCAGCAGGTAAATACCAATCATGACCAAGACTGCTATAATTGCGGCTGTGAGCTGCTTTTTGTCATTGCCCATTAGTTGAGTTTGATCCTTCCAAAACGATATTGTTGACTATAAAGCATTATATCATGTTAAATTCTATGTGAAACAGCTTAAGGCTAACTATCTTTTAAATAGATGGTTCGTAATTGTTCAGCCATATTCCGTTTTAGTCGCTCAGTGAAGAAGCACTTCACTCGCTGATCGTTTGGGCTGGAACTGTTCTGTTTTAGATTCAGTCTTTTAATAAATGGTTCAATATACAGATAGCTCTTGCTGTTTTAAATTGATAATTTAAGGGTTATAATTAAAAAAGAAAGGATGTGGCTCGCAATGAATTACAGAGTAGCGGTTGTTGGAGCAGGCCCCGGTGGGTTGGTGCTGGCGTGCGAACTGGCCGGCCAGGGGATTAGGGTAACTGTTTATGAAAAAGAAAGCTTTGATGAGATTGGCCACAATTGGTCTGATGCCGTTGAATATTCTGCCCTTAAAGCAGCGGGTTTGGATATGCCTGAGCTTAATGGCCGGCGATGGAAAGGAACCCTGGTAAAGGATGGGCCGGAAGAACAGGGAATTTTTGAAAAACATGCTGTTCCTCGCTTAAAAGTTTATTCGCCGGGCAGGAAGAGCTATAAAGAAATTGATTTTGAAATGATTACAACCGATCGCCGCCGCCTGGCCCAGCATCTTGCCACGGAGGCTGAAGCGGCTGGAGCGGAGATCATATATAACCATGAGGGTAGAGAACTGCTTTACACGGAAAATGAACAAAAGGGACCGGCCGGAGTATCAGTTCTAGGCCTGACTTTAAAAGATTTGAAGAATGAAGAGTTAATTGCTGTAGATGCCGACCTGGTAGTGGAGTCATCTGGTTTTAAGTCAGTCTTACTCTCCAGCTTGCCGCGGCATACCGGTCTGGCCGATCCTTTTAAGAATAATGATTTCGCCCTGGTTCACAGGGAAGTTTATAACTACGATCCGGAAGTTG
>JBNJHL010000036.1:0-15482 GCA_051748445.1 Bacillota bacterium
CATTTCATTTTCTTCTTCAATCTGTTCAATTTTATTTTCCAGGGACTCAACACTATTATGCAGTGAACGAATTATTACTAACTGGGACAGGCTTAATATGGTTAATACTAATATAACAGCCAGTAAAAATAAAAAAAGAAACAAGCGGATAGTGTTCTTTTTTTTAGGCTGTCTTGATCGGCCATAATATTGTTGGACCATCGCCTTGCCCTTTCTTTTTGAAAGTTTACAGTATTCCCATCTGCCTGTTAATATGTTAACCTACATAAAAAGATAAAACAATAGCTCTGGATAAAAAATGGGAAGGGATGTGGGTATCAGTGAGAACGCTTTTAGCAATAGCTTCAAGTCCCAGGCGCAATGGCAACAGTGAAACCCTGCTCAATGAATTTTGCCGTGCCGCAGAAGATCAGGGGTGGGAAGTGGATTTAATCAGGGTTAACAGCATGAAGTTTAAACCCTGCCAGGCCTGTGATGCCTGTGCCAAGGATGGGAAATGCATTATCCGGGATGATATGCAGGATATTTACCCAAAAGTGGCAGCTGCCGATGCCCTGGTAATGGCCAGCCCGGTTACTTTTGGTTCAATGAACGCCCAGTTGAAAACCTTTATTGACCGTTTCCAGTGCTGGTGGAATGCCAAGTATACCCTGGAGAAACCTTTTGTCCGGGAGGCAGAAAATCGCCAGGGTTTTTTCATTTGTGTAGGCGCGCTCAAGAAGAAAAGATACTGTGAGAATGCAGAAGAAATTGTAAAGGTATTTTTCCATAATATTAATCATAAACTGGCCGGCAAACTATTTTTTCGCGGTTATGATGAGAAGGGTGCTATCCTTGCAGATCCAGATGCCCTGGCTGAGACCTACCGCGCCGGCAAAGATTTTATTGCCAAAGTAGAAAGCCAGTAAGGGCACTGCATATTACTCCGGCACCTGATTCTTGGTTTTGATACTTGACCGCCGTTTCTGGTTTCTTAATATTGGCCTTGATTTCCGATTTCTAACTTCTGATCTCCGACTTCTAAAATGTAGGGGCACGGCGCTGCCGTGCCCGCTTACTTGCATGATAGTTTGTTTAGCTCTGTCTCTGCGTAAATTCGACTCCGTCGCTGCCTTTTACCAGGGTTACTATTTCTTTCGGGGTAATATCCCCGCTGATAATCCTGCGTGATAGCGGGGTTTCCACTTCGTTTTGAATGACCCGCTTTAATGGGCGGGCACCGAAGGCCGGGTCGTAACCTTTCTCGGCCAGATAGGCAACCACGTCGTCGTTCCATTCAAGGGTAAGATCGGTGGTTGAAACCAACCGCTCAGATAATCTGGTCAGCAGCAGTTCGGCAATTTCTTTGACCTGCTCTCGCTCCAGGGCCCGGAAGACGATGATTTCATCGACCCGGTTCAGGAATTCCGGGCGAAAATGCTGTCTTAACATACCGAGCACGGCTTCTTTCATCTGCTCGTAGCTCCCACCCTTTTCGTGAAAAGCAAGGATTTCCTGACTGCCGATATTTGAGGTCATGATCACGATCGTGTTCCTGAAATCGACCGTGCGTCCCTTGCCGTCAGTTAGCCTGCCGTCTTCGAGGATTTGCAGCATCGAGTTGAAAACGTCCTGGTGTGCTTTCTCCACCTCGTCAAAGAGTATAACGCTGTAAGGCTTGCGCCGGACCAGCTCGGTCAGCTGGCCGCCTTCATCATAGCCGACATAACCCGGTGGGGCTCCAATTAAACGGGCCACTGTATGTTTTTCCATGTATTCGGACATGTCCAGGCGGATCATGTTACGCTCATCATCGAAGAGGGCCTGGGCCAGGGTGCGGGCCAATTCTGTTTTACCGACTCCGGTCGGCCCGAGAAAGATAAAACTGCCCACCGGGCGGTTCGGATCCTTAATGCCGCTGCGCGCCCTTAGTACGGCATCGGCTACAGCGTTGACAGCTTCATCCTGGCCGACAACTCGTTCGTGCAGAATATCTTCCAGGCGGATCAATTTTTCGCGTTCACCTTCCAGCAACCTGCTAACCGGGATACCGGTCCAGCGGCTGACAATACGGGCGATTTCTGTTTCGCTTACTTCTTCGTTTAAAAGCATATTTTCTTTCTGCTTGCTGGCCAGATGCTCTTCTTCCGATTGCAGGCGGCGCTCCAGGTCATTTAAACGACCGTATTTTAGTTCAGCAGCCTTGTTCAGGTCATATTCACGTTCCGCTTTCTCTATTTCAGTGCGTACTTCGTCGATTTCACGTTTAATATCGCGCACTCTTTGAATTGATTGTTTTTCGGTCTGCCACTGTGTTTTCATGGCATCTGCTTCTGATCGCAGTTCGGCCAGTTCTTTTTGCAGTTTTTCAAGCCTTTCCCTTGAAGCGGGGTCTTTCTCTTTTTTCAGGGCCGCTTCTTCAATTTCCAGCTGCATCACCCGGCGGGTGATTTCATCCAGGGCGGCAGGCATACTGTCAATCTGGGTGCGCAGGTGTGCTGCCGCTTCGTCGACCAGGTCGATTGCCTTATCCGGCAGGAACCGGTCACTGATATAACGGTCGGAAAGGGTAGCCGCCGCAATCAAGGCGCTGTCCTGGATACGCACGCCGTGGTGCACTTCGTAACGCTCTTTTAAGCCGCGCAGGATCGAGATGGTATCTTCCAGCGAGGGCTGTTCGATCCTGACCGGCTGAAAACGCCTTTCCAGGGCGGCATCTTTTTCAATATGTTTACGGTATTCATCGACAGTTGTGGCCCCGATACACTGCAGTTCACCACGGGCCAGCATCGGTTTTAACAGGTTGCCGGCATCCATGGCTCCTTCAGCGGCGCCGGCACCAACTACTGTATGCAATTCGTCAATAAAGAGGATAATTTTACCCTCTGCTTCCTGCACTTCTTTTAAGACAGCCTTCAGTCTTTCTTCAAATTCCCCGCGGTACTTGGCTCCAGCGACCAGGGCTCCCATATCAAGGGCAATAACTTTTTTATCATTTAACCCTTCCGGCACATCGCGGGTCACAATCCTGCGGGCCAGCCCTTCGGCTACAGCTGTTTTCCCGACCCCCGGGTCACCGATTAAGACCGGGTTATTCTTGGTCCGCCTGGAGAGGATTTCCATAATCCGGCGGATTTCATCGTCGCGACCGATGACCGGGTCAAGCTTCCCTTTTTCTGCTTCCTCGGTCAGGTCACGACCGTAGCGAAGCAGAGCTTCGTATGTATCTTCCGGGCTGTCGCTGGTGACCCGCTGGGAGCCGCGCACTGCTTTTAAAGAATTAAGCAGGGAAGTGCGGTTCAGGCCAACCTGGGTCAGCAGTTTTTTTAAATCATCTTCGCTTTCTTCGGTTAAAGCCAAAAGCAGGTGTTCTATGCTGACGTAGTCATCTTTAAGCTGTTTTGCTTCCTGTTCGGCTCTTGATAGAACACGGGCCATTGATGAACTCATCTGCAGGGTACCTTCATAGCCCGAAACACGGGGGATAGCGGAAAGCAACTTTTCCAGGCCCTGCTGCAAACCGGCTGAATCGGCCCCGGAATTTTGCACAAAACGTCCGGCCAGACCGTCTTCCTGGTCCAACAGACCGGCCAGCAGGTGCTTTGGCCCTACTACCTGGTGCCCGCGATTAGCGGCTATTTCCTGAGCGGCCGCCAGCGCTTCTCTCGATTTATTGGTAAAGCGATTTAAATCCATTATTTCACCTACTTTCTGCGCAGGCGCTCAACTTCGTCCTGCAGGTATTCTATTTTCTGGAGTAAATCTACAATTATTGATGCGCCAACCGTGTTAACACCGCAATTTCTCTTTAAACGAAGAATCTTTTCCAGGCGGTGCAGGTCTTCGTAGCTGATACCATCATCCAGGTGTTCAATAATACCGAGATCCTCGAATTTGGCCAGGAAATCAGGATGGTATTCAAGGTGGTATTCAGTTACCCTTTCTTCGACATCGCTATGGCAATGTATACGAACCAGTTTCATCTAGATCACTCCCTGCCTTCCCGTAGCTCGCCCAGTTTATGGTAGAGCTCTTTTTCTTCGTCGCTTAAATCGGCCGGCACGTCAATGACCAATCTGACCAGTTGGTCGCCACGGAGGCTATTCTTGCCGGGGTAACCCTTATCTCTTAAACGCAGCTTATGACCGGCCCGGCTGCCGGGTGGCACCTTCATATTTACATTACCGTCAAGGGTCGGGACGGGGATTTTTGCTCCGTGTACCGCCTGATCCGGACGGATTACGGCATCTACTTCAATGTTGTCACCTTTTAATTTAAAGACCGGGTGTGGCCGCAGGTGTACTTTCAGGAACAGGTCGCCTTTTGGTGCTCCACCCAGGCCGCTTCCACCCTGGCCCTTGAGGCGGATACGGCTGCCTTCTTTGACCCCGGCGGGAATTTTTACATCCAGGGTTTTCTCGTCGGAGATACTGCCGGTGCCGCCGCAGCGGGGGCAAAAACTGCGATCCCTGATTCCTGTGCCACTGCACTCGGGACAGACGGCACTGCCACTTATCCGGATGGAACGGGTCCCCCCTCTGTAAGCTTCTTCAAGGGTCAGTTCGATTTCGCTTTCAATATCTTCGCCTTTAACGGGGCCGCGCTGGGCAGTTCTTCCGCCTCGGCCGGCACCTGTCGCTGCGCCACCTCCGAAAAAAGCATTAAAGAAATCACTGAAGCCCCCTTCAAAACCGCCTTCAAAACCACTTCCACCAAAGTCACTGGTAGAGTAGTAGCGTGTGCCACCCCTGCCACCCATATCGGGTCCACCCTGGAAATCCTGGCCATCTTTCCATCTGCTGCCGAGACGATCATAGCGCTCTCGTTTTTCCGGGTCTTTTAAGACCTCGTAAGCCTCGTTAATCTTTTTAAATTTTTCTTCGGCTTTTTCTTTTTCTGCAGGTGGATGCAGGTCAGGGTGCCATTTCCTGGCCAGTTTGCGATAAGCAGCCTTTATTTCTTTTTCACTGGCATTCCTGTCTACGCCCAGTAATTCATAGTAATCTTGAAATTTTACAGACATATCTATTCCCCCAACTCATTTCAAGCCGCAACAGCATAATTTTAAAATAATGATAACTTGATAACTTGATACACGGTGTTGTTATTCTGGGTTCTTTGCAACCATTACCCTGGCCGGCTGCAGCAGGATATCTCCAAATTTATAACCGCAGCATAGCTCTTCGGCTACGCAACCCTCCTGGTAATCTTCGGTTGTGATGTAGCCTACCCCTTCGTGCTCTTCGGGATCAAATGGTTGACCAAGACACTTGATCGGCCTGACCCCGTGCTTATGTAGAAGTTCGTGAAACTGTCTGGCCATGATATCTAAGCCCTTGGCTGCGGCAGGATCCTGAACTTGTTTTCTAGCCTGATCAAAATAATCGAGAAATTTAAGCAGGTCCAACAGGATTTCTTTCTTTGCATTAATCCTCTTTGCTTCCGCTTCACGCTCCGTACGTTTGCGAAAATTATCAAAGTCGGCGCGGGTTCTCAGGTGGCGATTTTTCGTTTCTTCCAGCTCTCCACGCAGCATTTCTAGTTCCTCTTTGAGAGCCGCTACATCTTTCTCTTCCTGCTCCTCATTATTTCCATTATTATTATATGAAGTTTCCCGCTCTATATCTGTCATTTTCAGTCCTCCAGTATCCGGCCTGCTTATTTTTCATATTAAGTCAATGTCACTGCTCAGCTTGTTTAAGAAATCTTTGCCCGCTGATCTTTTAGGATGGAATTGCACTGGCTTAGCTTCACCGATATTCCATGCCTGTGCTTTATTCTCGTTTCAGCTTTCTTAAGCAGGCTGGGTAGTTACAGTTCAATCAAATGATTTTTTCTAAAAGAGAGGGGAGCAGGCAGTTTAATTATTACGGCTACCTGCTAACCCTCGAGCGTCAATCCTGTAACTTTACTGTTCCTCATAATCGGCGTCGACTACATCTTCATCAGCTTCGCTGCCGCCCTGTCCTTCAGTTCCTTCACCGCCTGCCGCACCGGTCGTGCCGGCCTTAGTCTGCTGGTAAGCAGTCTCAGACAGGGAGTGGGCCGCCTGCTGCAGATCACTTTTCAGGTTGCGGATTTTATCGATCGGTTCTTCGTTTTTCAGAGCTTCTTTCAGGTCGCCCACAATCTGCTCAATCCGTCCTTTTTCATGAACAGGCAGGTTGTCACCGAGTTCGCTCATCTGTCGTTCAACCTGGTAGACCAGGCTGTCTGCCTCATTGCGATCTTCAACTTCCTGGCGCCGTTTTTTGTCTTCTTCACTGTGTTTTTCGGCTTCTTCAACCATTCTTTCAATTTCGCCCTGGTCAAGGTTGGTTGATCCGCTGATCGTAATCGACTGCTCTTTGCCCGTACCTTTGTCTTTTGCACTAACGTTCAAAATGCCATTGGCATCAATATCGAATGTAACTTCGATTTGTGGCACACCACGCGGAGCGGGCGGAATACCTTCCAGCTTGAACTGACCGAGAGAACGGTTATCCTTGGCCAGTTCCCGTTCACCTTGCAGGACATGAATGTCTACTGCAGGCTGGTTGTCTTCCGCAGTAGAGAATGTTTCACTGTGTCGGGTCGGGATGGTCGAGTTGCGCTCAATGATTTTGGTCATTACTCCACCCATGGTTTCCACACCAAGAGATAGGGGAGTAACGTCAAGCAGCACAACGTCCTCCATCTCGCCGCTTAACACCCCGGCCTGGATAGCCGCACCTAAAGCAACTACTTCGTCCGGGTTAACGCTCTGGTTCGGGTCCTTGCCGATCATCTCGCGGACCAATTTTTGAACCGCCGGGATGCGGGTTGAACCGCCGACCAGGATGATCTCATCAATATCCTTTTCTGACATTTTTGCATCGGCCAGTGCATCTTTAACCGGCTGCCGGGTTCTTTCCACCAGGTCGTGGGTCAGATCATCAAACTTGGCCCTGGTCAACTTGGTGTCAAGGTGTTTGGGTCCCTCAGAACCGGCGGTAATAAAGGGAATACTGATCGTTGTTTCTGTGGTAGACGACAGCTCTACCTTGGCCTTTTCAGCCGCTTCAATTAGCCGCTGGAGAGCCTGCTTGTCCTCACGCAGGTCAATTCCCTGGTCTTTCTTAAACTCATCGGCCAGCCAGTCTACGACAGCCTTATCAAAGTTGTCACCACCGAGGTGACTGTCGCCATGGGTGGATTTAACTTCAAAGACACCTTCGCCGACCTCTAAGATGGAAACGTCAAATGTGCCTCCACCAAGGTCGAAAACCAGGATGGTTTCGTTTGTTTTCTTGTCCAGGCCGTAAGCCAGCGATGCGGCTGTTGGTTCGTTTATAATCCGCAGCACGTTCAATCCGGCGATTTTGCCGGCGTCCTTGGTTGCCTGGCGCTGCGAGTCGTTAAAATATGCCGGTACTGTAATCACAGCATCGGTTATTTTTTCACCCAGATACTTGGAAGCATCCTCTACCAGCTTCTTTAAGACCATGGCCGAAATTTCTTCCGGTGCATAGCTCTTGTCACCTATCTTGAAGCGCACTGCGTCATTCGGTCCGCTTTCAACCTGATAGGGGACCAGTTTACGTTCCGCCTCAACTTCCTGGAAATTGCGTCCGATAAAACGTTTTACTGAAAAAAGGGTATTTTCCGGATTCAGGGCAGCTTGACGCTTGGCTACCTGTCCGACCAGCCTTTCTCCTGAGTCCTTAAATGCGACTACAGATGGAGTTGTTCGTGAACCCTCTGCATTGGTTATCACCTCGGATTTACCGCCTTCAACCACTGCAACTGCGGAAAAAGTGGTACCAAGGTCAATTCCTACAGCTTTACCCATTAAACTCACCTCATTCCTTTCTGTTCATATTTTTGTTCCTACATGATAACCTTATGAAAAAGGCATCACGGTGTTTTATTCCATAATTCCGTCACTGGCAACCTTGACCCAGATGCAATCCTGGGCATGACCGGCCAGTTCTTCCTTGATTTTGTTGCGGATGTCCTCAATATCTTTCCGGGTTTCACCGAAAATTTCGTTACAGCCTTCATCAAGGTTGAGATCAATGCCCTCCTGGGCAATATTGTCAATTGCTTCCAGATGGTCATAAATTTGCGCGTATTTTTCTCTCGTAGCCAGGGCATCGCGCATCATTTCTGCTTCTTCTTGATCAAGCAGTTCGAATTTTTCTTTCGGTGCTCCACACTTAGGACATACATCAGGAGGTTCTTCTCCTTCGTGCAGGTAGCCACATACTTCACAGCGCCACATTTTCATTTCTAAAAACTCCCCTTTCGGTTAATTAATCTTTTATATTAGTTTCAGGTAATTATTTCGGGCATATCATTGCAGTGCCCCTAAAATATCATGTATTCTTAATTCTGCTCTTGCATCACTACCAGCTTCAGGCTTTCACCTTTTGAAGCTTTTGCCAGCTCGCTGTCCAGGGTCAGAATCATTAGTTCCGGAAACTCTCGCTGCAGGGTTTTTGCTGCAGCCAGATGCCATAATCTGGAGCCTTTTAGCGGCCATTTGCAGGCAAGATATCGCATGGCCGAACTGTCGGGCACAATATTTAGCTTGCTCCAGGGGCCGCTTTCCAACGCTTCATATAGAGAATCAGCAAGCATATCTGTTAGCAAATTTTCCCGCCTGATCCGACTAATTACTGTGTAAACTTCGGCTATGGTTAAAGTCGTCAGCAGGTGGACCCCTTTTTGCCTGGCTTTATTCATGACCTGCTCGCTATTCCTGTCTCTAAAAAGAAACGAGAGCAGGGCAGTTGAATCCCAGTAAATTACGGCAAGTTTTTCATTCATCGCCCCTTTCCTCCTCGATGCAGCGCTGTGCGTAGTCCCGGGGCAGTTCAACCGGAGAAAGGCAATCTTTCCCTTGTTTTACAGAAGGTTCAATTAAACCACAGCTTTCGTAGTTTTTGATCCTTTCTTCCAGGGAAAGCTCATTGTCTTTTGCCATGACCAGCCTGGCAACAGGTGTACCCCGGTCGGTGATAATTATTTCCATACCGCCGCGAACATCTTTGATCAGTTTACTCAGGTTGATTCTTGCCTCACGTATCCCGATGTAGTTCTTTTTCATTACACCACATCCTAATGTAGTCACTGTTACTACATTTACAATTATAGAGGTTGCCGCTGCACCTGTCAACACTATTTGTGTACGCAGGAACTACAAAATTGTTTCCTTTCTTATTGTGCAGCGAAGCTGTTAGCAGGAGATTATAACCTGCTGTCGAATTTTTATCTTATCATAATGCTTCTTAATGCGAGTATAAGAAGAAAGTTGGCTATATATATTATAGAAAGGAGAACATCTAACTTTGTTTACACTGGATAATATTAGTTTAAAGATGGAAGTTGACGAACAGGTTATACCGATTTTGCATGATATTAACCTGCAGTTTGAAACCGGTAAAATGTATGCATTAACCGGCCCGAACGGCAGCGGAAAGTCGTCGGTGGCCCGGGTGGCCATGGGTATTTATCAGTCGACCGGCGGCAAGGTGTTTCTGGATGATGAAGATATTACCGGTCTAGGTATTAGCGAGCGGGCCCGGAAAGGTATAGGCTACGCTTTTCAGCAGCCCCCGCGTTTCAAGGGAATGCAGGTCAAGGATATACTTGAATATGCCATGAAGTATTCCGACAATTACGACTGCAAGGTATTACGCCAGATTGGCCTTTGTCCCGAGGATTATAGAGAGCGAACCCTGGATGCCAGTCTTTCTGGGGGAGAGATGAAAAGGATTGAAATAGCCACCCTGCTTGCCCAGAATCCGCAGGTAAGGTTCTTTGATGAGCCGGAAGCAGGTATCGACCTGTGGAGTTTTGAACAGTTAATTGATGTGATCGGTGAGAGCCACAGTGAAAATACCACTACTATTATTATTTCCCACCAGGAAAAAATCCTTAACATGGTTGATGAAATTGTCCTGATCGAGGGCGGCACTGTTTCCATGCGCGGAGACCGTGATACTATCTGGCCCCGGATCAAGGAAAGTGCCGAGTGTGCCTGTAGGAAGAACTGTCGATTGGAGGAAAACCTCTATGCTGACTGCCCTCGATAAAAAACTGCTTGAAGAGATAGCCGACCTGCATGATGAACCGCCCGGAGCTTTTAATATTCGTAAGGATGGAAAAGGTGTCCAGCGGCGCTCACTGGAAGGGATTGAAATTAACAGCAAGGATAATCAGCCCGGTATTGATGTGATCGTTGCTGCAGGCAGGGAAGGTTCCGTTCATATACCGGTGATCATGACCGAAACCGATCAAAGCGACCTGGTCTATAATACGATTGACATCGGCGAAAATGCCGATATTGAACTGGTGGCCGGCTGCGGTATCCACAACCCCGGCTCTGGTAAGGCGCAGCATGACGGGATTCACGAGATAATTGTCCGTAAAGGAGCTCGCCTGCACTACAGTGAAAAACATTTCGGCGAAGGAGAAAATGGTGGCAAGAGAGTTCTTAACCCCAAGACGGTCCTGAAGGTTGAAGAGGGAGCTTACGCTGAGCTTGAACTGATCCAGATTCGCGGGGTAGATAATACCACCAGGGTAACTGAAGCGGAAGTAAAAGCAGGGGGGCGCCTGGTCATGTTTGAGCGTCTGCTGACCGATGGTGACCAGGAAGCGGTTTCTGATGTAGTGGTGAAGTTGTTAGCGGAAGAAAGTACGGCCAGGATCGTCTCACGTTCTGTAGCCCAGGGTAAATCTAAACAGGTTTTTAATCCCCGCTTGCTTGCTTACGGCCCCGGGCGGGGCCATGTTGAATGCGATTCAATTATTATGGACCAGGCTACCGTGCGTTCAGTCCCGGAAATATGTGCGGAAAATGCTGATGCTCAGCTGGTTCACGAAGCGGCTATCGGGAAAATAGCCGGTGAACAGCTGATGAAATTAATGTCACTTGGCCTGACCGAAGAAGAAGCAGAAGAAGCTATTATTAGCGGATTTTTGAAATAATTAGTCCCGGGAGTGCTGTTATTGGGAATCATCACGATCTCACGTGAATTCGGCAGCGGTGGAGAAACAGTTGCCCGTTTTGTAGCAGAAAAAACCAGATTCTACCTGGTAAATAAGGAAACAATTGTCAAGGGCCTAAGTGATTACGGGATAGAGCAGCCTTCGGAAGAGCCGGAAAAAACGGTCATCTCGGAAGACATAGGGGCGGAAGGCTGGAATTACATTGAGGCAATGCACGATTATATATATGACCTGGCCATCCGGAACAACCTGGTCATACTGGGTCGTGGCGGTTCGATCCTTTTTAAGGATTATCCCCCGGCCCTGCATGTGAGGATTATTGCCCAGTTTACCTACCGGGTAAACAAGGTGATGAAGTTATACGGCCTGAATTCTGAAACAGCTGTTAAGCTGGTCAAAGAAAAGGACCATGAAAAGAGACAGTACTACCGGCGGGTTTTCGATGTAAACTGGAATAATTCCAGGCCGTACGACCTGGTCTTAAATTCGGAAAAAATGGGCCTGGAAGATGCCGCTGATATTATAGTTGCCGCTTACCGTATTCATGCCGAACCACGCCAGGTTAAGGACGGGCCGGCTGGCACGGATATTGAAAACGGCATTTTAGTTTCACCGGCGGAAGAGGAAGCCGATAAGTTTATGCATTCCAGTGAAGAAGAATTTGCTTCCATGCTTGATTTTTACCGGATTCGCTGGGATTACGAGCCGAAAACCTTTCTGCTGGAGTGGGACAGCGAGGGCAATGTCATCGAAGCTTTTTCACCGGATTTCTACCTGCCCGATCAGGATCTCTATATTGAGCTGACCACCCAGAAACCGAAACAAGCCTGGCGCAAGAATCGCAAGATCAGGAGGATGAAGGAGCTTTATCCTGATGTAAATGTCCGGCTGATTGACAAAAAAGGTTTCGAAAGCCTGCTGAAAAAACACCATCCTGAAGAAAATGAAGGAGAGTAATATTGACAGATAAGATGTCTGAAAATGGTGATCAACTAAAAGTTATATTAACCAAAAAAGAGATTGAAGAAAAGGTGGCTGAACTGGGAAAGATAATAGCTGATGATTTTGCCGGCAAGGATCTGGTTTTAATCGGTGTGCTGCGAGGGAGCACTTACTTCCTGGTTGATCTGACCAGGAAGATGGGTATTCCTTTTGCCATTGACTTTATCAGCATCTCACAGTATGGAGAGCAGTCCGATTCGGCCGGCGTGGTTCGCATCACCAAGGACCTGGATTTGAGTATATCGGGCAAACATGTGCTGGTAGTGGAAGATATTGTTGATACCGGCCTGAGCCTGGGTTATCTGCTGCGTAACCTGAAAACCAGGAACCCGGCCGACCTTAAAGTCTGTACCCTCTTAAACGTAGAGGCCCGCCGCATCGTTGAAATACCGGTTGATTACAAGGGATTCGACATCCCCAATATATTTGTTGTCGGTTATGGCCTGGATTATAACGAAAGATATCGTAACCTGCAGTATGTTGCCGAATTTGACCGGCTCCAGAAGGTTTGAGAATTCAATTTCCGAACCTTTCTTTCTGGTCACATCCAACCTTAAACATCAGCTCTCCAGATCAAAGCAGACGAAACTATTGCCATCGATAAAAAGCTGATAATGTTTAAGGAGTTAAGTGTACTTTTGATCAAGTAAATGTACATAATAAAACCAGGCTCCAACAGACCTGTGGTTTCACCTGCAGAATCTTTATCTCCAATTATCTCCGGTCATTTAAGTGCCCCTACAGACACTTGCTTATGACCTCCAACTGGTTTTCAAGATCCTGCGCTGTGGTTTCCGGTGCTTCCAGGCTTCATTCCGATTTCACTCTTCCTGTTGCCTTTCCGCTACCGTTCCTTTCAGCTGCTCGGTTATCTTGGATAGTTCCGGTTTTTCAATCAAAGCCTTAGCTTCTTTCTTACACCGGTTTTTCCCTTCTAACCGAACCCGGTTCACCTTCCAGCCTCTCGGAACCTGGTAACAATTATAATAGCATGGGCTCAGTGACTTGTCAATAGTTTTTTCAATATTTTTTTTAAAAAAATTATTTCCATAAGAAGCCAGTTAAATTATGGAGGTAATGGCTGTAATTATGGAAGTGGAGGTTAGCAGGGGTAAGTTGAACCTTGTGGTTCGCGTTTAGCTTTATGACGAAGGGTTTAGAGGCCAAAGGCCAGCAAAAACAGTGTATAAATTTACTTGAGTAAATCAATATTTGTTAGGAGCAAATAAAGTTATTGGCTATGTTTATTAGAAATTGAGCAGGTATCACCTCATTTTTATCTAATATAAAAAGTGAATGAAATAAAAGGTTAAGGCAGTCTAAGCATAGCAAGTAGCTGTATCTCTAAGGTGACTTTGAGCAAAAAATTCAATTGATTAACTTGATGCAGGATTATTTCCTAAGAACAGGAGTATGTTTTGATGGAAAAAACAGAAGCCAAAGAAAGTCGAAGCAGTACTGAATTAAAGGGCAAGGTTATTTCTGTGCGCGGCAGTGTGGTAGATGTTCTTTTTCCGGGTAGAGTACCGCCCCTGCGCACCAGGCTGGAAGCCGGGCCGGATAGCAGCATAGTTATCGAGGTTGTTTCACACCTGGAAGGCGGTGTTGCCCGAGGTATCGCAGTTTCACCCACCAGTGGTCTTAAGCGTGGCGATCCAGTCATAGATACCAAAGATATGATCCGGGTGCCTGTAGGCAAGCAGGTCCTGGGGCGGATGTTTAATGTGCTCGGCGAAACCATTGATCAAAAGGGGCCTCTGGCCGGGGATACCGAAAAAAACGGTATTCATCAGCCTGCTGCTTCCATTTCCAGGCGAGTTACTACCGCTGAGATCTTTGAAACCGGAATCAAAGCTATAGATCTTTTAACTCCCCTGGAAAGAGGTGGCAAGGCCGGCCTCTTCGGCGGGGCAGGCGTCGGAAAAACCGTTTTAATCACGGAGCTGATTAATAATACAGTTGGCAAGTATGAGGGAGTCAGTATTTTCTGCGGTATCGGTGAACGGTCCCGTGAAGCGGAGGAACTTTACCGCGATATCCAGGATGCCGGTGTGCTTGACAATACGGTAATGGTCTTCGGGCAGATGAACGAACCGCCTGGCGCCCGTTACCTGGTTGGCCATTCAGCCCTGACCATGGCCGAATACTTTCGCGATGAAGCGAAGCAGGATGTGCTACTCTTGATTGATAACATTTTCCGTTTTGTCCAGGCCGGTTCCGAGGTTTCCGGCTTGCTGGGCAAAATGCCTTCGCGGGTTGGTTACCAGCCGACCCTGGCCACAGAAATTGCCGGACTGCAGGAAAGAATCTCTAACACCGAAACCGGGGCAATTACTTCCATCCAGGCAGTTTACGTTCCCGCCGATGATTTTACTGATCCTTCGGCCACCCATACGTTTGCCCACCTTTCGGCTTCAATCATTCTTTCCCGCAAACGGGCCAGTGAAGGCCTTTACCCTGCAGTAGACCCGCTGCGTTCCTGGTCGAAAATGCTCACCCCCCTTGTTGTGGGCGAACGCCACTACAAGATAGCCCAGGAAGTGCGCCGCAACCTGGCAGAGTACGAAGAGCTGAAAGATATTATTGCCATGCTAGGCTTAGAAGAGCTGTCCCAGGAAGACCGGCAGGTTGTTAATCGGGCCCGCCGGCTGGAGCGTTTTCTGACTCAGCCTTTTGTAACTACCGAGCAGTTTACCGGTTACAGCGGCAAAGTGGTTGACCTGGAAGATGCCCTGGACGGCTGCGAGCGAATACTGGGTGACCAGTTTGCTGAACGATCGGAAGGTGACCTGTACATGCTTGGTAAAATCGGCGATATCAAATCTAATGCAGGATCAGGCAAGGAAGAGTTCTCACAGAGAAATGAAAATGGGGAAAACGAGAAGAGAGAAGGAACCTCAGAGACTGAGCAGGAACAAACTGCAGAGGTTGATCAAGAAGAAACAAAGCAAGATGAAGGAACAGATCCAGATAGAGAATAAAAATTTGAGAAATAAAAAATTAAACAGCCGGGATTGAGTTTAGTCATATTCAATAATATAGTTTAAGTCCGGTGCAGGGAAGAGAATCTAATGATTAAAAATGAGGGAGTAAATAGATGGTTGAAACAAACAAGCCTGTAAAACAGGATATAGCCAATACAGAAACTGGCAGCAAACCGCTTTTGTTATGGCCACTCTGCAGCAAGCCGGATTATTGGCGCACAGCAGTTTACGGGATACAGTGGTTTGTTTTTGCCGTAGCACATATTGCAGTTATCCCGGTTATTCTGGGCCCATACCTTGGTTTGGGCCAGGCCGGTACAGCAGCTTTTGCCCAGCGGATGTTCTTTTTTATCGGGCTCGGCTCCCTGTTCCAGGTGCTGTTCGGGCACCGCCTGCCTATTATCGAAGGGCCTGCAGCGCCCTGGTGGGCTATAGCGGTCAGCCTGTCGGGTATAGCTGCCGCTACCGGTAGACCTCTTGAACTATTGCGCACTGACCTGGTCGGAATGACCCTGGTCAGCGGCTTGTTTATTTTAATTC
>JBNJHL010000037.1:0-15183 GCA_051748445.1 Bacillota bacterium
AAGGCAATCCGTTATTTAACGATAAGAAAATACGGGGTTGATTGAACATGAAACGTGGTACTACCGGACGTTATGAGACAACCAGTGTTGCAGGAGAAACTGTTAAAGCTTTTATTCCAAGTCCACTGCCACCAGTACCTCCGCTGGAGTTTAACGAACAACGTCAACTTTTGCAGGAACGCGCTACAGTGGCATTAGGCCGTTTGGATAGTATAACCGTGCTATTGCCAGATCCAAATATATTTCTTTATGCTTATGTTCGCCGTGAAGCGGTTCTCTCTTCACAGATCGAAGGCACGCAATCATCATTAGCGCAGTTGCTGCTTTTCGAAATAGATCAGGCACCTGGTGTGCCCCTTGATGATGTGATAGAAGTTTCAAATTATGTAGCTGCGCTTAATCACGGACTCACCCGTTTACAGGAAGATTTTCCTTTCTCTAATCGCTTGATTCGGGATATGCGTGGCATACTGCTTACACAGGGCAGAGGAAGTGACAAGTCTCCAGGTGAATTTCGGCAATCGCAAAACCGGATAGGAGGCACACGACCGGGTAATGCCCACTTCGTACCGCCACCACCTGAACATATACAAGATTGCATGGCAGATCTTGAGCGTTTCCTGAATGGATCAGGTAATCCCTATTCAAGTTTGGTTAAAGCAGCACTGGCTCATGTTCAATTTGAAACGATTCATCCATTTCTGGATGGAAATGGCCGAATCGGAAGACTCATTATCGCTTTTATCTTGCACCACGATAAGCTGCTTTCTCAGCCGTTACTTTATCTCAGCCTGTATTTTAAACAGCATAAGGCAGAGTACTACCGTCTTCTGGATCTGGTTCGTACTGAAGGCAATTGGGAAGCTTGGCTGGATTTTTTCCTGGAAGGGGTGGAACTGGTAGCATCCAATGCTGTAGAAACGGCTAAACGGTTATTGTCGCTTTTTCAACAGGACGAACAAAAGATTGCAACTCTGGGTCGCTCTGCTTCTACTGCCTTACGGGTTTTTCGTGTTTTGTGTGAGCGACCCCTGATTACTCTCAACCAGGTTTCAGAAGCTACAGGTCTTTCTTTTCCCGCGGTATCCAAATGTATTCAACAACTTGAAGCGCTGAATATTGTTCGAGAAATAACCGGCCAACAACGAAACAGGGTTTTTGCTTATCACCAGTATCTAAGCATTCTAAATGAAGGCACAGAACTGTAGGAATGTCAGTAACGTCTAGGCTATACTGGGCAAATTTATTATCAAGCATAATTTCTGGCTCGAGCATGCTTCAAAGATAGAAAGTGACAGGCAAAGGAAGGTGCTCAATCTGCTGCTTGATGGTTTTGATGGAAAAATAAACACATCTAAATGGGCAAAAATTTGTAAGTGCTCGCAAGATACAGCATTAAGAGACATACAAGATCTAATGGGTAAGCAAATTATATATAAATTGCCAGGTGACGGCAGAAGTACCAGTTATGCCATCAAGACAAAGGGATAAGTAAGTTAGCCTTGCTCCTGTCTTTGAGCGGGGCTGAATTAACAGCCGAGCTAGTTGCCGCTTTAGACAAGGAAGCGAAACTTGGCTTAAAAGACAGGGTAGCGATGCAACTTGAATTATAGGTTAAAAAGGTGGAGGTTGAAGTGGCTGAAAAGCAAGCAAATCAAGATATAACGCTTACGGCAGAGGCTTTTATAGATGCCTTGGCGGATTTTAGGACGGAAAATGAACTTGAAAAGCTCGAGAAATTCTTCAAAGGAGATGATGGGGAGACCCAGGCCTATGGGGTGAAATTTGGCGATGTATTTAAAACAGCCAAGAAATTTAAATCTATGGCCATTGAAGAAATTGAAAAACTTCTCGAAAGCAAGTACTATGAAATCCGAATGGGTGCAGTAAGTATTATGGATTATCAGGCAAAGGATAAGAAGACTACTTCCGAGAGGAAGAAAGAGTTGTTGAGGTCGATTTCACGGCAACGTCTTTGAATATCGCCAACAGTTGATTTACCGCATTTGACACTATAACCTATTTTTCTTTGGCTGTAACCCATTTCGGTAAGTCGCAGTATTTCTAACACTGTCATTAGTTCTTCACACCTCACATTTTCACCCCGCAACTTTTAAGTATTGCCGGAGTTTTCTTCACGAGGTGGAAGAACCTTCTAACTGGCCGGATGCGACCGGATTAGATGGCCAGATGAGACCAGAACGGGTGGCCGGATGTGGCCGGAATACGCAATAAACTACTTAATCCGGTTGCATCCGACCGGTTAAGTTGTTCTATTTACGGTTAACCCAGTTCTCAACATACAGACCATCCACCCTGGAAAACTCGGCTGTATTATTGGTCACTAAAGTTAAACCCTCTGCTAAAGCATGAGCAGCAATGAGCAGATCATATCCGCCGATTATTTTCCCACTTAGCTCAAGTTGCTGCCGTATACTGCCATAAAAAAAGGCAGCCTCTGTCGAAAAAGGAAGGAGCTCAAAAGGGGTAAGGAACAAACCGAGAGCAAGCTTGTTTTGTTCCACCTTTCTACTTTTTTGCACACCATAAGCTAATTCAGCAAGAGTGATTGAAGATATGGCGCAACAGCCTATTCCTTTATCATATAGTTTCAATTTCAAAAGGGGATCTTTTTCTTTAATCAGGTAGATGCAAATATCCGTATCTAGCATATACCTGATCATAGCTCATCTCTCTTTTTCAGGTCGGGCTGTTTTCTGTTATCCATATAATCTTCACTAAAATAATCCATGCCAGTTTCATGCACTTCCCAGATCTTATCTTTGGGTATTAAAACAACGGCGTTACCAATTTTTTTAATGTATACTTCTTCACCATCAAGGCGATATTCCCGGGGCAAGCGCACTGCCTGGCTGCGGCCGTTGTAAAAAAGTTTTGCACTGTCCATAATTACCACTCCCAAATATATTGGTATATATCATAGTATATACCAATTATAAAAAAGGTTCAACCGGATTGTTGTATGTTGAGCAATCATGCATCAATGATGAATAACTATAGTCTCCGTCCCAAGGAGCGGGAGGTTTGACAACTTCAGATAACCTTGGCATTTCGCATTCGAGACGATAAAATGCTGAGACAAGCCAGAAAAAAAGGGAAGTTGGATGTGCCATTTTTCTCATACATAGAGGATTTTGGTTGTGTATAGCGAAGTCATATTAAACTGATCAATGGTTTTGTTTAATAAGGCAACCCGTTATTAAACGATCAGAAAATACGGGGTTGATTGAACATGAAGCGCGGTATTACTGGACGTTATGAGACAACCAGTGTTGCAGGAGAAACTGTTAAAGCTTTTATTCCAAGTCCACTGCCACCTGTACCTCCGCTGGAGTTTAACGAACAACGTCAACTTTTGCAGGAACGCGCTACAGTGGCATTAGGCCGTTTGGATAGTATAACCGTGCTATTGCCGGATCCAAATCCTGAATGGATCAGGCAACCCCTATTCAAGTTTGGTTAAAGCAGCACTGGTCCATGTTCAATTTGAAACGATTCATCCATTTCTTGATGGAAACGGCCGAATCGGAAGACTCCTTATCGCTTTTATCCTGCACCACGATAAGTTGCTTTCTCAGCCGTTACTTTATCTCAGCCTGTATTTTAAACAGCATAAGGCAGAGTACTACCGTCTTCTGGATCTGGTTCGCACTGAAGGCAATTGGGAAGCATGGCTGGATTTTTTCATGGAAGGGGTGGAACTGGTAGCATCTAATGCTGTAGAAACAGCTAAACGGTTATTATCACTTTCCAACAGGACGAACAAAAGATTACATCTATAGGGCGTTCTTCTTCTACTGCTTTGCGGGTTTTTCGGGTTTTATGTGAGCGACCCTTGGTAACTCTCAGCCAGGTTTCTGAAGCTACAGATCTTTCTTTTCCCGCGGGATCCAAAGGAATTAGACAACTTGAAGAGCGGAATATTGTTCGAGAAATAACCGGCCAGCAACGAAACAGGGTTTTTGTTTATCACCAGTATCTAAGCATTCTAAATGAAGGCACAGAACTGTAAAATGTCAAGGGGACGGTGGGTTAAGCAATTTGCGCTGGTTTATTAGCGTTTTTTTAGAAAGCAGGTGAACACAAAATGTTTGGATTGAATCTGCCGGCGAAAGGGTTTTTCTTGATTGTAGGCGTGGTATTGATGTTTTTTATCGTCGGCTGCGCAGAGCAGGTTCCTGCTGAAGAGGAAAGGGGTGCAGAGGCACCCGTTGAGGATGAAGAAGCCCCGGACGAGAGTGCAGAAGGCTTATCAGATCAAGTCTATTTTAGCAAAGAGAAGCCTCACTATAGAACAGAGGCTCCGCTGGTGTCTCCTGATCAAAACTATCTACTTGGAACACTTGAAGGGCAATTGATGTTATACGAGTACCCAGAAAAAGAATTGCTTAACTCTTTTGATTTCGATCAGGCGTACACTTTAAAATACTATACCTGGCATCCCCGGGGTGAGGCATTTGTTGTATTTGTTGAATCTGACCTTGAGCTCCATATTTACCTGGTTGATTTAGATGGTGAACAGAAAAAAATTAAAACATTTGATCAAGCCGCATTCGACACTGATGTAATCTCGCTGGAAGAACTTGATGTCCGGGTGGATTTTCTGGACTTTGCTTTCCGGGGTGAGGCAATGGCTTTAGATATTCACAGGGAAGAATATAGTTCTGTAAAATTGATTGATCTCGATGGTCAAAGCCTTCTGGCAGAGGATTGGGACGGCCGCAGCTTCCTACGAAGACCTCTTGCTGATCCCGAAGGACGGCAAATAGCTTTTACACGGTATGGCTTAAGAGGAGAAAACTTATGGATCTGGGACCTCGATGATGAAGAAATACGCCGGGTAACTGACGGTTCGCAAGGAGATTACCCTTTTTACTGGCTGGATCAGAAAAACCTGGTAGTTATCCTGGGAGCTATCGGTACGGGCGGTGGCTATCACTACGGATTAGCTCAAGTTAACCTGGAAACTGGAGAACGGGAGTGGGAATATTCTTTGGATCAAGAGCGCAAGACATATGTGGCATCCAGCCTGTCTCCGGATCATAGCCTGGTTTTAGGGATGACAAGAAACATGGCTGGAATTGACGCGAGGGCTTCAATCCTTGACTTGGAAACGAGAGAGCAGAGTTATTTCTTAGACGATCACTCCATCTCCCAGTCTGAATGGATCTCTGATGACACGGTATTATTTAGCACCAGAGGTTGGAAGCGGGAAGAAGAGCGCTACAGTGGCCCCGAAGACCACTATACTATCAAACTGTACTCTCTTGAAGACGGGTTGAGAACCCTGATAGAAGATGACGAACAGCTATTTTTACTGGGAGTCACTGGCGGTGAGCTTCACTACCTGAAAACTGCTGATGATCCTACCCTGTGGGTCTGGCAGACAAAAGAGCTGGAGTTAGAATAAAGAAGAAGCACAGGGGGCCACATCATGTCGTTCTCCTGTGATGGCCTTTTTAAGACAGGTTTTTGCATATGCTTATGCTGGGATAGTGCCATCATCGTGTTTCTTGCGCAAATGATCAAAAAAGACTCCATTCAGTTTGAAACAGATCAAGACCAGAACCTTGCCGCATTTTTGGTTTGCCTGGTTTTTGGCTGTTGCTGTTGCCGCTGTAGTTTACATGGTGCGGAGAAGGACTAATATTTAATCAATCAGAAGTCGTGCTTCCGGTATGATTCAACCAGAAGATGAAGGTGACAGGTTTCGTTAATCTTGACTACCACAAAGCCTTTTTTATCTTCGAATTCGAGCATGTTGATGCAGCAGGTATCCTGCTTAATTTTCCAAAAGCCTTTACTGTCTAATCTTAATGCGGCAAGGATCAGTAACTTTAGTATCACCCGGTGGCTGACAATGGCTATATTTTTGCCCTGATTTTCATGGGCGAGTAGTTCCATTTGATTAAAGGATCTGCTCATTGCTTCGTTTAATGTTTCTGCGTCAGGAAGTTTATGTTTTTCAGGTCTTTTTTGCCAGGTTTCAATTGCTTCGGGATAGAGCGCTTCAAGCTCAATAAAACTTTTACCTTCCCAGGGACCAAAGCTAATATCGGTGAAAGCAGTAACTGGAGTGGGTTTAATAGCTCTATCCAGGCATATGGCATCAGCTGTTTGTATGGACCTGGTTAAGGGTGAGCAATATACGGCAGTAAAATCAACTGACTTAAGATAATCAGCGGTTGCCTTAGCCTGCTGGAGGCCCCTCTTATTTAAGGGTATATCGCTTCGCCCTCTGAATACCCCTTCGCTGTTCCAGGCTGTTTCCCCGTGCCTGATTAGAAATAATAAGCTGCTCATCGATGACCCTCATTAAGATTTGATGCTTATATTCTACTCGAAATAATAGATAGTGGAAAGGCAGACTAAAAAAATACAACTTTTCTGCTATTGAAACCGGTGACGCTTTGGGATTACCACTGAGAAAAAAATGATCCCCTATTACCCCGGAAGAATTGCCATATCAACATTATGATGCTATTATGTTACTACATGAAGGAGGTTTGATGGCAATGATTAAGGAAGGTAAAAGAACTACTATATATTTAGATCCCGATTTGCATAAAGCCTTGAAGCTTAAAGCCATTGAAACGTCAAGTTCCATGTCAGAGCTGATCAATAAAGCTGTCAAGGAATCTATAATCGAAGATGTTGAAGATAGCGAAGCATTTGCAGAAAGAGGAAATGAAGAACTTGTCAGCTATGATGCCATGATTAGAAAGTTGAAAACCAATGGGCGCCTATAAGATCTTTTTTAAAAAGTCGGTTGAAAAAGATTTAAACAGGATTGGTAAAAATGAACTAAAAAAGATTATCGCGCGTATAACTGCACTTGCTGACAATCCAAGACCGCCGGGATGTGAAAAATTAACCGGCTTAGACCGTTACCGTATCCGCCATGGACGAAACCGCATTCTTTATTCCATCCAGGATCATGAATTGACCATATGGGGAATCAAAGTTGCTCACCGAAAAGATGCCTATAAAACATAGATCTGAATAAGCTTAAAGGTTCAAGGAAGAATGAATATGCAATAGATTTAGTTCACCCATTCAGGCTTGTAATAACACCTGTCCAGGAAGGAAATGATGAGGTTAGCAGTTTATCTAGTATAAGTATTGTAAGGATAAAGAAGGTGGCAGACTATCATGGCAAACAAAAGCGAAAATAGCATTACACCTGCTATTGCTATACCACCGGGAGAAACCATCAGGGAAAACATGGTTTATTTGAGCATGAACCAGGAAGAGCTGGCGGCGAGGCTTGGTATTACGACAAAACACTTGTCAAATATTCTAAATGGACTTGCTCCGATTATTCATGATACAGCTCTAAAGCTGGAATCTGTAATTGGCCCCAGCGCTGAGTTCTGGATGGAGTTGGAGACAAATTATCAGCGAAACAAAATACGATTGGATAAAAAATGATTAGGGTCAGATCTTACAATCCAACATATTTGTAGGTTTAACTGGCTGTATATTCATTACGTCACGGTTAGCAGGATAGTGTGAATGGAAGGTCAGGGCAGGGATGAATTTATTGAAGACATTACTGAATGCCCAGACTGTAAAGTCCCACTGGTTAATAAACTTTCTGTTGAAGAATGACCAACATGCGAACCGATTTATGTTAATTTGATTAACGTTAATCATTTGTTCTTTCCTCAAGCCAGTAAGGGCGATAAAGCAATAGTTTTATCGTGTCCTGAAATCTTTTACTTTGCCTAAATGGTAATACAAATGTTATAATTATGCTGAGGTGATTGTTATGAAGCAGGTAAAGTTAAGGAAAGTCGGCAACAGCTACGGATTTACTCTGCCAAAGGAATTACTTGAGAAGTACAACATTAAAGAAGGTGAAGCACTTTATATAGTAGAAAACTCCGATGGCTTCAAGCTATCTCCTTATGATCCTGATTTTGAGCAGTGGGCAGCTACCTTTGATAAGACAAACAAAAAATTTAAAAATGCTCTAAAAGAATTAGCTAAATAAATGAGAGCCGAATTTTTAACAAAACAAATTGTTATATATTTTCATGAACAATTGATCAGCTTCTACGGTGGCGTGTCGGGCATTCGTGATGAGGGATTACTTGACTCTGCTCTTGAGCAACCAAGAGCGATGTTTGAAGGATCCAATTTACACGATTCATTAGCAAAAATGGCGGCTGCCTATGGTTTTCACATTTGCAAAAATCACCCCTTTATTGATGGCAACAAGCGGGTTGCATTAGTAGCTATGGATACATTCCTGCAAAAGAATGGCTTTGAAATTACAGCATCAGAAAAAGATGTTTATGAAGTTATAATGAAACTTGCCTCTGGAAATTTAACTAAAACAGATTTAACCGGTTGGCTGGAAGAAAATATTGCAAAATTATAGATCATAGCCATGCATATCAAATTCTTTCGAGGCGGCAGAAGTCGCCCTGTTCAATACCAGCCAGGTGGGCATTATTAATAAAGACCTTGACGCAGATATTCTTTTAAATGATAGTGCATTGGATCTGTACGTTTTCTACTCGAAATCCCTGCTGGATTTGCTGCTGATATTCCTCTACCGGATGGTGGGAAAACCGAAGAAAGCCCCGCAAATCCGGCATTGGCGTGTTAAGAAACATGTGCAAATAGAGTCCGATCCTGTGGTCTCTTTTCAAGCCGATGGCGATATTCAGGGGGATACGCCGGCCTATTTTGAGGTTGCCCCCGGTGTGCTGCAGGTAATTGTGCCTTAAATGTCAAGGGGACGGGGGTGCGCCACGAGAGGCACTTTAAGATAGAGTGTAGGAACTATAGGGAAGATGGGGGAAGGCCCCCCGGAGTCGGCTTGCAGGAGCGGGCTTCAAACCACCTTAAGCTGCTGAGGTAAAGAGCCTTGGTAGTGAGCGTTAAGGAGAAGGCGGGATTAAACCTGTCAGGTATGAGATAGGGAGACGAGTGCAAACGATCCGCTGTTGAAGTGTCGAAACATGATTATATGACAGTCAAAACCGGGGACTCCCCGTTGCCCTGGGATGAGTGTGGAAGCAACCTGTTTACTGACCACACGGCTTCCGGCATAAAGGCGGCGTGAACCTATCATCAGGCTTCTGTATGGAACGTGGGAACCTGTCGCTCCGATGTGAAGGGAGAAATCCGAGAGGAAGCCCCTTGGAGGATGAGAGTACTGATGCGGAGCACAGGGGCGGAGCAGCCTGTAGTAGTGAAGAAAGTTCTGTAATGGAACCGGAGCAAAGGGGCTGCACAGTCCGGTTTTAGAGCAAGGTCAACCAGAAAGAGGGAGGAATCTTGTGAGTAAAACGAAGCCGTTTAGTATTTCCAAGCATGAAGTCTATGCTGCCTACAAACAGGTTAAGGCAAACAAAGGGGCAGCTGGTGTAGACCGGCAAACCATGGCTAATTTTGAGATTAAGCTTAAAGACAATCTCTACAAGCTCTGGAACCGTCTATCATCAGGCAGCTACTTTCCCCCTCCAGTTAAGCGGGTAGAAATGCCCAAAGAAGGGGGCACCAGATTGTTGGGGGTACCGACAGTATCGGACAGAATTGCACAGATGGTAGTGAAGAACCGCCTGGAGCCGAAACTGGAAAAACATTTTCACCCCGACTCCTACGGCTACCGCCCGGGCAAATCGGCAGTAGAAGCGGTTGGAGCAGCCAGGGAACGCTGCTGGCGCTATGACTGGGTCTTAGACTTAGACATCAGCACCTTCTTTGACAGCATTGACCATGAGCTAATACTAAAAGCGCTGTGCTGTCACACTGAGAGCAAGTGGATTTTACTCTATGCCGAACGCTGGCTAAAAGCCCCGGTTCAGCTGCCCGATGGGTCACTGGAAGAAAGGAATCAAGGGACCCCACAAGGTGGAGTAATCAGTCCACTGCTGGCCAATCTGTTTTTGCACTACGCTTTTGACTGTTGGATGCAAGAAAACCACCCGAAAGTGCCTTTTGAAAGATATGCCGATGATGCTATTTGCCACTTTAAAACTGAAGTAGAAGCTGAGGAAGGAAAAGAGGCAATAGAGGAACGACTTGCCGAATGTGGGCATAACCTTAACCCGCAGAAAACACAGATAGTATACTGCAAGGATGACAGAAGAAACAAAGACCACCTGCAGCATAAGTTTGATTTTCTGGGGTTTACCTTTAGACCCCGGAGAGTCAAAGGCAAAAATGGGCTATTTATCGGGTTTAATCCTGCAGTCAGCAACAAAGCGAAACGCAAAATGAATCAGCAAATGAGGAGATGGGAGCTGCATTTAAAAAGCAACTGGAGCCTTGAAGACCTGGCTGCTTACTGCAATCCGGTAATAAGGGGTTGGTTTAACTATTACGGGAGCTACTACCATTCTGCATTAGATGATGTAGTAAGACAGATGGACTTGCGATTAGGCAAATGGGCAGAACGGAAATACAAAAGATTCAGGGGACATACTAGCAGGGCAATTAAGTGGGTGCGTGGCGTAAGAGGACGCGAACCGAAACTTTTTGCTCACTGGCAGCTATATCCGAGGACGGCTGGACTGTAAGAGCCGGATGAGGCGAGAGCCTCACGTCCGGATCTGTGAGAGCGCAGGGGTGAAATTCCCCTGCGCCACTCGACTTGTTGACAACCTCTTAAGACCTATCTACTTTGTGCATCAATATGTCAGTTTATTTTAAATATCTTTTCAGGGGCTTAAGGAAAAATAGGAACGGTACCCTGGCTATCCCAGATTAGCAGTCAATTAAGCTGCTTATGGGCGTAAGTTGAAAAAATGTTCTTTTGTCTTATAGTATCCACATTTCTCTTTACCTGTCTTTTTTGTCCGCCTCCCAAAGATCTGCTATAATTTGCTTAGGGCAATTTAACTGGCGTTTTGCCGGGAGAGTGAATTGCCTTCACTTACTATCATGAAATAAGGTGTATGTTGGTGTCAAATAAAACCAAAGCAAAAAAAAGTTTTAACTCTAACCAGGCTGAGCGAAAAAGGTTGATTAAAAAACTAAGAGATCTCCTGGAGCCGGAAGAGATAATTCAGTTTGCCTACTTGCACGGTTCATTCTGTGAGGAGGGGGAGTTTCATGATCTCGATATAGCAATTTATCTTTCCGAGCAGAATAAATATAAACAGTTTGTATACCAGCTGCAGCTTGAGGATAACCTTCAAAAAAGACTTAACTTCCCTGTGGATATTCAGGTTTTAAATCAGGCTTCGCCATCGTTTTCTTACATGGTAATAAAAAAAGGTTGCCACTTAATGGTTCGCAACGACAACCTGCGAACTCAATTTGAAATGAGCACTTACCACCGCTATTTCGATATTTTACCTTACCGGGAGCGCTACCTCAGGGAGGCTTAAGATGATCAAGTATGAGAAAGAAACAATAACTAGCTTGCTTTCAGAAATCAAGAGTGCCCACAAACTGCTATCTGAACTTAAAACTAAAGATATAGCTGAATTAAAAGCTGATCCGCACCTGGTAGGTAGTGCCAAGTATAACTTTATTGTATCAATCGAAGCAGCAATAGACATCTGTAATCACTTGATCAGTAAGAATGGTTACCGCGTGCCGGATGACTACAGTGATTCCTTTAGAATTTTGGCTGAGAAAAGTTTGTTGAACGAGGATTTTGTAGAAGAAAGGCTGGTTAAAATGGCCGGCTTTCGCAATCGGCTAGTTCATCAATACTGGAAGATAGATCTCGAAACTCTCTATGAGATTCTGCAGAATAACCTGGTTGATTTAGAGCAGTTTATCAAGGAGATCAAAAAGCACTTATAGGCTGAATCTATAGTGGCCTAACCTCATAACTTTTCAATCTTTAAAACGTGCGATGAGAAGCCTTAATTGCGTTACCGACATAACGGATATGAGGTTAATAAGCAGCCCGGGAATGGTTCTACCCCCCCCGGTTATCTCTAGGTGATGGCTGTGACCTAGAGCAGGTTGGATTTGGCACCTGTAAGTAGATCTTTTATGGTGAATTCGAGGGAAAGCTATAAATAGGGGTTTAGTTAAGATATAGGAGAAAAAATTGTGAGGGTGATACAACATAATATAATATAATGCGTAAAAGACTAGAATTTTTTAAGGGGATGTTTGGTTGAAAAACAATCGTTTTACGCTAAAAATGAATTTTGAGATAAAAACTGTTGAACAGCCTGTCTACAGCAGACCACCTTTTGGAATTGATAAAAACCTGACCCGGTTTGATGAAAGGGAAGCAGCTTTTTATAGCTCGCGTTTTTCAGATGAAATGATGGGCGGTCAAAGCTGGCGTGACAAGATGGCTTCAGTTGCTGCCAGGAAAATGCTTAAAAATGTTTCCGGCTATACCCAGCTTGATTATGCGTTAAATGAGGCCTCCTGGCGATCTTATCACCCCTACAATCAGTCACCTTTAATGGACTGGTTTGACACGCCGGATATTCGCAGGCCAATCGAAAAGGATCTGGCAGGCCGAGGTTATAAGTGGAAGGGTCCGGCTGCGCAGAACAGCGAGATTGTGAAGCAGGCAGCACATTATTTTGGCGCTGCGGCGATGGGTGTTGCCGCCTTAAATGAATCATGGTTTTATTCGCATGATCGCGAAGGTTTGCCAATATTATTTTCACAGCAGGTGGAGCAACCGAAAATAAACTCAAAAGGCAGGTTTATTCCCTCACACTTAAACCGGGTAGTTGTGATGTTGGTTGCCCAGGACCGAGAGCTGGCCCGGTTTAGTCCCTCAGCTTTAACAGGCACAGCTGTAGGCCATGGCTATTCAAAGATGGCCGAAACGGCCTCGAAAATAGCAGTCTTTATAAGGGGACTCGGTTATAGCGCTATTCCTATGGGAAACGATACGAGCCTTAGTATTCCCCTGGCTGTTGATGCCGGGCTGGGGGAGCCCGGCAGGCATGGGCTTTTATTAAACCCCGAGTATGGTTCCCTGGTGCGAATCTGCAAGGTACTGACCGACTTGCCGCTGGAAGAAGATCATCCAATTGCTTTTGGTGCAGCAGAGGTTTGCCGAAACTGTAATATTTGTGCAGACAGCTGTCCCGCCCAGGCAATTTCATTTGCTAGTGATACTACTTATGAAACCGTTTGCGCTTCAAACAATAAAGGTATCAAAAGGTGGCCGGTAGACAGCTGGGCCTGCTTAAAATATTGGGCCAACAATGGCACTGACTGCGGCATTTGTCAGGCAGTGTGTCCCTTTAGCCGCATGGATGAAGTTGGTCTGAGGTTGAATGACCCGCAAACTTGGTGGAACATCAGCTAAATTAATGTCAGGGGGACGGCAGACTGTGTGATAAGTAGAATAAAAAAGCAGGCAAAGGTACACAAATAATAGCAAATATGGTATAATATATATAAACACTCCCGTCATTATGGCAAAGAAACCATAGCAGTTGACGGAACGAAATTTAAAGCTTCGAATTCGAAGAAAATCAACTTTAACAAAAAGAAGCTGAAGCGTCATATTAAGTACTTAGATGAAAAGATTGACCGTTACTTTGAAGAGTTGGAAGAAAATGATGAGCTCGAAAACAAAGAACGGAAACTTAGTGAAAAAGAGATTAAAGAAAAGATAGAGGCCCTAAAGAAGCGTAAAGACCGCTACGAACAGATGGAAGAGCAGCTTGAAGAAAGTGGCGAAAGTGAGATATCAACTACTGACCCGGACTCCAGGTTGATGAGCAGCGGTGATGGTAAGGTAGATGTATCCTACAATGTGCAGACAGCAGTTGATAGCAAACATAAATTAATCGTAAACAAGAGCATAAGCAGCAGATGTGGAGACAAATGTTATCTTGATTAACGTTAGCCGGCTTGTAAGGTTAATGGAAGATCACAAAATGGCCAAGATACCTGTAATAATTATTATTGCAGATACTAGTTTGCTTTGTTATTTACTTAACTCCTAGTGCCACAAAATCTAATACTTTACCTATTTAAATTTTGACTTTATAATAACAAAATAGAGTTTGGCTTTGGCTGTCAACAATCTGTTCTTTATGCTTTGAAGCAAGCCAGATTGAAAGTAGGAGTTTATTCATGCAGAGACCAGTCCTTATAACTGCAGCTCTGCCTTTTGAGCTAGCTTCATTTACCAACCTTCTTCGGAAACGAAACGTAATTATCCTTGACAGAAGAGGCAGAAAAACTCTTTTAAGTGGCGTTCTGGAAGAAGGCGATTACAGTCAAAATGTTATGGTTCTTTTCACTGGTATAGGCAGGGCAACAGCTGAAAAAGCATTGTTGGAAGTATTAACATATGTCTCCCCAAAACTTGTATTGATCAGCGGTACTGCTGGAGCCTTGAGTATTCAGGCTGAAGTCGGAGATATCATTGTGGATTGTAATAAGGGCAGAAAAGCTTTAAGGGATCAGGTATTAAAAGTGACAGAAAAAGTTGCCCGCCCGGGTGTAAAAGTTTGGCATAAACCTTTACATACAGCAAATCAAGTCGTAACAGGCGCTGGAAATAAAATCTGTCTCAGGCAAGTTACAAAAGCTTTTACTGTCGATATGGAAAGTTCAGGTTTGGCTGAAATTTTAAACAAAAAAGATGTAGACCATGTGGTAATCCGGGTAATCAGCGATGCCCTGCATGATTATCTTTCCATTCCTCTTGGAAAATATTATATGGCAGACGGATACCCCTCTATTTCTCGGTTAATCGGATATCTCTTGACGCATCCATGGAAGATCCCCGGGTTAATCCTGCTTGGCAGACAGTTTCACGTAAAATGTTCAGGATTTGGATATATACTAAAAGAAATTATAAAAAATACTGTTGATTTATAATATTACCCCAGGCAAGAGGGGAGAGCGTTTGTTTCAACTGGTAAAGTATCAAAAAAAGGTTCATGTCACTTCCTCCCCGGAGTACAATTCCCTCTGGGGGCTATTTTTCTATTTCACTTCATCAAAACATCAACACCTTCCATAGTTTAGATGGAATGCTTATATGTCGCGGGATTTTAAAAAACAGGATTTTCATAAAATGTAAGGCAGAGCTGTTTTATGACTACATATTGTAACCTGAAAACTTTGATCTGTCTGAGTTGATAAAGAAAGCAACAGATACTTACTTACCGGATAGGGAAAGTAATGGCAGGACTTAAGTCGGTGCACCGGAAGGGCATTGAGTAGGGAAAGGAGCGTATTGTTGTAATTTAA
>JBNJHL010000038.1:0-15168 GCA_051748445.1 Bacillota bacterium
TCACTGGAGCTTGATCTTGATGAGCTTGCTATTCAAGGTGATCAGCCCTGGGAGGATATCGGTATTGCTGTTGGGATCGATACCGGCTTCAGGGAAGCAGGAGAGTTTATTCTTCCCTTCAGCGGATTACCGGAACTTCCTACAGGTGTTGAGTTTTTGCTCGATCTTGCCTCACCGAAAGCGGCGGACCTGTTAACTGTTCCCTCCTATAACCGGGGAGACTTTAACTTTTTCCCGCAGCCGACCCGTGATGGATATTTTACCCGGATTGAAACCCTGGTTAACCGGGAGCGAATTACCGCTGACGGAAGGGTCTTCAAAGCTCTTTATTCTGACGAGAGCAGGTTGGAATACGGCAGTTTTAATCCCGACCACACCGATTACAACTCGCTTGCTCACTGGAACTATGACCCGGAAGCTGAAAGGGTTGTAGTTCGCCTGCCCTGGATGCTGCTTAATGTTTCCGACCCCTCGGAAGGGAAAATATTATATGACCCCGGCCAGTTCAATGAACACCCGCTCAGGGACGAGCTATCTTACCAGCCGACAGAAGGGTTTATTTTCTATGCTATAACTTACAGCAAGCAGGCCCGGGATGCCGGGGGCACAGAGGGCTGGCCACAGGTGATTGATTTTGAACCGCGGCAACGGTCGAAAGCACAATTTGACGATTCTATAGCGCCTTATCTCTGGGAAGGCTGGGAAGAGCCGCAGCACCGGTTCCGTCTGAAAGATAGCTTTGATACCATAGCCAACTATTTTGGGGAGCTTGATTTATCTGAATTGCCCGGGGAAGGGGAGTAGGATGCGCCGCTGGCATGTTTTAGCGATCTTAGTATTTTTAATCGGCAGCTATTTTTTAACCTGGTTTCTATTCCCGACCAGGGAGATGAATATGCTTGTAGTTGATAAAACTGTACCCGAACCGGATTATCGCGAACACCGGGCCATCTTCTGGGTTGCCGGGCATCTTCGCTTTACAGACAATGGAGGGGAATTCTACCACAAGGAAAGGGACTACCTTGGTTATCATCCGTGCAGCGAGAGGAAAGAAACCCTTAATGCTGATGATTTAAAGGGCGTTGAGCTGCTTTACCTGGCAGACACCTACGGTATCTACGATTACGAAGAAGGCCTGGTCGAATATGAAGAACGTCTGCCTTTTGAGCATCAGGAAATAGGCTTAATTTATGGCGGTTTTGACAGGCAGGAGGTCGCTGCGATAACTGACTATGCTTCTGGTAAGGATAGGATTCTGATCGGGGAACACAACATTTTTGGTTACCCCAGCTATCTTGAACCGGAAGCGGCAGCAGGCCTGCAGGACCTTTTTGCAGTTAACTATGAGGGATGGTTGGCCCGCTATTATGCAGACCTAAATGAAACAGCTTATTGGATGAAAGAGCTTTATACCAGGATCTACGGCCGGGAGTGGGATTTAAATGGCGCAGGGATGGTTTTTGTCAGGGAGGATGTCACCGGTTTGGGCTGGTACACGGACCTGGTAATTATTGAGCAGGATCAATTCAACGCTCCCTGGCCGGTTGTCACAAGCACAGACGACAGGCTGCTCGAAGGGGCAACTTCGCGGGCACCATATCTTTACTGGGTTGAAGTGCTAAATGTGAATGTTCATGATGAGGATACCGAAATTCTGGCCTACTATGAATTGCCACTCAAAGGTGATTCTTATGAAGCCCTGCGTACAAGAGGATTGCCTGAACGTTTTCCGGCCATGATTCGGCATGCTCCGCCAGGCGAAGCGGAAAGAATTTATTTTGCCGGTGACTTTGCCGATCAACTTCCAGCCCTGCTTCCACCATGGTTGACCGGTAGTGCTTCTATACAACAGTTTTTTTCATATCTTCCCGGTCTACCGGTAGAATACCGTTTTTATTTCCAGTGGTATGAACCGGTTCTAGACAATATCTTGAATAATTCAGAAACAGGGGAATAAACAATGGATGCAATGCTCCGAAAAGAAATATCGCACTTTTCAATAGTTTTTAATCAAATAAAAGACGGGGTATATATTACTGATCCTGATCGTAGAATACTATTTTGGAATAAAGCTGCCGAGGAAATTACCGGGTACAGCCAGGAAGAAGTTCTGGGCAAGAAATGTGCCGATAATTTGCTGGTTCACACAGACCTGGCCGGTAATAAACTGTGCAGTACAGATCTCTGTCCCCTTCACAAGGCGATCAGCAATGAGAAGGGGACGACTGAGCCTCTAATCGTGAAAGCCCTTCACAAGAATGGAAACAGGGTAATGGTGGAAGTTAGCCTTGCGCCCCTGTACAGATTTTCCGGCGAATTAATCGGAGGGATTGAAATATTTCGCGATGTTAGTGAAAAAATTGAGTTTGAAGAACAGAAAGCCCGTTTTTTCAGTTCACTTAGTCACGAGCTTAAGACCCCGCTGGCTAATATGCAGGGTTATCTGAAGCTTTTACTGGCTGGTGATGCAGGCGAAATCAATGACCTGCAGGAGGAGTTTTTAACTACAATATTTAAGGAAGAACAAAAGCTGGCCAGGTATATTGAAGAGCTGCTTGACATGGGGCGGTTTGAAGGAACTGATTATTCATACCAGCGAAACCTGCTTGATTTGACTGCCCTGCTTGAAAGCTTGGCAGACAGTTTCAGTGCTGAAGCATTTAATAAAGAGCTTGACTTTAGCAGTAATATAGAACCGGATTTAGCCCTTTTCGGAGACAGGGAACGCCTTTCCCAGGCTTTTAGTAACCTGATCGGCAATGCCATTAAGTATACAGAACAGGGTAGCGTGAATTTAAAAGCGGTATTTTCTGAAGCTGACGATGAAATTGTCATAATTGTTCAAGACAGCGGGATCGGCATCCCGGAGGAAGATCAGAAGGCAATCTTTGCAATGTTTTACAGGGTTGAGGATAAAAATGTTCGAAGCAAAAGTGGCACCGGGGTCGGACTTTATATTGCGGAACGAGTAATCGGCCGCCACGGCGGGCGTATTGAGTTAGTAAGTAGCCCCGGCAAAGGGACTACCTTTACGGTTTATCTGCCTGGATTTATAAAAACACAGGCGAATTAGAAGTATATAATAATTACTCAGCCTTATATCGCTATGTAACGCTCGGCCTGCAACCGCAATTTATTATACCCAAGCGAGTAATTAATTGTAATTATAAAGGGATGAATTAGAAGATGACGGAAAAACAGGTAATCCTGGTTGCAGAAGATGACCCCGGCTTGAACCGGCTGATTTCTTTTAAGCTGCAAAAAGAAGGTTATCAGGTAATATCGGCGTTTGATGGTAAGGAAGCTCTAAATACTGCGCTGAATGAAAATATTTCTGCAATCACTCTTGATATCATGATGCCTTTTTTAGACGGGATCCAGGTTTTGAAAAAGGTTCGTGCGGTCAAGCCCGATCTGCCTGTAGTTGTATTATCTGTAAAGAGCCGGGAAAATGATCTGCATCAGGCCCTCGAGTTAGGAGCGAACGCTTACATGACCAAGCCTTTTCAGCCGGAACAGCTGGTAGAGAAATTGAAGCAGGTTTTGGGGAGCAGTTAAATGATCGATCCTTATCTAAGAATTCTTCTTTACATAATTGTTGTCCTGGCAGTAATTATCACCCTGCTGCTGCTGGTGATTATAACTAACCGATACCTAATTTCGGTAAATCAGGCTAAATTCAGGGCGAAAAAAGAGGAGTGGGAAAAGCTATATCTGAATTACCTGCAGGGAGATCTTAATCTTAAAGAAATTGCTGAATTGATGAAGGATGAAAAACAGTATTACTGGCTTTGGAAATTTTTTGCCCCTTATCTTGATATGCTTGACGGTAGTGATTTTGATAAAACTAAAGTCCTCTGCCGGGAAATTAGTTTAATTGAGCACTATAAGAGAAAGCTAGCTCAGGGAAAATTATCCGAAAAAGCTACTGCAGCCAGGGCTCTTGGCGCTTTGAGGTGTAAGGAATCAATCCCTGGTATGATTAGCTTACTGGACAGCAAGTATCAGCTGCTGGTTCAGGCGGCTGCCCTGGGGCTGGCCAAATCCGGGGATAGCATGACTTTTTTCCCCGTTGCCAGGGCCCTGCTTGATAATACCTATTTTACCTATGAAGGAGCAACTGAGATACTGGCTGCCTATGGTAAAAGTGCAGCGCCGTTAATGATCAGGTTTTTGGAGGGGGAAACTGAGCTGTTACCTGGTATGTCTGAAGATGACAACTCAGGGAGCAGGGAGAAAAAAACCGATCTTAAAAAAGTAGCTCCTGCCGCTTACAACTCTGTAATGATCGATTTGCTGGGTTTTTTTAAATACCGCGAAGGGCTGCCCATTTTACATGGCTTGATAAAAAATGCTGACCCGGAAACTACAGTTCATATCTTGAAGGCTTTTTTAAGCATTGGCGAGATTCCCGCTAACTTTGACTTGAAACCTTACCTGGAGCATCGCTACTGGGTTGTCCGCAATTTCAGCGCCAGGGTATGGAAGCTGACCGGTGAGCAGAAGGCAATTCCGCTCCTTATAAAACTACTGGAAGACCGAAACTGGTGGGTCCGCTTTAACGCTGCCGAAGCATTGTATGAAACCGGACAAAATGGATTGGAAATATTAAAGATAATGGCCGAAGGGCCAGAAGAAAGCGCTGCTGCCATCAGCAGTTATGTTTTAAGCCGCAGAGGGGTGGAGCTGCAAGCATGAGCACCTGGGCAATTATTCTCATTTTCTATAACATTTTTGTGATTTTCTATTTTATCAGCATTAATGGTTTTTACCTGCTGCTGGTATTTCTTTCATACTTCGGACTGCGCAGTCAGCGTATTGTTGAACGGGCTACCGATCGGTACCAAACTTTTCATTCAGCTTTTTATAAGCCTCTGGCAATTATTATTCCCGCCCACAATGAGGAAGCTACTATTGTAGATACTGCTTACTCGGCCCTGGCCTTAAAATATCCTGAATTCGAAGTTATTATAGTTAATGACGGTTCCCGGGATGAAACCCTGGCTGTGCTGAAAAAAGAGTTTAACCTTAAAAAATATGCCCGCGATTATAGCAAGGACATTCCCTGTGAGACTATTCGCGGCATCTATAGCTCCACGGATTACCCAAACCTGGTAATTGTGGACAAGGAAAACGGGGGCAAATCTGATGCCTTGAATGCCGGGATAAATGTGTCGCAGTTTCCGCTTTTTTGTAACATTGATTCTGATTCCCTGATTGATGCCGATTCACTGTTAAAAACTATTGACCTTTTTGCCAGGGACTGGCGCACAGTAGCTGCCGGGGGAACGATCAGGGCTGCAAACCAGTGCCGGATTGAAGGTGGCCAGGTAACTAAAATAAACCTTTCTCCAAAATTCTGGGTTCGTTTTCAGATTGTTGAGTACCTGCGGGCCTTCTTGTTTGGCCGTTCCGGCTGGTCTTCAATCGGAGGTTTGATGATTCTATCCGGCGCTTTCAGTATCTACAGGCGAAAGGCAGTGGTTCAGGCCGGGGGGTACAGTCTTAATACGGTCGGTGAGGATATGGAACTGGTCCTGCGTGTGCAGCGTGTGATGAAAAAGATTAACCGCGAGTACAGGGTTGTATTTTTGGCAGATCCGGTGTGCTGGACCCAGGTGCCTGAGAACTACCGCAGCTTAAAAACCCAGCGCCGCCGCTGGCAGCGGGGACTTTCTGAAAGTTTATTTGGTAATTTTGAGATGTTTTTAAACCCGCAGTATGGCACAACGGGAATGATTAGCTTTCCTTTTTTCTTATTTTACGAGTTCCTCGGACCGGTAATTGAAGTAACCGGTTACCTGGTTTTTATTTTCTCAGTTTTTGCCGGAATTTTAAATCCGCCTTTTGTTATCTTATTTCTAACAGCAGCTATTTTGCTCGGCATCCTGCTATCTACTTCAGCGTTGCTGATGGAAGAAATCTATTACCGCAGTTATCCCAGGCTGCGCGATATCCTAATACTGTTTGTCTATGCCATCCTGGAAAACCTTTTTTATCGACAGCTTCATGCCTGGTGGCGCTTTCGAGGGCTGCTTGATTTTTTCTTTACGAAAAGATCATGGGGGACTGTGGAAAGGAAGTCATTTTCAGAAAAGAAGCAGGTTGTCGAACAGGAAAACAAAGCTTAACTGCAGTTTCGAAATGATTTAAATTTAAAGTGAGGATATCCTGTTTGAGTAAATCGAAAAAAGGGGCACCGGGTTATGAGAAAGTATTTATTGAATGCATACATATTTCCAGTGGCATTTTTTTTATTTGTTCTGATTATTGGTTCTTGCTCGGGTTGTTTTGGTGGTCTTAGTTTTGAAGAAGAAGCTTTAATAGATAATAAGGACCATCAAGTCATTTCCGGGACCGATGCAGTGATTACAGATATTTTTATTTCCGGAAGTGACTATTACCCGGGCGATACAGTTACGGCAAGGCTAAACATACTTAATAAAGGAAGCCAAAAAGAAAGCTTCTGGCTCGGCTGCAGCATCAGTGATCCCCTGGGGAGCTGGTACGATTTGCCGGCAAAGGAAATAAGCTTGGAGGGCAGCGAAACAAACTCAGTTGAATTTTCCTGGCTGGTTCCAGCGGAAGATTTAGATGAGCAACTTATAAGCGGACCTTATCTGCTGACCATGGAGGCCTGGTCTGATTATCCCGGTGATGAAGGCGCTGAAAGGTTGGCTGCCGTAAAGCAGGAAGAAGCTTTTTTTGTGTTCAGGTACCTTGAAGATTTCTCTTCTTATAACAAAGAACTGTGGGAAAAAAGCAGTCATTCCCTGGGATTGGGTATGCTAGACCCTGATAATGTGAAGATTGAAGATGAACTGCTGAAAATAATCCTTCCGGCCGGTACCTATGATTGTGGTCAGCTTGAATCGAGAGAATTTACCCATCTTTATGGATCCTATCGGGCCAGGATTAAGATGCCTGATGCACCGTCTTCCATTACCGGGTTCTTTTTATACCGCGCCCCGGATTTCGACCACGAAATAGATATAGAAGTAGTTAATGACTCTTCCGGCCAGACCTGGTTTACCACTTATGCTGACGGAGAGATTAGCAATACCTGTGAAACATACCTTGGCTTCGATCCAACCGCAGGCTTTCACGAATACCGCTTCGACTTTTATCCCGGTTCAGTGAGTTTTTTTGCAGATGGCGAGTTAATCATAACTTTTGAGGACGGGTTAACCGATACCCCGATGAAGCTGATGATTAACTCCTGGTTTCCTGTCTGGCTGGAAGGGGTCAAGCCCCAAAATGATGCTGTTACCCTGGTGGATTGGATAAAATACTAATCTTATGCCAAGGGGTCGGTGTGCCACGGATTCGGTTCTTCTGACACATTGAATTTATCAAGGGGGATAAAAAAATGTGTCAGGGGAACCGAATTAATCAGGTCGCCCCTGACACAAAGTGATGTTTGAAATGTTGAAAGTCTTAGAAAGCAACAAACTGGAACGAATCAAGCATATCATCAAAGATAAGATCATCGTATTTAGCGCCTAAAGATAATGGTGCTGTATGCATTAGCAAGTAGAAGAATTCGTCGTCCCGCTGTAATATTATTACACGTTCGAAAAATTCTGTGCCTTCTGATTCATAGCTAGCAGCATACCAGATATAGTCATGTATGCTATCACCGATGTAATCTGTACCACTCTCGGATTCAATAATGTTTCCCCCTATGTCTTCATAGGTCTTTCCGAGATCGTTAAAAACTTCATCAAGATTGGCATACATTCCACCGGCTAAACTTGTGAAGAGGACCTGGATGTTAACTAATAGATCATTTTCTTCAGTTCCCTCGGGTCCACGAAAATCAATTGTATTACCTGATATTACATAATTCCACTGTTCCGGAAAATTCATTGTAAAACCGTAGCCCGGTTCGTTAAACATAAGCATTCCGGAGACATCACTGGGTAGACCGCCTGTTATTTCGGTTGGCTGACTGTCCTCAGCAAAACCAGGCTTACTACTGAGCAAATCTAAACTATCTCCGTTTTCCATAACTAATTCAAGATATGTTAGTGACCACTGACCGGAAGATTTAACCCCCCTGGCATATAAATCTCCGCTGCTAAGCGGGCCTGAAACAGGGATTGAAAATTCTGCTTCCCCGCTGCCGTTACTGACATTTATTTCACCGCTGACCCCATTTCCATCTTCAATCGGTTCACCAAGCAGGGCAGCTGCCTGGGGATTTTCCTGTAAAGCAATTACAGCCTGGGCATATATTTCTGATGAACGCATTGAGCTGCGGGCCGTGGATAAAACAATAATGAAAAAAACTATAAATAATATAACCAGGGATCCTAAAACTATACCTGCTATTTTTAAACCACTCTTTTTCTTTTTGGCGGGAGCAGGTGGTTTGGAAGAGATAGGGGGCGGTGGAGGCACCGGCCCTGATTGGGTTTGGGACAAATTATCTTTAACAATTAAACCATCAATAGACCCTACAGTCTGCCATTCCGCCATGCCTTGTGACCATACTAAGTCTTGTGATCCTAATTTTCCCTGCTGAACCTGCTCTTCGATGCTTTCCCTGCTGAACGGACCTTTTTGCTGGTTGTCTTGGTAAATATACCATTGTTCGGACATAATTTTCTCCTCTTTCTTATTGAATTTTTCCATACTTATTATTACACATATTTGAGTTTTAATAAATCTAAAAATTCGGCCTGGTTTGACAGCCGATGCAACCGAATATAATATGATAGTTGTATATGAGAAATGTTTCATCCTGAAATATTTGAAGGAGAGTGCAGCCATGTCTAACCCCGAAGAAATTGTTTACATGCCCGCCCATAAACTTGCTAAATTGATCAAAACAAAAGAATTATCTCCCGTTGATGTTGTTCAGAAGTTTCTCAGCCGCATAGAAGAAGTCAACCCAAAAATCAATGCCTACTGCACTGTTGCCGCTGACTATGCGCTGGAAGAAGCCAAAAAGGCTGAAAAGAAAATATTATCATGCGTGCCCATTGGCCAGTTGCACGGGGTTCCTGTGGCCATAAAAGATGTCACCCTGACGAAAGGGATACGCACAACCTTCGGTTCAAAGTTATATAAAGATTTTGTACCTGATATCAATTCCCTGGTCGTTCAAAGGCTGAAAGATGCAGGAGCCATTGTTCTCGGTAAGACCAATACGCCTGAATTTGCTGCCGGCGGATCAACCTACAATGATCTCTTCGGTGCGACCCGGACGCCCTGGAATACAGATTATAACAGCGGTGGTTCCAGCGGTGGTTCGGCAGCAGCCATTGCAGCAGGACTTTGTCCTATTGCCGAGGGCAATGACCTGGGTGGCTCGCTCAGAATACCGGCCAGTTTTTGTGGGATAGTTGGTTTAAGACCATCACCCGGCAGGGTTCCTTTATATCCGAGTGATCTTTACTGGGACGATATGTCGGTGGAAGGGCCGATGGCCCGCACAGTAAACGATGTGGCATTAATGCTTGATGTGATAGCGGGGATGGATAAGCGTGCCCCGATGGCGATGCTGCCCAGGGAAGAAAGCTTCTTAGAAAGGACCAGGGGCAATCTGGACTGCAGCTTCAGGATTGCCTGGGGTAACAATCTTAACCTGACCCCGGTAGATGAAGAAGTGATGGGAATCGCCAGGGGAGCAGTTGAAGTGTTTAAACTGTTGGGATGCCCGGTGAGCGAAGATCACCCTGATTTCAGTGGTTTGCAGGAAACAGCCGCTGTTTTAAGAGGGGTTCGCTTTGCCGCTCTCTATCATGACCAGCTTAAGAACCCTGAGTTCATTGAGAAGGTAAACCCCAACATAATCGGCAACATTAAGCAGGGTCTGAGCCTGTCAGGTGAAGATCTAGCCAAAGCGGAAAAACACCGTTCCGAGCTTTGGAGTAAAATGCTTGATTTCTTCTCCGGTTACGACCTGCTGATCCTGCCGACAGTGCCGGTTAAACCTTTCCCGGCAGAAACAGCATTTCCGACAGAGATCAACGGTAAGGCCATGGAAAGCTATATTGACTGGATTATGCTGACCTATGCATTTTCCGTTACCGGACTGCCTGCAGTAAGTATCCCCTGTGGCTGGACTGACGATGGTTTTCCGGTTGGTCTGCAGATAGCAGGCAGGCCCGGGAGAGAAAGGGATGTTTTGCTGGCAGCCGCTTGCTACGAGCAGGCCAGGCCCTGGCACGAGAAAAAACCTCAGCTTTAATGCAGGTTAATTAAACATTAAAGCGGAAGCTGATAATATCTCCATCAACCACTTTATATTCTTTTCCTTCCAGGCGAAACTGTCCTGCTTCGCGTACTTTTACTGTACTGCCAAGTTCATATAAATAGTTATAGTGAAAAACTTCTGCCCTGATGAAGCCACGCTCAATATCAGAATGGATTTTCCCGGCTGCTTTCCTGGCGCTTGCGCCCTGGTTTACTGTCCAGGCCCGGACTTCATCTTCTCCAACTGTGAAAAAAGAATTCAAGTTAAGTAGTTCATAGGCCCTGCGGGCTACTCTGCCAAGGCTTGATTCTGTTAAGTCTAATTCTTCAAGGAATTCTTTTTGCTCGTTTGGTTCCAACTGGTTGATTTCCATTTCTGTTTTGGCACAAACTTCAACCACCGGTATACCTTTTTCTTCAGCATATTGACAGATTTTATCTTTTTGGGGGTAGTCACCACTATGCAGCTGATCTTCATCAATATTAATTACAGTCAGCATTGGTTTTTCACTTAGAAAATTATGTCCCTTCAGCAGCTCTTTTTCACTGGCTGTGAGTTCAAGGGTGCCGATAAAAATTTCCTCCTCAAGTGCGGCAAGTAATTTTCGCAGTAGTTTTTGCTGTTCCAGGCTATCATTATTTATCTTTTTCATATCATCTATGCGTTCAATTCGTTTTTCCAGCGCATCTATATCGGCCAGGATCAGCTCTGTGGCGTAATCAACCAGTTCGTTGTAGGGTTGGGGAGAGCCGACTAAGGCGTCGGTTTGGTTGGAACTATACGCCCGGACAACCTGGACCAGCATATCGGAGCTGCGCACTTCATCGAGCAGTTGGGAAGCCCTGGACTTGTTATCATCCATTTTCACTCCGGGAATGTCTTTGAAATCAATTCGTGCATAAGTAGTTTTTTTGGGTTTATACAGTTTTGAAAGAAAGTCAATCCGTGTATCAGGCACAACAGCGCTGCCAATATAGATTTCTCCTGTATCAGTAAACCCGGTTGCCTGATTATTACCGGTTAATAAATTGAAGAGGGTTGTTTTCCCGGAATATGGGGATCCTACCAGCCCGATCTGCATCTAAAAATCATCTCCTGCAATGGTAAAGTTAACTCTAAGAGTTAACCATATTGCAGAGTAAAAGTAAAGCTAATTTTATGATTGGTTTTTCGAAAATTCGGTATAACTGGTCTTGAATCGGGATAGCTTTGTCAGAAATACGTACACGGTGGAGTGATTTTTCTTGACAGGACAGTAACCATGGTTTAAACTTTATTTATAAGACAAATAAATAACAGCAGTCCTGCTGCTCATAGTTATTAGACATGAGAGAGCACCGGGGTTACAGCCCTTGTGTTCTTTTTTATGTTTTCTGCCGGGAGGAGATTAATGATGAGTTCGGTGAAGGGTATTCAGAAAAAAAGTGAACCGCTGACTATAAATGGCGGTGGCCTTACCGTTCAGGATGTCGTTCGTGTTGCCAGGAATAAATCACTGGTCAATATATCGTCCGAGGCTATTGAAAGGGTTAAACATTCCAGGGTTATGTTGGAAAAGCTGGTTGAGGAGGATAAAGTTGTTTACGGGATTACCACCGGTTTCGGTCGTTTTAGCGATGTTAACATATCGAGAAAAGATGTAATTCAGCTGCAGAAAAATTTAATTGCCAGTCATGCGGTAGCGGTAGGTAAACCTCTGCCTGAAGAAGCGGTGCGGGCAGCGCTTTTGCTGCGGCTAAATGCCCTGGCCCGGGGTTGTTCAGGAGTAAGACCCATACTGGTGGAACAGCTGGCTGAAGTATTGAATAAAGGCGTTGTTCCGGTTATTCCGGAGCAGGGTTCTCTTGGCGCCAGCGGTGACCTGGCGCCACTTTCACACCTGGCCCTGGTGTTAACCGGGCAGGGCGAAGCATTTTATAACGGTGAAAGGATGACCGGGGCAAAAGCCCTAACTGCCGCCGGCCTGAAACCGTTAACCCTGGTTGAAAAAGAAGGTCTGGCTTTGATTAACGGAACCCAGGTTATGACCGCTATAGGCGCTCTGGCTTATCACGATGCGCTTAACGCTCTTAAAGCAGCCCTGGTAACGGCTGCCTTAACCATGGAAGCTCAGCTTGCCGTACCTGACGCTTTTGATCCGTTAATATCGGCGGTTCGTCCTTACAGTGGTCACGAGTATACATCTGATACATTACTACGTTTGCTGGAAGGCAGCAGATTGATTGGCAGCGATCGCCGTAAGGTGCAGGATGCTTACAGCCTTCGCTGTGTTCCCCAGGTCCATGGAGCCACCACCAATGCCCTTGATTACGTGAACAGCATTCTTGAAGTCGAAATAAATTCGGTTAATGATAACCCCCTGCTTTTTTCTGAAGAAAACCGGGTGCTTTCAGGCGGCAATTTCCATGGTCAACCCGTGGCCCAGGCCATGGATTTTATGGCTATAGCGGTAGCTGAATTGGCCAATATCTCCGAAAGAAGAATCGAGCGCCTGGTTAACCCGGCTTTAAGTGGTCTGCCGCCGTTCCTGGTGAAAGAAGGCGGCTTGAACTCCGGAATGATGATTGCTCAATACACAGCGGCTTCACTGGTCAGCGAAAACAAGGTGCAATGTCATCCAGCCAGCGTCGATTCAATCCCTTCCTCGGCTAACCAGGAAGATCACGTTAGCATGGGGACAACAGCAGCCCGGAAGGCCCGCACCGTGGTTGACAACACGGCCAGGGTAATTGGTATAGAGCTTTTAACGGCTGCCCAGGCTGTTGATTTTCGGGGAGCTGAAAATATGGGTCGCGGTACTGCCGCCGCTTACAGGCTGCTGCGTGAAGAAGTTGATTTTCTTGAAAAAGACCAGATTCTTTATCCTTTTATTGAGAAGGCAATTGACCTGGTTTGCAGCGGGCAACTGGTAGAAGCAGTGGAACGAGAAGTTAGCCTTTCGCACTGGAAGCTTCCAAGAAATAATTAATGCCTGTGAACCGTCTTAATGTTAAAATATACTGGTTAGATTTTTTTTAAAGGCAGGAAGATGAAAATGGAACAAATCGGTAAAACAGCAATAATGTATGCCCTGGCTGATGGCGACCTGGAAAAGGAAGTTCAGGCAAAGGCAGAAGCAAACGGTTTTAAGCTGATCAAGGGCAGGGTCGGTTCAATGAGCACGGATAAAATATTTGCTGCCGTGGAAACGGCTGCCCAGAGGGAAGGGTTGATCAGCAAGGATTATTACCGGGATACCCATGCTCTTTATCATACCATCCTCGAGGCTTTTACCGGTATCTGCAGGGGGCAGCTCGGCCTGGGTGATATCATGCGCACTGTCGGGTTAGTCTTTACGGTGGTTAGAGGCCCGCGAACAGTGCATGACAGCCAGGATGGTGAATGGCTGGCCGTGGTCCTTTACGGGACTATCGGTGCTCCCGTTAAAGGTTATGAACATGAAACTATCGGCCTGGGTATGAATCACCTGTGATCACGGCCCGGTAGTAATATTAACCATTTAGCCGAGGGGAGAAAGCAGTTTCGTCTCAATTATTTTCAAAGTATATAGCTTTATTTGGAAGCTTGATAAAGGAATCAGGCGACCATTAAATTTTGGAGGTGCTTAAATAAGCATGTATCGTTCTAACTACAACCAGCAGTTATCGCCGCAATTAAAATGGTTCAGCACGGATCAGCTGGAGGAAATTCACAGTGCCACTGTTGATGTTCTTGAACAGGCCGGGGTCCGGGTTGACCATGATCAGGCCCTATCGCTTTTAAAGGATGCCGGGTGTGTCGTAAAGGATCGTGTGGCAAAAATACCCGGATGGTTAATCGATGAAGCAATCAGGTTGGCCCCTTCGAAGATTAAAATTTACAACCGTGAAGGCAATCCAGCTATGAACCTTGAGGCAAATTACACTTATTACGGGGCCGGCTCCGACCTGCCTTTCCACCTGGACTTTGAGACGGGCATTAGAAGAAACTCGGTCAAGCAGGATGTTATTAATGCAGCAAGGCTGATCGATAAACTGCCAAATTATGATTTTTCGATGAGCTACGGCATTCCAACCGATGTTCCCGCAGCAAAAGGTGACCTGCACCAGTTTGCAGCCCAGATATTGCATTGCTCCAAGCCGATTATTTTTACTTCTTTTAGCAGGGAGAATCTGAAAACTATCATTGATATGGCAGCAGCAATCAGCGGGTCACATGAGGATCTGCGCGATCGCCCCTTCATTATTCTTTATGATGAGCCGATTTCTCCGCTGATCCATACCGGTGAAGGCATGGATAAGATGCTGACCTGCGTCGATTACGGGATTCCCGTGATCTATACCCCAGGTGTTGTTGCCGGTGGAACCTGCCCGGTAACCAAGGCCGGTACCATAGTCCAGATGAATGCGGAAAGTATTTCCGGTCTGGTTATTGCCCAGCTGAAGAAAAAAGGTTCGCCGGTGATCATCGGTGGTGGAGCAACTCCGATGGAAATGAGCACCACCGCTACCCTCTACGGTTCGCCTGATGCGGCCATGAATTACTGTGCCATGACCGAGTTGGCCAAGTTTTACGGCCTGCCGAACTTTACCGAGGCCGGCTGCTCAAATGCACCGGTGCCTGATGCCCAGGCCGGGATGGAAGCCTCTACAGGCCTGCTTTTAAACCAGCTGGCCGGAGCCAACCTGGTCCACGATGTGGGTTATCTTGATGGCGGCAAAACAGGCTCACTGCCTTTCCTGGTTATGAACGATGACTTTATAAGTGCTGCCAGGTACATCGGTGCGGGGACAGTAGTAAGTAAAGATACTATTGGCACTGAAACCATTACAAAAGTGGGCCCTTCCGGCCATTACCTTGGGGAGGAACATACTATGGAATATTTCCGCAGTGAAATATGGTCGCCTACAGTATTTAACCGGACCATGTATGAAACCTGGCAGAATAGTGGCGGCAAAGATGCATTTGAACTGGCCAAAGAAAAA
>JBNJHL010000039.1:0-13099 GCA_051748445.1 Bacillota bacterium
GGGGACGTTACATCTGCAATATGAAAGATGAAACGTCCCCTTGTCTTATTGTTAAGAATTACAGCTTCTTCAATAAAAAAGCAGTTTTACTGACCACCAAGTTTTGCAGGGTCAATCTGCTTTTACTTCAGTGCTTTCCTGTGAAGCGAGTGCTTCTTCAACCAGCCCCTCAATATCAAGCACAGCTTCGTGCTGCAAGACTTTTTCAAGCCGGGGCTTGGTTACAGGGTTCCTGGGTAAGAATAAAGTGCAGCAATCTTCGTAGGGCAAAATTGAAGTTTCGTAGGTGTCTATTTCAGTGCCTTTGCTTATAATTTCAGTTTTATCCATTGTCAAAAGCGGCCTTAGAACCAGCATGTTGGAAGCTTTGCTAACAACTTCAATGCTTTCCAGGGTCTGGCTGGCGACCTGACCCAGGCTTTCTCCGGTTACCAGGGCTTGTAAGTTTAGCTGAAGAGATAACCTTTCCGCCAGGCGGTACATCATTCGCCGCAGCAAAATAATGCTGTAATCTTTAGGGCATTTTTCATTTAACTCTTTTTGAATTTTGGTTACGCTGACCAGGTGCAGGTTTATCCTGCCTCCGTAAGCAGCCAGCTTACGGCAGAGTTCGACAGCTTTTTCCTGTGAGCGACGGCTGGTAAATGGAAAGCTGTGAAAGTGCAGGGCTTCCATGGCCATACCTCTCTTCATAGCCAGCCATCCGGCTACCGGGCTGTCAATTCCGCCCGAAAGTAAAAGCAGGCAGCGTCCGGTAACGCCAAGCGGCAGGCCGCCCGGTCCTGCAATCCGGTCCAGGTAAAGGTAAGCCTTGTTAAAAGCAATTTCAACCGATATGGTAAAGTCAGGTTGATCTAAATTAACAACCAGTGCTGGCCAGATTCCCTGCAGGTATGCCCCCAGCAGATGATTGATTTCCTGGGAATCAAAGGGGAAACTTTTATTAGATCGGCGGGTTTCTATTCTAAAAGCTAACTTGTCCGGTGATATTTCACTTACAATCTCTGCGGCAAGCTCTTTTATTTTCTCCAGGTCCAGATCAGTTTCCCGGACCTGGCTGACAGAAACAACACCAAAGGCTTTACTAGCCCGGCTGACAATTTTATCGGCATTTTCTTCAGGCCCAGTGATTAAAAGACGTCCGTGCAGGCGCGCTACTTTGCCGCCAAGCTCACTTACAACATTTTTTAGATTGTTTTGCAGCTGTTGTTCAAATACACCACGGTTTTTGCCCTTTAAAGCGATTTCACCATACCTGACCAGAATTTTTGCCTTCATATTTTATTGTCTCCAATCTAACAAACCAAACATTTCAAAGCTATAACGCATTCTTAAGAAACCTAACCCGGACAAGCCGGTGCCATAAAAGTTGGATTTCAAAATGACCCCTTATAAACATAGTGTACATTGGCGTTTGCGGGATCGTTCAAAAAAGTCTTGCCAAAAATGTGCAGCACTTCAGGATTAAGGGCCTAAAGTGGACATAAATTGGTGCCAAGGAAATGCCGGTAAAGTTAAGCCGCTGCAGTTCCAGTGTAAAAGATCAGTGAGCGAAGTTTCTTAAGTAGACTCCGTATATTATAGCAGCTCAGGCTGATCCGTTAAAATATTTTCTTAGCTCTGCTGTTACTTTTGCTGTAATGATTGCAGCGGTTTTTGCTTCTTCCATGGTATTGAAACTGGAAAAACTGAAGCGAAGGGCACTATTTATATACTTACTGTTGGCTTCTATGGCTTTAAGAACATAGCTTGGTTCCGGGTGTTTTGAATGGCAGGCAGAACCTGCTGAAACAAAAATACCTTTATCTTCGAGTGAATGAAGCAGCACTTCTGCTTTTAGCCCGGGAAAAGAAATATTAATAATGTGAGGAACGCTATTTTCAGGCGCCGGTCCGTTTACAGCAAATGATGCTCCGGTCTCCAATAGATTGTGGTAAAAGCTAAGTTTTAAATTGTATAATTCTGCAGACTTTTGTTCCAGGTTAGCGCTGCAAATATCTGCTGCAAGTCCAAAACCTGCTATAGCAGATGTGTTTTCAGTGCCGGAGCGTAATCCATTTTCCTGGCTGCCCCCGTGCAGCAACGGCTGAAGCAGGGTGTCTTTTTTGACAAAGAGACATCCCGCACCCCCGGGTCCATGTATCTTATGAGCACTTGCTGTAACCAGGTCAGCCTGCCAGCTGTCCAGCTCAAGAGGCAGGCGTCCGAATGATTGCACGGTATCTACATGGAAAATAGTTTTAAGGTTATTGTTTTTTATAATACAGCCCAGCTCTGATAGAGGCTGGATCGAACCTATTTCATTATTAACATGCATGATGCTGACCAGTATAGTTTCCCGACCTATTACTTTTTCCAACTGTTCCGGTTTAATCAGGCCCTCACAGTTGCATTGTAAATAACTAACTGTAAAGCCTTCCTGCTCCAGGAACTGAAAACACTTTAAAACAGAAGGATGCTCTATATTACTGGTTACCAGGTGAGTACCGCGGCGCCGATTTCGATAAGCAGCGCCTTTTATAGCCAGGTTATTTGCCTCAGTGCCTCCTGATGTAAAATAGACTTCTTTTTCATGACATTTAAAAACTGCAGCAACCTGCCGCCGGGCTGTGGAAATTATTTTTTCGGCTTCAATCCCTTTGCCATGCATGGACGATGGATTTCCGTACGATTCTGCCTGGATACGGCTGGTCAAATCAACTACAGCCTGATAAGGCCTGGTTGTGGCGCTGTTGTCTAAGTAGATTTCAGTCAAGCTGTAAGCCTCCAAAAAAGCATAGAAAAAGCCCGGGCTGCCCCGGGCTTTTTATGTTCCGGTAACTTATACGGATACTACTTCTTTTACCGACGATACTTCCTGCTTTAAAACTCTTTCAATACCCTGTTTCAGGGTAACCTGGGACATGGGACAACCACCGCAGGCTCCGGTTAGCCTAACTTTAACGATACCATCGTCTCCAACTTCCACCAGTTCTACATCGCCACCGTCTCTTTGCAGAGCCGGGCGAATTTTATCCAGGGCTTTTTCTACCTGTTCTTTCATTTTCATCTGCCTCCTTCCAATCACAGTAACTTGGTTTCAATTGTTCTGAGAACATTATACCACAACAGTACTAAATCTCTATACTCAACGCCTTTATTTTATTGACAGTCATGGTTATATGGCTGATAATAAGCATTAAACAACCGGCAGGAGGTAAAGTAATGAGTGAACAAAAAATATATGACATGGTTATAATCGGCGGTGGTCCGGCCGGATCAACAGCTGCTATATATGCAGCCAGGGCCGGTCTTACTTCAATAATCATTGAACAGATGAATATAGGTGGAGAAATTGTATCAACCGACCGCCTGGATAACTACCCGGCATTTCCGGAAGGGATTTCCGGGGCCGAATTTGGGATGCTTTTACAGAAGCAGATGGAAAGCCTTGAAGTGCCCGTTGAAATGACCCAGGTGGATAAAGTTACGCTTGAAGGTAACGTTAAGCAGGTGGAAGCCATCTCCGGAAGTATTGCCGGAAAAACCGTTTTGATTGCTACCGGCACGGAACCTAACCTGCTCGGGGTAAGAGGTGAAACAGAACTACTTGGTCGCGGCGTATCCTACTGTGCCACCTGTGACGCCGCCTTTTTCCGAGGCAAGAAAGTTGCCGTGATTGGCGGTGGAGATGCAGCTCTGGAAGAGACTATATTTTTAAGTCGTTTTGCCGATCAGGTATATTTGATCCATCGCCGTGATCAATTTCGCGGATGCAGCTGGCTGCAGGATAAAGTTATGAAAATACCCTCTGTTAAGGTCCTCTGGAACACCACCGTCAGTGAAATCGAGGGAGAAAAAAAGGTAGATGGCTTAAAAATAAAGCAGGACGACCAGGATCGTCACCTTGATGTTCAGGGTCTCTTTATTTATGTCGGACGCAAGCCGAAGGCCGGTTTTCTCGAGGGGATTGAAATGGAAAGAGACAGCAGGGGTTTTATTATAACTTCCGGCAAAATGGAGACATCCATTGACGGAGTATATGCTGCCGGCGATATTCGGCAAAAGTACCTGCGCCAGGTTGTAACGGCTGCTTCAGACGGGGCGATTGCTGCTACTGCTGCAGCTCAGTATTTATTTTCTTAAAGGTGGAAATGGATTATGTTTATAGAAGCCTGGGAAATAGCGGTAAGATTACTTTTATCTGTTGTTTTAGGTGGTATGATCGGCTTTGAGCGCGAGAGGCATAACCGTCCGGCCGGTTTTCGTACCCATATTCTTGTCTGCTCAGGTTCCACATTGATCATGATGGTATCAGCTTATGGTTTTACCGGGCAGATGGGTGAGGGATTTTTGGCTGATCCTGGCAGGATTGCTGCCGGGGTGGTAACCGGCATCGGTTTTCTTGGTGCAGGCACCATCTTGCAGCAGCGTGGAAGTGTGCGCGGTTTGACTACGGCAGCAACCATCTGGGTAGTTTCCGGAGTTGGCCTGGCTGCAGGAGTTGGCTTTTACATGGGGGCAGTACTGACCACGATTTTTGTTCTGATAAGTCTTTTTCTGCTCAAAAAAGCTGAAGCTGCTTTGTTTGCTCGCAGAAGCCTGAATAATTTGCGTGTCAGAGCGATTGATCGGCCTGGTTTGCTTGGAGTAATCGGATGTGAACTTGGCGATAGAATGATTGATATCAGGCAAACTGAGCTTTCAGGCCCGGATAAAGATACTAAGAGTGGGGAAGAATTAATTACTATTGATTTCCTGGTTCAATTGCCATCCGGCTTACAGTTGGAAGAGCTGTTTGATACGTTGTACAATTTTGATGGAATCAAGGAAGTTGTGTGGAGAAATGAAGTAGTACGGGGCGACAATGCAGAGAGAAATGCCCTTTAACCAACCCTCATTTAATTGCTTCAATTACTTATTTAGGTTAACAGATGTACGCTTAAACAAGAGCATGGTGCCGTCAAATTAAGTAAACCAGCCAAAACTCCCCGACTAAACATCTCAGCATTTTTTCAGCCCCTACTTTATCCTTGCCAAACCACTTTACTTGGGTTATTATATTAATGGTCAGAGATGGTCAGATTATGAGGAAGGGCCAAGCAAAATGGCAAATCTTACTGATTACATTGAAGAATATATTAAGAAAATGCTGGCTCTCAGTTCAGATCAGTGTATCGCAATTAAGCGACGGGATCTGGCCGGAAAATTTTCATGTGTGCCTTCTCAGATTAATTATGTCTTGGAAAGGCGTTTTTCGCTGGAAAGAGGTTACCTGGTTGAAAGCAGGAGAGGCGGAAGCGGTTGTATCAAAATTTATCGTATTAATGGCGAGCAGGCAAAAACTTTTCAGAATTTGATTAACGATGCCTGCGAAAACAGCTTTGATCTTGAAAAGCTAAGGCATTTGATTGCGCGAATGAGCGAGGAAAAAATAATCTCGAGGCGTGAAGCAGCAGTTCTTGAGACGATTACAGGAGAAGAGGTTTATGAAAACCTGGGGTTAAATGCAGCGCAGGTTGCCGGGCTCAGGCATAGGATTTTTAAAGAAGTTCTGCAGGAATTAATTAAGCCGGGCTATTAAAGCAAATTGGAGTGTTATAAATGTTATGTCAGGAATGCCGTCAAAATGAAGCTAATATACATATAGTGAAAAATGTAAACGGTAAACAGACAGAGCTAAATCTTTGTGAATCCTGTGCAAGGAAAAAAGATGAGCTGGATTTTTCTTCTGAGCCGCAATTTTCTCTGCACAAATTGTTTTCAAGTATGCTTAACCAGGGTTTATACGGTAACGGAAAACGCGAGGAAAAGCTGGCTGGTGATAAAAAGTGTCCTTCATGCAGTTTAACTTTTGCCCAGTTTGGCCAGGTTGGACATCTGGGATGCAGTGATTGCGTGTCGGCATTTGATGACAAGCTGAAGCCGCTTCTAAAAAGGATTCACGGCAGTACTGTTCATACCGGGAAAGTACCGGCAAAAGCACGCAAACGGGTTAATATATTGCGGGAACTTGATCAGCTTAAGGAAGAGCTGCAGTTAAAAGTGCAAAATGAAGAATTTGAAAGGGCAGCCGAATTGCGAGACCGGATCAGGGAGATCGAGAAGGATATAAACCAGGAAAATACAGCTAATAATCAAACAGATCTTAGAGAAGAAGGAGAAGAACATTGAAACAGATTGCTTATAACCTGAGCCGCTGGATGATGAGAAGTGGCCCTGATAGTGATATAGTGATTAGTTCGCGGGCAAGAGCAGCCAGGAATTTGCAGGATCATCCTTTCCCCTGCCTGGCCTCCGCAGATCAGACGGAGCAGGTTTTAAAAAAGGTAATGTCCGCAACAGAGGGCAAGGCCGAGTTTGCAGATTTTCACTACCTGCTCATGGATCAATTATCAGAGCTTGAGAAGCAGGCTTTGGTTGAGAAACACCTGGCCAGTATGTACCTGGTCAAAGAATCGATACATGGAGCGTTATTCCTGCGGTCGGACGAGGATGTAAGCCTGATGGTAAATGAAGAAGATCACCTGCGCATCCAGGCAATCCTGGCTGGTCTGCAGCTTGAGGAAGCCTGGAATGAGGTAGGAAAATTAGATGATAGCCTTGAAAATAATTTTGAATATGCATTTAATGATAAATATGGTTATCTGACTGCCTGCCCTACCAATATTGGAACCGGTCTCAGGGCTTCGGTAATGATGCACCTGCCGGCCCTGGTTATGACCAGGCAGATTGGTCGCTACCTCGGTGCCCTGTCGCAGGTTGGTTTAATGGTCCGCGGTCTTTATGGTGAGGGGACCGAAATAGTTGGTAGCCTGGTACAAATATCCAACCAGGTTACCCTTGGACAAAATGAGGAAGAAATAATTACAAACCTTTCCAGTGTGATTCGCCAGGTGATTGATCAGGAGCAAAATGCACGGCAGGCTTTACTTGATAAAAAAAGGGATGAGTTGTCAGATAAAGCCTGGCGTGCTTTGGGAGTTTTACAATACTCCCGGATTATGGGTTTCCAGGAAGCAATCCAGCTTATTTCTGACCTGCGACTTGGTCACGACCTGGGGTTGATAAATAAAGTTGATTACAAGCTTTTAAACGAGCTGCTGGTCCTGGTTCGACCGGGCTGTCTGCAGCTGATGGCAGGAAAGAAGTTGAGTAATCGTGAAAAAAATCTGGAAAGGCCGGTCCGTGTCAGGGAGGCACTGGATCGCCACTTGGAATGAAATAATTATAAGCTGGCAAAAGGCACAGCTTAAAAAGAGGTGAACTTGAATGTTTATGTTTGGAAGATTTACAGAAAGAGCTCAGCAGGTTTTGGTGCTGGCCCAGGAAGAAGCCAAGCGCTTAAATCACAATTTTATCGGTACCGAGCACCTGCTTTTAGGATTGGCCCGGGAAGGTTCAGGTATTGCTGCCAGGGCCCTGCAAAACATGTCTGTTGATTTGAACCGTGTTCGCCAGGAAGTGGAAGGAATTACTCCGAAAGGCGACAAGGTTATCCAGCAGGGCATCAGTTATACCCCGCGGGCCAAGCGGGTAGTTGAGCTGGCTATTGAAGAGAGCCAGAATCTCGGGCATAACTATGTGGGAACCGAGCATCTGATGCTTGGCCTGGTCAGAGAAGGTGAGGGCATAGCCGCCCAGGTTCTTTCCAATGTCGGTATTGATTTAAAACGGGCCCGCAAGGAAGTGATACAGCTTCTTGGCGGTGAGGAAAGCAGTAACCGGCCCGCCGAAGGAGAAAAGGCAGAGCCACAAACCCCTACCGTTGATACTTTCGGAAGGGATTTAACCAGGTTATCCAAGGAAGGCAAGCTCGATCCGGTCATCGGTCGGGAGAAAGAAATCGAGCGGGTTATCCAGATCTTGAGTCGCAGAACCAAGAACAACCCCTGCCTGATAGGTGAGCCGGGTGTTGGCAAAACGGCCATAGCCGAAGGATTGGCCCAGCGTATTGTTGAAGGCAAGGTGCCTGAAATCTTGCGCGACAAGCGGGTTGTTACAATTGAATTAGCTGCTGTTGTGGCCGGAACCAAGTACCGCGGAGAGTTCGAGGAGCGGCTTCGCAAGCTGATGAATGAGCTGCGCCAGGCTGGTAATGTGATGGTTTTTATTGACGAGCTGCATACACTGATTGGTGCCGGAGCCGCCGAGGGTGCAATCGACGCTTCAAATATCCTGAAGCCGGCCCTGGCTCGTGGTGAACTACAGTGTATCGGAGCGACAACTCTTGATGAATATCGCAAAAATATTGAAAAGGATCCGGCTCTGGAAAGAAGATTTCAGCAAATCCTTGTTGGCGAACCGACCCGCGAGGAGAGCGTTGAAATCTTAAAAGGGCTGCGTGACCGTTATGAAGCGCATCACAAGGTCAAGATAACTGATGAGGCGGTAGAGGCAGCAGTTAAACTCGGAGATCGCTACATAGCTGATCGATTCCTGCCCGACAAGGCGATCGACTTAATTGATGAAGCTGCTTCGAGAGTGCGGATTCGCAACTATACTGTGCCGCCCGATTTGAAAGAAGTAGAAGAGAAACTCTACAATCTGCGGACTGAAAAAGAATCATCGGTGCGCAACCAGGAGTTTGAAAAGGCGGCTACGCTGCGTGATGAAGAGCACAAGCTGAAAGAAGATCTTGAAGAGCAGAAAAAAGAGTGGGAACAGAAGGTGGGCGCTTCTGATATGTCCAATGTGACCGAAGAAGATGTTGCCTACATCGTTTCCAGCTGGACCGGGATACCGGTCAAACGGCTGGCTGAAGAAGAGTCAGTCCGCTTGATGAACCTGGAGAAAACACTCCATAACCGGATTATTGGCCAGGACGAAGCGGTTCGCTCGGTATCCCGTGCCGTACGCAGGGCCCGGGCCGGACTAAAAGATCCGAAACGGCCGATTGGGTCTTTCATTTTCCTTGGCCCGACGGGGGTTGGAAAAACCGAGCTTGGCAGGGCCCTGGCTGAAGCACTGTTCGGAGATGAGAATGCGGTAATCCGTCTCGATATGTCCGAGTACATGGAGAAGCACACTGCTGCCCGCTTGATCGGGGCGCCGCCAGGCTATATTGGTTATGAAGAAGGTGGCCAGCTTACGGAAAAGGTGCGTCGTAATCCATATTCGGTCATTTTGCTTGACGAAATAGAAAAAGCGCATCCCGACGTATTTAACATCTTGCTGCAGATTCTGGAAGATGGCCGCCTCACTGACGGAAAGGGACGTACCGTTGATTTTCGCAATACAGTTGTAATTATGACTTCAAACGTTGGTGCTAATTTCATTAACAAAAGCACCGTTGGTTTTGGGTCTAGCGACGAAGAAGGCGATTACGATAAAATGAAAGAGCGGATCATGGATGAGCTGAAGCGGACCTTCCGTCCCGAGTTTCTGAATAGGGTCGATGACCTGATTGTTTTCCACGCTCTCAGCGAGGAACATATTAGACAAATCGTCGACATTATGCTCAATGAACTGAACAGGCGAATCGAGGAACACGACCTGCAAATTGAAATATCTGATGATGTTAAGGGTAAACTCCTGCAGGAGGGCTTTGATCCGACTTACGGCGCCCGTCCGTTAAGGCGGGTTATCCAGAGACGGATTGAAGACGGCATCTCCGAAGAACTGCTGCAGGGCAAGATTGCTCCCGGAGATACTGTTTCGGTTAATGTCGATGAAGAGGACGAGTTGACTTTTAACAAAAAGTAGCTCTTATAAGCCCTCCCCTAAAAGGGAGGGCTTTTTTTAAAAATTATGAAAGTACCAACTTTAAGCGTTATAAAGGATTTTTAGCCGGTTTTGTCGAATAGGGGTTATCGTGTTATTTAAACTGTCAGGGGTATATTTTTTTGCCCCATTATGGGGTGTCGATATTGAAAATAGCTGTTTCTGGTAAAGGCGGCGCGGGCAAATCAACAGTGTCCGCGCAATTAGTGCGCTGTTTTACGCTAAACGAGATGCCGGTCTTTGCGGTTGATGCAGATCCCGATGCCAATCTGGGGTTGGGGCTCGGTCTGGATCCTGATCAACTGGATAAATTAAGGCCTTTAATTGAATTGCAGGATGTAATCGAGGCCAAGAATGCCGGTGGAGGAACGCTGGTAGACTTAAATCCCAATGTAGACGATGTCCTCGAAAACTATACCCTGCATGATGGGCTGCTCAGGTTTCTGAAAATGGGCGCCATCAAGCAGGGCGGTTCAGCCTGCTACTGTAAGGAAAACTCATTTTTAAACGCTGTTTTGACCGACCTGCTCCTCGATCGCGAGGAAGGGGTTGTTCTCGACATGAGCGCCGGTATTGAACACCTGACCCGCGGCACTGCCCGCGGGGTAGAAGTAATGCTGGTAGTGGTTGAGCCAACCCGGGCCGGTGTAAGCACGGCAAAAGCTGTTGACAAGCTTGCTTCTGATTTAAAAATTGAGAAGATTTATTTTGTCGGCAACAAGATTCGCAGCGCAGAAGATCGTGCTTACCTAGAATCCCAACTTCCCCCGGGGCGTTTTGCGGGGATGATTCCATTTTCTGAGCAAGTTCTGGAGAAGGCCCGCCGTGAAATACCATTGGTGGTAGAAAAAGAAGACCTTTTACCCGGACTGGAGAAAATATATGAAATGGCTACCGGGAGGTGAACGGACCGCATTTAAATTGTTATAATTTTGATGATTTGTTTTGCAAAATAAACTACAATGTTTCAAGGGGACAGGAAAGTAAGAACAGCAAAATTCTTATCTCACAAACCAATCAAGGAGGTTAGACCAGATAATGTCCGAAGGCAAGAAAAAAGTTGACAACAGAAGGACAATTGACCCGGCGGCGCTGGCGGTAATTGATAAAAACAGCGAAAACGGCCAGCATGAAACCGCCTATGAACGTTATGTTAAAATGCAGCCCCAGTGCAACTTCGGGCGAACCGGTGTTTGCTGCCGAATTTGCCTGCAGGGGCCCTGCCGTATAACTAAAAAAGCATCGAAAGGTATTTGTGGTGCCCACGGTTATACAATAGTTGCCCGTAACCTGATTCGGGCCATTGCCGGTGGCTGCGGCGCGCATGCCGATCACAGTCGTCACATGTTTTATGCTATTCACGATCTGGCCGAAGGAAAGGCGCCGGATTATGCTATTGAAGACCCTGATAAGCTTCACCGCGTGGCCGAAAGACTTGGTCTTGAAACAGAAGGCAAGGAAGATATGGAGCTATTGAAAGAGGTAGTTGCCCTGGCCGAAGCTGACTTTTCCAAGATGAGTCCGGATCCATGCAAGTGGCTCGAAACAACTGTAGTGCCTGGAAGAATGGAAGTCTATGACAGATGTAACATCCAACCACGATCGGTTCATACTACGATTTCAGAAGTAATGGGTCAGACCCACATGGGGGTCGACGCAGACCCGGTTAACCTTATATTCCAGGGATTAAAAACTTCACTGGCTGACTATATCGGCATGCATATTGCAACAGACCTTTCCGATATTCTCTTTGGAACGCCGAAACCGGTTACCACTGAAGCTAACTTCGGAGTGATTGATCCCGAAATGGTTAATATTGCCGTGCACGGTCATAATCCACTTTTAAGTGAAATGATCGTTCGCCAGGCTCGTGAAATGAAAGCGGAAGCCGAAGAGGCTGGTGCAAAAGGAATCAAGTGTATGGGTGTTTGTTGTACCGGTAACGAGGTGCTGATGCGCCAGGGCGTTCCCGTTTTGACCAACTTCTTATCCCAGGAACTGCCGATCATGACCGGTGGGGTCGACTTAATGGTTGTTGATGTTCAGTGTATTATGCCCGGCATCCAATCCCTGGCCGATTGTTTCCATACAAGAATTGTAACAACGATGGCACACTCCAAGATCCCCAGTGCTTACCACATTGACTTTTCAGAAGAACATGCCGTGGAGAAAGCAAGGGAAGTCATTAACCTCGCCATTGAAGCCTATAAAGAGCGTAAAGGAAAAGAAGTGGATATTCCTGATATTAAGCACAAGGTTACTGCCGGTTTCAGCATGGAAGCGATGGAAGATGTTCTCAAAGCAGTTAATCCTGACGAGCCAATTAAGGTTGTAACAGATGCGGTTGATTCCGGCCAGCTAAAAGGCGTAGTGCTTTTTGCCGGTTGTAACAACCTGCGGGTGCCGCATGATGCCAGCGGAGCTTACCTGATCAAGGAATTGGCTAAAAATGATGTTCTGCTGCTGGCTACTGGTTGTGCTGCCGGAACCGCGGCCAAGCTTGGCTTAATGAACGATCAGGCTGTGGAAGAATATGCCGGTGAAGGGTTGAAGGCTTTCTACAAGACCCTAAATGATGCAAATGAAGAACGTCTGAAAGAAAAATTACCGCTGGTTTTCCACATGGGTTCATGCGTGGATAACTCCAGGTGCTATGATTTCACCACTGCCCTGGCCCGCCAGTGGGATGTAGATGTACCGAAAGTACCTTTCGTGGCCTCCGCTCCGGAAGCGATGAGTGAAAAAGCAATATCAATTGGTTCCTGGTGTGTCACCCTTGGCATTCCAACCCACGTCGGGGTAGTTCCGGAAGTTACCGGCAGCGCCCTGGTCGACGGTATTGCCCTGCAGATTGCCGAAGATGTTTATGGCGGTTACTTCATGTGGGAAGAAGATCCGGAAAAAGCGGCTGAAAAAATTCTGGCTGCTCTCGAAGAGCGTTCCTGGAAGCTGAAGATCCATAAGCAGACTGCGGAAAAATACGAAACTGAACTGTCCACGGGATGGTAATAATAATCGCTTAAAGGAGGCACGAACAATGAGTGAAGGTGTACTCACCAGAGACTGGAAAGAATCATTTGATGAGATATTTGACGGTGCGGTTGATGAATCGAACCCACCTTTAAAACTGTTTGAAAAAGCATACGATGGGGCGGTTATCGCCACCAGCTATGCTGAAATCTTGCTTAACCAGGCCATTAGGCGCTTTGGCGCTGACAAGCCGGTAGGTTACCCTGACACCGGTTATTACCTGCCGGTAATCAGGGCGCTGAGCGGTGAGGCGGTTGAAAAACTGGGTGATCTGCCCCCGATCTTAAACCGCATGCGCAGCCAGGTTCACGAGGAATTAAACTTCGATAACGCCCGCCTGTGCGGTGAAGCGGCAGCATACTCTGCA
>JBNJHL010000039.1:13109-15088 GCA_051748445.1 Bacillota bacterium
ATCATCGAGGCCTTGCGTTATCTTGACGGGGTCAGGCCTCATGTCGAGCCCTGGACCGGATTTTTAGGTGACCCGGTGGTCCGCCGTTACGGTATCCTCCTGGTTGACTGGACTATTCCCGGTCAGGCCGTTATTATGGGTAAAGGTAAATCCAGCGAAGCTGTAGGCAAGCTGGTCATGGATCTGCAGGGTAAAGGTTTCATGATTTTCCTCTGTAACCAGGTGGTTGAGCAGGCAATTGAAGCTGGCTGTAAGCTTGGTGTTGACTTCATTGCCTTCCCGATAGGGAACTTTACCCAGGTTATTCACGCTGTAAATTACGCCCTGCGTGCCGGTATCGCCTTCGGCGGTATCCCGCCCGGAGAGCGCCAGGATACCCGCGATTACCAGCGCCGCCGCGTACGGGCTTTCGTGCTGCAGCTTGGCGAAATTGATGAAGTCCAGGTTGCTGCCCACTTTGCTGCCATCTTCCTCGGTTTCCCGGTTATTACCGACCAGGAGCTTGACGAAGATGAGCAGATTCCTAACTGGTATGTATCTAACCCCAGCTACGACGATATGCTGCAGGTGGCGATGGAAATTCGCGGTATTAAACTGAAGATAGTAGATATCCCCGTTCCGATTACAGTCGGCCCCGCTTTTGAAGGTGAGGTTATCCGCAAGGGTGATATGCGGCTGGAGTTCGGCGGTGGTCGCACTACCGCATTCGAACTGGTTGAATCGGTTGGTGAAGATGAAATTGAGGATGGCAAGATCGAGGTAATCGGCCCGGAAATTGATGATACCGAAGAAGGCAGTTCTCTGCCGCTTGGCCTGGTTATTAAGATCTTCGGGCGTAAAATGCAGGAAGACTTCGAAGGCGTGTTGGAGCGCCGCCTGCACTACCTGATTAACTATGGTGAAGGAATCTGGCACATGGCCCAGCGTGATACAGTCTGGATGCGGATTAGCAAGGATGCAGCAGCCAAAGGCTTTAAGATTCGCGATTTTGGAGAGCTGCTGGTAGCCAAGTTCAAGGATGAATTCCCCTCTATCGTTGACCGGGTCCAGGTAACCCTGATTACCGAAGCCGACAAGGTGGAAGAAGAGCTTAAGAGGGCCCAGAAGTTTTACAATGCCCGCGACGAGCGCCTCAAAGGTCTGACCGATGAGTCGGTTGAAGAGTTCTATTCCTGTATCCTTTGCCAGTCCTTTGCCCCGAACCACGTCTGTGTGGTAACCCCGGAACGTTTGGGACTGTGTGGGGCCGTCAGCTGGCTTGATGCCAAAGCAGCATATGAAATCGATGCCACCGGGCCAAACCGTCCGATCAAGAAAGAAGGCCTGATCGACGAAGAAAAGGGTATCTGGGAATCGACAAATGAATATGTATACCTTAATACTAACCGGACGATCGAAGAATGTTCGATGTACAGTTTCATGGACCGCCCCATGACCTCCTGCGGCTGCTTCGAGTGCATCATGGCAATTCTGCCCGAAGCAAACGGGGTTATGATTACCACCCGTGAATATAGTGGGGACACCCCGATTGGTATGACTTTCTCTACCCTGGCCGGTTCTGTCGGTGGTGGAGTTCAGACTCCAGGCTTCATGGGTCATGGTCGTGCTTATGTGCTTAGCAGGAAGTTTATCAGCGCTGACGGGGGGCTGGGCCGTGTAGTGTGGATGCCGAAGGAACTAAAAGATTCACTCGGTGATGAGCTGCGTGAGCGGGCTGAAGAAGATGGTCTTGGCGCAGATTTTGTGGACAAGATTGCCGATGAAACTGTCGGCACCACGTCAGATGAAATTCTTCCCTTCCTGGAAGAAAAAGGTCACCCGGCCCTGACCATGGATCCCTTAATGTAGCAGACAATAAGGACGCACAGCTTCGGTGGAGGCGACGATGAAGCCGAAGCTTTTCCTGTAACGTATAAATGAAAGGAGTAGATAGTTAATGGGTTTAACCGGCTTAGAAATTTATAAGCACTTACCGAAAA